>NZ_JBFANM010000062.1:0-73747 GCF_040674815.1 Nonomuraea sp. NPDC049709
CGGCCAGCGTGTAGACCCCGACGGTCAGCCGGCCGGTCCTGATGCCGGTCAGGCGGGCCACCTCGGGGCTGTTGCCCATAAACCCATCCAGCCCACACCCGCCGCGGCGGCAAGCAGGCGCCGCCCGCCGGCGCCGCGGACAGCGGCACGCACAGCGTTGCGGACGGCGCCGATGACCGGTTCGACGATGAGGACTACCCCGCCTACAGTATGGGCACGGCCGCGGAGATGCTCGGGGTCACCCCCACGTTCCTCCGGGCCCTGGGCGCCGCCAAACTGATCGAGCCGAAACGCTCCAGCGGCGGCCACCGCCGCTACTCCCGCTACCAGCTGCGCCTGGCCGCGCGTGCCCGGGAGCTCGTCGACCAGGGCACCCCCGTGGAAGCCGCCTGCCGGATCATCATCCTGGAAGACCAGCTCGCCGAGGCGCTGCGCATCAACGCCGAACACGAACGCGAGCGCACGGCCGGAAACTGACACGGCTTCGCCACCCTGCGGGCCTGGTCTTCGACCGTCGCCGACCAGGCCATCCGCATCCCACCCAAATGCCCAGCACGTGCATCTCCCCGTCGGCGTCGATTCCGACGGCCCAGGCTTGTGGGCGTCACCCCTGTTGGGACTGGCTGTATCGGAGGTGACGCCGGTAGGTCGCCGGAGGGGCCCCGTAGGTCTTTCGGAAGAGCCGGTTGAAGTGCGCTTCGTTGGTGAAACCCCAGCAGGCGGCGATGACCCTGATAGGGCGACCGTCCAACAGGGGATCGGCCAGCGCGCGGTGACAGCGTTCGAGCCGCCGCTGCTGGATCCAGCCGGTGACGGTGCAGCCCTCCTTCTGGAAGAGCCGCTGCATGTGGCGCAGGGAAACGTGGTGGGCGGCGGCGATGCCGGCCGCCGAGAGCTCCAAGTCATCCAAATGTCGCTCGATGAACGCCTGGACACGAAGAACGAGCACCGCACCGGGATCCGTCACGAAAGGCGAGGGGTCGGTCTCCAATTCATGGGCGAGCACGGAAGTGAGGAGATCGACGATGACCCCCGACAGCCGCTCGGTGTCGGCTCGGGTCATGCGCGCGGCCTGGGCCAGCACCTGGTGAAGCAGTCCGCTGAAAAGCGCGGCCACGCTCTCACGCCCGGAGATCCGCTTGGCGAGTAACCGCTGCAGGGTAGAGCGGGGGAGCGCCAGGGCGCTGTGGGGGACGTGCAATATCAGCCCGTCGGATATCTCGTCGTGGGAACCTCCCGACGCGCCGTGCTCGCCGGGAAAGCTCCACGCCACGAAAGGACGGGAGGCGTCGTAGAGCGTCAGGTCCGCAGGAGCCAGCGTCGTCTCCTGGTTTTCCTGGACGATTCCGGATCGGCCGCGAAAGGAAAGTGCCACTTGGTAGGCATCGGAGTTGGCGCGTCGAATCCTGTTCGCATTTCTGCGCGCCTCGAAACCGGAACATCTGACCCTCGACAGCCGCAGCGCACCCAGGTCGACGGTACGCATCTCCGCCCAGAAGTCGTCGACATGTTCGCTGAAAGCGTCCACCGATACCACCGACTCGGCGACCGCCTGCCACCAGAAAGCGAACCTGTCCTTGACAGGGACGTCGTCGAGCCGAACCACCGTCAAAGCCACCTGTCGCCCCCGCAGACATCCCCTGGACCAGGCCCCGCCAGGCATGTGCTCATCCTCGATCTCATGGCGCCGGAGGTCAAGGAAGTGGACGCACAGCGGCAAACCCGCACGCTCCAGAGGTGTCAAGCTTCTGGAACGGTTCGGTGATTGCCGGGCATGCCGTAATCGGCGATGCCCGCGACCGAATCGGAAGCGACATCCGCACGTACACGGGGCGGGTGCCATCGGCCGGGAGCGTTCCGTTCACAGGGGGAAACCATGAGACGAATGACAGCCGTCCTCGCAACCTGCTTCAGCCTGATACTCCTTCTCGCCACACCAGGCCTGGCCCGGTCCGCGCAAGGCGCAGGATCGGCCGGGGCACTGGAAGGCGGCGGCTGCCGGGCGGCGTACGACTCCAACGGCTTCAAGAACACCTACCCCTGCATATCCGTGTCGGGCGGCTATTTCCGAGCCGACTCCTACACCGCGGGATTACCGGCCGGCTGCTCCTATTACATCGTCTATCTCATCGAGTGGGACCGGCTTGCGCCGGTCACCGGCGGCCGGGTGGCCAACCTGTCGTCGCATCAGCCCTGTAACAGGGTGCATTCCGATATCGTCCTCTACCGGGACTCCAACACACCATGGACGTATATCTCGAGGATCACGGTATTCAACAGCAGCAATGCGAAGATCGGATCCCTGGAAAGCCCGCGGGTCTGGACCTAGAAAAGTGCTGAAGATGCCGGGAGCGAGCTCCGCATGACGAGTTGCGTGCGGGGCTGACGCTCGCGCTGAACAGAGGGCGCTGAACAGAGGGCGCTGAACAGAGGGCGCTGAACAGAGGGCGCTGAACAGAGGGCGCTGAACACAGGGCGCTGACCTGCGGCAGCGCCCCGCATCGCGAAGACCTCGCCGGCGGCGGACCCGGCGCCGCGATGACATGCTCATGTATTGTCTGGTCCGAGCCGGCAAGGCCACCAGCAAGCGCGCACAGGCATGTCATCGCTGTTCGGACGCCGGAGGTCGAGTGGACAAGTCGTCAGGTGCACACGGTGTCGGCGGAGGATCCCAGCAAGCGGAGATCATTCGGGGCACGTTGCTGCGTGGCTGGCGGGAGCGGGCACTGCTGACCCAGGAGCAGCTGGCCGCCCAGGCCGGCCTCAGCGTCCGCACCGTTCGGCGGCTCGAGCGAGGCATCCAGGTCCGGCCCCGTGGCGCCTCGTTGCAGCTCCTGGCGGACGCTCTCGGGCTCAGCGCCGCTGAGCGGGAGGCTCTGGTCACCGCCACATCGGCCGCCCTGCCTCGGCGGACAGGGACGGAAGTGCCGGTGCCGCGCCAGTTGCCGGCCAACGTCGCCGTGTTCATCGGCAGGGAGCAGGAGCTCGCCGATCTGGAGAACGTCCACTCCCATCAGCAGCACAGCGTCGATCCCGACAGCGGCCACGGCCCGCCGGTGAAGATCATCGCCGTCGACGGGATGGCCGGGATCGGCAAGACCACGTTCGCCATCCACGCCGCTCACCGGCTGACGCCCCACTTCCCCGACGGAACCCTGTTCGTCGACCTGTACGGCTACACGCAAGGACGGGCACCGGTCGACGCCGGCGACGCGCTCGACC
Organism: Nonomuraea sp. NPDC049709; assembly: GCF_040674815.1. Classification (NCBI taxonomy): domain Bacteria; kingdom Bacillati; phylum Actinomycetota; class Actinomycetes; order Streptosporangiales; family Streptosporangiaceae; genus Nonomuraea; species Nonomuraea sp. NPDC049709. The sequence goes on from NZ_JBFANM010000062.1 coordinate 3,223, forward strand.
AGCTCCTGCGCGGCCTCGGCCTGGCCGGCGAGCGGATACCGCCCGAGCTCGACGAACGTTCGGCGCTCTACCGCAGCGTGCTCGCCGACCGCCGGGCACTGATCGTGCTCGACAACGCGGTGAGCGAACGACAGGTGCGCCCGTTGTTACCCGGGGCCGGCGGGTGCATGGTCATCATCACCAGCCGTGGCCGTCTGACGGGCCTCGAGCGCACCCACACCGTCAGCCTCGACATCCCCTCGTCCACTGACGCTCTCGCGATGTTCGTCCATGCGGCCGGGCACAACCGCCTTGTGCGGACACCGACCGATCTGCTCCACCAGACCGTTCAGCGCTGTGCCATGCTGCCGCTGGCCATCTACATCGCGGGCGCCCGCCTGCGGTCCCACCCCTCCTGGAACGTCGAGGACCTGCTCGAACGGATGGACGAGCACGAACCGCGGCTCGACGAGCTCCAGGCGGGAGAACGAAGCCTCACCGCCGCCCTCGATCTGTCCTACCGCGAGCTCACCCCCGGCCAGCAGCGCGCCTACCGGCTGATGGGCACGCATCCCGGGAAGGATTTCGACGTCCACACGGCCGCCGCGCTGCTCGGCGCTCCCGTCCCGGCGGCCAGGCAACTGCTCGACCAGTTACTCGACGTCCACCTCTTGCAAGAGCCCGTCGCCGGCCGGTACCGCTTCCACGACCTCGTCCGCGAGCACGCCGCCGTGGCGGCCGGCCACGACGGCGTCGAGAGCGGGGCGGCGACCGGCCGGCTGCTCGACTACTACGGCACGGCCGTGACGGCAGCGGTGGACACGCTCTACCCGTACGAGGCGGACAAGCGCCCGGCCGTCCGTGCCGCCCGGGTCGCCGCTCCGGCCATGCGTTCGGCGGCGCAGGCGTCCACCTGGCTGGACGCGGAGCTGGCCAACCTGGTCGCCGTCGCAGCACACGCCGCCGACCACGGGTTCGGCGACCGTGCCGTGCAACTGTCCGCCGCCCTGCACCGGTGCCTGCGCACCCGCGGCCGCTACATCGAGGCCGAGGCCATCCTCCATCGCGCGCTGACGGCCGCCCGCGTGACGGGCAACCGCTCCGGCGAGATCGAGGCGCTGCTCGGCCTCGGCGAGATCAGCTCGGCCCGGGGACTGCACGGACAGGCCGCCGCCCACCTCGGGCAGGCTCTGGACATCGCTCAGGAGACCAGCGATCGCCGGGGCGAGCTCGGCGCGCTCAACGGCCTGGGCTGGACCCACCGGCGGCGGGGCCGGTACCAGCAAGCGGCCGAGGTGTTCGAGCGCGCTCTGGCCATCGCACACGCCATCGGCAACCGCACCGGCGAGCTCGACTCCCTGACCGGCCTCGGTGACGTCCACCGCATGCTGGGCCTGCACGAGCGGAGCGCCGACGACTTCGCTCAGGCGCTGGACATCGCCAGAGCGCTCGGGCACCGCACCGGCGAACTCAAGTCGCTGAGCGGCCTGGGTCACGTCCTCCGCGCCCTCGGCCGTCTGGAGGAGGCGGCGGACAACTTCGCGCGCGCCCTGCCCATCGCCCGCGCGACCGGGCACCGTACCGGCGAGCTGGACACGCTGAGCAGCCTCGGCGACATCCATCGCTTGCGCGGTCGCCTGCCGGCGGCCGCCAGCACCTACCAACAGGTGCTCGACATCGCCACGGAGATCGGCAGCCCCAACTGGCAGTTCGAAGCCGTCCAGGGGCTGGGACGGCTGTGGCGCGCCGCCGGACGGCCGGCGGAGTCGCTCGACCACCACCAGCGGGCGCTCGCGCTGGCGACGGACCTCAACCAGCCGGACGACGAGGCCCGTGCCCACGACGGGGTCGCCCACGCCTGCCACACGCTGGGCCGGCACGAAGAGGCACGCCGGCATTGGCGGCTGGCCCTGGAGATCCTCACCACGTTGGGCAACCAGCAGACCGAGGACGAAGAGGCGAACGTCGACACCATCCGCGCCCACCTCACCGCTCTGGAACACTCCAGCGGGGACGCGCTCGCCGCCGTCACCGACCACCGCCACTAGTCACCGGGAACACCCGGCCACGGTGTCCTTCTCCCGCATGCCGGGTGCCCGGGGCCCGATGGCGGCCCGCTGATCGCCGGGCTGGACAAGCCTTCGCGGGACATGATCACAATATGGCGCTGTTCGCTTCCTTCGCGGCACGAAAGGCCGAACGTGATCAGAAAAGGCATCAAGGGGCTGCTGGTCCCGATCGCCATACTCCTCAGCTCCGGCACTACGGGTGCGGCGGCGCACGACGTACCCGCCGGCTCCACACATCCCGGACCGGTTTACGCGACGGTCACCGACAAGAGCGGGAAACTGTCCTTACAGACGTTCGGACGTCCGGACGGAAAGGACATGGTGTTCCGGATCTCCGGATCGGTGTACGCGAACATCGAGGGCAACAGCCTGGACCCGGCGATGCGGCACGGCCAGAAACTGTTCAACATCGAGGGCTACAACATCCGGCGGCTCTACCGGGTCCCTGACACCAACCAGCTCTACCAGCTCTCCCGGGAGATCGTCTTCTACACCGACCCGGCGGATCCGCAGCGCGTCCTGCGCGAATGGAAGAACCCGATCGACGGCAAGACCTACCCGGTCGTCCCCATCAACAACGACATGGTCAACTTCGGCCCGTTCACGATCACCTCCTCCTACGCGGGCCCGCCGCTGCAGCAGCTGCACGACGAGACGGTGTGGACGAGCGACATCGGCGTACGCGCGAACTTCGCCACCACGCTCGGCGAGCGGTTCGGCCTCGTCGGCGGCGTGTACGCCGCGCAGGAGATGTTCGACTTCTCCGTCGACGGGCGCGAGGTGGTGGCCCGTACCGGATCCGGCGTCCCGACCGGCGCGATGAAGACGAAGATCGGCTGGGCGCGGACCAGCCCGTGGGCGCCGTTCATGTGCCTGGCCGAGACCGACGTGCGCGGCCAGCTCACCTACCACGCCCGCAGCTGGTCGCTGGGCTCCTACGGCCAGATCGAGCCGTGGCTGCGGGCCGAGGTCGAGGCGAACCACCCGCTGTACAAGGCCGCTCCCAGCGCTCCGGGGCCGAGCGAGAACTCCTGGACGTCCTTCCACACCAAGCAGCTCGGCAAGGGCGCCACCACCTGGGCAGGGTGGTGCGCGGCCAACGGCCGCGCCTGAACACCTCGACCGCCGGCCGGTGACCGCGTCCGGTCAGGTCACGGGGTGCGGTGTGGCGCGGGGCTGGACGGCCATCAGCTGGTCGATCAGCGCCAGCAGCACATCGCGCCCCTCCCCGCGGTCGCGGGCGTCACAGAGCACCAGGGGCACCTGCGGATCGAGATCGAGCGCCGTGCGGATCTCCTCCCGCGTACGGTCCCGGACGCCGTGGAAGCAGTTGACGCCGACGACGAAGGGGACACCGCGGCTCTCGAAGAAGTCGATGGAGGCGAAGCTCACCTCCAGCCGGCGGGTGTCCACCAGGACGATCGCGCCCAGCGCCCCGTTGACGAGGTCGTTCCACATGAACCAGAAGCGTTCCTGCCCGGGGGTGCCGAACAGATAGAGCACGAGCCGGCTGTTGATGGTGATCCGGCCGAAGTCCAGCGCGACGGTGGTGGTGGACTTGCCGCTCACCCCGTCCAGATCATCGACGCCGACGCTGGCATGGGTCAGATACTCCTCGGTACGCAGGGGGGCGACCTCGCTCACCGCGCCGACCAGGGTCGTCTTCCCGACGCCGAACCCACCGGCGATCAGGATCTTCACGGCCAGGGGAGCGTCGTCCCCGTGGTCAGAGTTCCCGTAACCCATCCCGCACCGCCTCAAGTATCGCCATATCGGGGAGACCGCCTGCCTGCGCGAAAGCCAGCGGTGGCCGGGCTCGCAGCCGGCCCGACTCGATCAGGTCACCGATGAGGATCTTGGCCACCGACACCGGCAGGTTCAGCGCGGCGGCGATCTCGGCCACCGCCAGGGGCCGCCGGCACAACGCGACGATGGTGCGGTGCTCCGGCTGCAGCCCCCGCTGGCCGCGTCCCCTCTCCGCGGGGACCCCGGACACCGCCGTCATCACGGTGATCAATGTCAGGTCGTCCCGCTCGGGAGCGGTTCGTCCGCCGGTGATCGTGTAGGGACGGACAAGGGGCTGGTCGGCGTCATCGTCGGCAAGCCCCTCCGTCCAGTGATTCATCCGTGTCCTCCGACGTCACGGCCCTGCGGGGGGCGCGCGTCAGTGCCCAGGTTCTGTCCGACCTGCTGGATCAGGGTGTGCATCGCGACGCTCATGAGCTCGGCGTCGACCTCCTGGGAGGCGACCACGGCCAGGTGGGTGCCCCGGCCCGCGGCAGTGATGAAGAGCCACAGCTCGGCCATCTCGATGATGACCTGGTGGACCGGCCCGCCGCCGAAGAGCTGCCCGGCGCCGCGAGCCAGGCTCTGCTGGCCGGTGGCGATCGCGGCCAGGCGTTCGGCGTTCGCGCGTTCGATGGTCCGCGACCGGCTGATCACCAGGCCGTCGTCGGACAGCACGATGGCGTGCCGGGTGCCCGCGACCTGGCTGACCAGGCCGTCGAGCAGCCAGTCCAGGTCCGTGTTGGTGGCGGTGGTGCGCTGCGTCATCATCGATCTTCCGTCGTCGGGGAAGGGGGTTCGGCCGATCCGCTCGGCCCGGTCTGGGCGTCGTCACCGGTGCGGCGCCTGCGGGACTGCCGTTGGAAGGCGCCGATCATGGCGCTGGATCGGCTGGGCTGCTCGCGGACGGCCCAGCTCTCCTGGTCGCCGCGGTCATTCGGGTCCGCCGGGACCTTGAGCTCCTCGGCCAGGCTGGCCTGGCGCACCCGCCGGGGCAGCGGCCGGGGACCGGACGAGGCCGGTGCCCCGGCCCGATCCGGCGGCCCCGCGGGTGCGGTGACGGAAGCCATCGCGCGTCCTCTGGTGCGGGCCGGCAAGGCGCCGTCCTCGTGCGGCGGACGGGGCCGAGCGGCGGCCGCCTCCTGGGGGACCTCCTCAGGGAGGGTGGCGGGGCCGGGCTCGGCGGGCGGGCGGTCCACCACCAGCGCTTCGGGGAGGAGCACGATGACCCGGGTGCCGCCGAACGCCGACGAGCGCAGTTCCACCTGCAGGCCCAGGCTCGCAGACAGCCGGGCGACCACGTACAGGCCCAGACGCACGTCGTCGGCGTGGGTCATCACGTCCAGCTGCGGCGGTGCCTGCAGCAGGGCGTTGACGGCCTCGTACTGCTCGGGTTCCATGCCCAGGCCGCGGTCCTCGATCTCCACGGCGACGCCCCGGCTGACCGGTGCGGCCCGCACCTCGACCGGGGTCAGCGGCTTGGAGAAGGTGGTGGCGTTCTCCATCAGCTCCGCCAGGACGTGGATCAGCGGTCCCACCGCGCGCTCGGCCATCCAGGGCTCGTCCTCGACGTCGATCGAGATCCGGCGGTAGTCCTGGACCTCGCTCTGGGCCGCGCGCAGGATGTCGAGCAGCGGTACGGGCCTGCGCCAGCGGCGCTGCGGCTGCCCGCCGCCGAGGATCACCAGGTTCTCCTCGTAGCGGCGCAGCCGGGCGGTGAGGTGGTCCAGGTCGAACAGGCCCTCCAGCACCTCGGGGTTCTCGTGCCTGCGCTCCAGCTCGTCCAGCTTCTTCAGCTGCAGGCCGATCAGGATCTGGGTACGGCGCGCGATGCGCTGGAGCATGCGCTGGAAGCCGCGGTGCTGGTCGGCCTGCCGCACGGCGGTGCGGACGGCGCTGCGGCGGGCCATGTTGAGGGCCTGGCCGAGCTCGCCGAGTTCGTCGCCGGTGGGCTCGATCATGCGTACTTCCGCGTCCACGTCGACGTCCTCGCCGCGCTCCAGCCGGGCGACCACGTCGGGCAGCCGCTCCTGGAGTTCGTGGGCGTCGTGGCGCAGATGCAGGATGCGCCGCCGGAGAACGGCGGTCAGGCGCCAGCTGGTGAAGACCACCAGGCCCAGAGCGAGCAGGCCCACGCTGGAGATGCTGACGAAGACCGTGAAGATCATGTCGGCGTGCCCGTAGCCGATCCTGCTGACATGCTCGAAGCGCAGGCCGAGAAGTTCGCGCAGTTGCGCGGTGAGCGCCTCCATCGCCGAGCGCCACGCGGCGTCGTCGTCGCGGAGCCGCACCTGATCGCCCTCGGAACTGCCCGCGGCGAGCGTCAGCCGCCCTTCCACGGCGGTCATGGTCTGCCACGCCCGGCCGTCGGTGAGCTTCGCGTACCGGGTCTCCTCGCCCGCGAGGGCGGGCAGCACGCGGGCGTGCATGAGGTGGTTCCTGGTGCCGATGGCCTCGGCGGCGAGGCCGTACTCGGTCCTCGTCAGCCGCCCGGTCTCCCAGCCGCGAGCCAGAATGGCGTCTTCGCGGCCGACCATGTCGATGGTCCAGAAGAGGTCGACCAGCGTCTGCGCCTCGGTGTTCACCTGGCCCTCGTCGGTGTTGCTGAGGACGGTCAGCACGCTGAGGTCCGACTCGATGACGCCGCTGTAGTAGTCGAACGCCTCCCGGCCGCTGGACCAGCCCGCGTCCACCGCCCGGCGCTGCTGGTCGAGGAGGCCGAGGTTGCGTTCGGTACGGGAGACGGCGTCGGCGAGCCCGTCCTGCGCGTCGGCGACGTTCAGGGTCGCCAGGGGGCGGAAGGCGCGCACGGCCTGGTCGGTCGCCGCGCGCTGCTCGGCGAGCCTCTCACGGGCGGCGCTCCCAGGGTCGGCCTGCACCTTCGCGGTGAGCCGGCGCTCCTGATCAAGGGCGAAGAACAGGTCGGCCGCGGGCCTGCCGGCCGTCGCGGTGGCCAGATCCATCTGGGCCTTCTCCGCCCGCCATTGCGTGAACAGCTGTGACATGCCGGACGCCAGCAGCGGGGTGAACGTCACGCTCGGCACGATCACCATGATGATCAGCACGGTACGCAACCGCAGCCGGCGGGCGCCGGCCGGTCGTCGCGGCCCGTCGGTGATCGACTCCGCCGGCTCGCTCTCATCGTTCAGGGCCTTCGTCCGGCGCTGCCTGCCCCTGCCCCATCCAGCCACGTGCAGGACACTCTCCTCGCCGGTCGGTGAACCCAAGACGAAAGATCTCCACACAGGTGATCGGTGCCCGATCGTAGCCATCCGGAAGTGGGGCCGAAAGCCCCCGTTGCGGGAGCCCGGCTCCTTTCCTGGCCGCCGGCCCATCCCGTCACCGCGCTGAACTGCGGTCCGTACGAATTCGCCGTCTATCCAGGTTCACCGAATGCCATGATCAAGCTCATGGAAATCGACGGTTTCTGGGAACTTGTGGAGCGCTCCGCCCAGGAGACCGGCAACCGGCGGGAGCGACTGGACTGGCTTGCGCATCACCTTTCACGCCTGCCGGCCGAGGAGATCGTGGACTTCGAGGCCTGGTTCACGATCTGCGCCAACCGGGCCTGCTCCTGGGACATGTACGCGGCGTGCTGGACCATCACCGGCTTCGGGTCGTCCGATGGCTTCGAGTATTTCGTGGATTGGCTGATCAGCCTCGGCCGCGATTCCTTCGACAAGGTCGCCGGCGTTCCTGATCGGATTGTGGAGCTTCCGGAAATTCAGCGGCTCTTCGAGCTGTCGCGGAACTTCTCCCACGAGCGGACCTCGCCATCCAGGGATGGCAGGTTCCGGCTCGGGCGGGTGACGCAGATCCGGCGTCAGGTATGGCCGGACGAGGATTATCCGAAGTTCGAGTTGCTCTCGTACGTGGCCTCCAGCGCGTACCGGCGAGTCACAGGTGTGGAAACGGCCCACGTGGGGGAAGCCGTCCGGGCGCGGGGGATCGACAGCAAATTCCCCTTCCTTACCTTTCTCGCTGAGCCCGATGGCCAGGAATGGGATTTCAGCGACAGGGCGGAGTTCACGCGCCGCCTTCCGCGCCTCGCCCGCCACCGTGGGCTCACCGACGAGCCGGACCAACACGGCGGACAGCGCTCCGACGGCCCGCGCGTCACACGGTGGCCTCGGTCCTTGTCCCGGGGAGAGGAACGGACCCGCGCATGGTTGTTCCGCCGCAAGGGCGGGGACAGGATTTCCGTTCGGGACCGGCGTCACCTGCGCTGCGGGTTCGGCATCGAGAAAGCGTGCACGTGGCCGGCAAAGGACAACTGCTTCTGTGCGCCCTGACTTCGCGCCCGGGGCACAACCGCTTGCCGTACGCGCTCAGGAGCGTGTCCTGCCGGACCGGCCACGGCGCGGCCAGCCAGTCCTGGGCCGGCGCGCCGTTGATCGCTGGAGCAGGTTCTGCCGCAGGTGAAGGCCGGGCGGCTGTCGCCTGGGGCCGGTGCCTCGCGCATGGAGGTGTCGGGTCGGCGGCGGCTCCTATGCCATTGCGCCGCTACGTCCGGGCGCGCCGGAACCCGGGGCTTTACCAGGCGGGCCAGGCATTCGGAGAAGGGTCGTACCGTCCTTCAAACCTGCCTGCGAGCCCGGCGGCCCGGCTGGGGCGGCTCGGGCGGTCGCGGCAGCGCGGTGTAGACGGTCTCGCCGGACGTGCGGAGCAGCCCGCGCTCGGCGCCGTAGCGCAGGGTGTCGCGAATCTCCTCCGGGGTGGCCAGCAACCGGTCAGCCAGCTCGGCCGGCGTCGCCGAGACGGTCTGGTCCGGGCTCCACACCGCGACGGCGGCCAGGTCGGCGGCGAACGAGGTGTAGCGGGCGAAGGCGTCCTGGCGCCGGATGGCGGCCACCTGTTCATCGGGAAGGCGCAGCACCGTCTCGGCAGAGGGCGGCTCCGCGACCGGGCGGTAACGCGTCTCCCGGCCGGTGGAATGGGCCACTATCAGACCGGCGGCGGCCAGCAGCGGGAGCAGGTCCCGGCGGGTGGCCGGAGAGGGCACGCCCAACTGGGCCGCGAACGGCGACAGGTCGTCGGCAAGGGGCGCGTTCCAGCCACCTGACATGCTGGACCACGGCTGATAGGCGGCGGCGATCCGTTCCGCGCCGACCGCGCCGTCGGCCGCGGCCACGCGCAGGGCGTGCAGCACCTCCTCGCACGCGATCCCGAGCACGGCTCGCCATCCGGTGTTTCCCGGTCGTACGGCGGGGCGGCTGCGCGCCAGCCATCGGGGAGGGCACGGCGGTGCCGGCGTCGCCCAGAACTGCATCCGCCACAGATCGCCGGCGGCGGCCTCGAAGCCGGGCACCTCCGGCGCCGTCCTGCGGCAACAGACACGCACCCGGTAGAACCCGGGCGGACCGAGATCGAGCGGCCTGTCGCCGTAGCTCTCACTGTGCAGCACTGTGGTCAGCATCACCGAGCCGGTGGCGCTGTGGTAGGGGCTCTCGACGATGTCGTGCCAGCCGTCGTCGAGGGGCGGGGGAGTGGGATGGGCTTCCAGACGTACGTCATGGCGGGCGTCGCGGGATGACGCCTGTAACCATCCGTCGCCTGCTCGGGCGATCGTACCGCCGGGTTGCGCGTGCAGGTCGTGCTCGCCCAGCAGGGCGAGATCCGGCACCTGCCTGAACGCCGGGTCCACACCCGAGGTGTCCCGGACGACGATGGTTCCGTACTCGGGCCAATGATCTTCGATGGCGATCATCCTCATGCCGGGACCGTAGCGAACGGCCCCGACAGACGGGCAGGCGAAAGACGGCCTCGCCGCAGCCCCGCCCCCGGCCGTCGCACCTCGAGCAGCCGGCGTGCGGCGAAGCGACGAGGACGGGTGGCCAGTGCCAGAGCGCACCGTACCAAGGCCCCCGCCGCCCCCAGGCTCGCGCAACCCTCCCGCGAACCGCACCCGCATTCTGATCACTTGCGCCCTTTGCCGCCGCCCTTGCCGGGCGAGCGCAGCTTGTGCCCGAGTCCGACCGCGCCCTTCTTGCCGGCCTTCTTGGCCTGGCCCGGCGGCACGGAGGCCACTGCGGACGGCGCGGGCGGTTCGGCCCGGTGCCGGGCGGTCGGCGTGCCGCGGTTGATGGCCGCGGGCCGCGCCTGCAGGCGCGCGGTCGATGGCGGCGGGGCCGACTCGGTGGGCATGGTGGCGGCGGGTATCCGCCGCTCCGCGGCGGGCCCGCCGGCAGGCCGGCTCGGCCAGGAGGTGGCTACCAGCACGGCGGCGACCAGGACGGTCGCCGCCGCTGCGGGCCGGAGGTGCGTGGTCCACGGCCGGCGCCCGGCCGGATCAGCGGCCGGCCGCATCCGGGAGGGAGCCTTGCGGGCGGGAGACGACGTGAGGCTTCCCGCGGGAGCGGAGCCGGCGGGGCGGGACGGCGGCGGCGCCGGGGCGGGCACGGCCGTATCCATCGGCGCTGTCACCGCAGCCATGGCGCCGGTGACCGGCATTCGATCGAGGGAAGGGGAGCTGATGCGGTGCAGGTGCCGGCGGGCGTCGTCGATGCCGGTGCGGCGGTCCGGGTCCTTGTCCAGCAGGCCGGTGATGAGGGGCGCCAGCGGGCCGGCGAGGTCGAACGGGGCCGGCTCGGCGGTGAGGACGGCGCTGAGGGTGGCCAGGGCGCTGCCTTGCTCGAAGGGGCAGCGGCCCTCGACCGCGGTGTACAGCATGACGCCCAGCGACCACAGGTCACTGGGCGGGCTCGGTGCCGCGCCGCGGGCCCGTTCGGGGGCGATGTAGGCGGGAGTACCGACCACCAGGCCCGCTTGGGTGTGGCCCTCCGGCTGCTGCCGGCTGGTGGCCAGACCGAAATCGGTCAGTACCGCATGGTCGCCGTCCAGCAGGACGTTGGCGGGCTTGACGTCGCGGTGCACGATGCCGGCGGCGTGCGCCACCTGCAGCGCCTCCAGCACCTGCAGGCCGATCCTGGCCACCGCGGTCGGCGCCAGGGGTCCCCGTGCGGCCAGCACGTCGGCCAGGGTGGGGGCGCAGACCAACTGCAGGACGATCCACGGCCGTCCGTCGGCCACGACCACGTCGTAGACGGTGGCGATGTGCGGATGGGACAGCCGGGCGGCCAGACGGGCCTCGCTCATCGTGCGGCCCAGCAGCACCTCGCGTTCGCACGGCGGCCGCTGGTCCAAGGTGACCTCCTTGACCGCGACCGGGCGATCCAGCAACTCGTCGTAACCGCGCCAGACCCGGCCCATCCCGCCCCGGCCGAGCTCGGCCTGCAGCCGGTAACGACCAGCGAGCAACCCACCCTGATATCCCTCCGCATCGGCCATAGCGCGCGACCTACCCGATCAACGCCTGCCCATGCGCTGCGCGTTGGGTCGCATCGCCGGCCCGCTACGTCGTTCCCCGTTCCATGCCGCGGGGCCGCGCCCGCCAGGCGGACGACAGCGTGCCGACGATAGTGGGCAAGGGTGGCGGGTTTGGATCGCCGTTGCCGGTGCGAACCGTACCCAAGCTTGGACAATCGTCGTCCGGCCATGACGCACCATCGCCGCCTGCCGGGTCATGGTGGAGAGGTCGGGAGGTGTCCGGACCATTCGGAGGAGTCCTCGCATGGGCACGATGACGATCCGTACCTCTGTCGCGCTGCTGGCCGTGGCCGCATTCGCCGCCGGCAGTCCCTCGACGCCGGCCGTCGCCGACGCGCCGGCACGACCCGCCGCTCACGCCTCGATCGCCCCGGCCGCCTCGCAGTCCATCGGTGCCGGGCTGTCCGAACCGCTGCCCGCGGATGCGATCGACTGCGGGCCCGGGCCGGGCGGTGACGTCTTCGCGGTGGCCAGCCTGGACGGAGAGCCCCATCCCGAACTGTGCGCCACCGCGCAGAACGTGGCCAACGCCTGGGCAGGGGCCGGCGGGAGACCGGTCACGGTCTATGTGGACGGCAAGGACTGGACCTGCAGCGAGCGCCCGACCGGCCCCAACACCTACACCGAGTGCGTCAGCGGCGCCATGAGGGTGCAGATGCGCTCGTGACCGCGCGGGAACGCGGCGAGTGCTCACCTGGTGTGGCAGACGACGTCGACTGCGCCGGGAATGGCTGATGGCCCTTCTCCGCTGGCGTGGGCCGGAGTTTGCCGGTAGATCACACTCCATGGACTGGTGGGCGAACCTTCTGCAGGGCGGAATCAGCGCTGTCATCGGCGGCATCGTGGCGGCTCTCACCGCTTGGGCGGTCGTCGCCGGCACGGGGCGGCAGGCGCACAGACAGGCGCTGATCATCGATGCCAGGAACGCCGCTCGAACGCTGATTCGTGATACCGAGGCGCTGATGCGTGCTGTCATGCGGCTGAGCCGTTCGCCAGAACGGCGTGACCGGCGGGAATGGCTGCTCCAGCTGGACGAGGCGCGCGTGGCCTTCTTCAACAGTTGCGCGGTCAACATAGCGACGATCGCGGCGGTGGATGAGGGGTTCGAGCAGCGCTTGTTCCAGCTCATGAACGAGATCCACGAAGAGATGATGAGTTTCAAGCCACCGTGGATGCACTCGCGGTCCTGGCGCGGCGCGCAACGCCGGATGGCCGGCCAGCCCGATCCCGAACGCCGGACACCGCGCTTCGAGACACTCACCGGCACTCTTGTGGAGGAACTCACGATGTGGCTGGCAGGCCGGCGTCCCGTTCCCTCGAATCCGCCACCTCGGACAAGAACTGCCCGGCCAGACCAGTGACCATCCCAGTCACGGACGGCGAACCGCAGGTCGGCGATGCCAGTACTCGACAGACCATTCGAGAGGCCACAGCGCCTGCCTGATCCGCGAGACCACCACCGGCGCCGTACGAGCGCGAGCGCGCCGACGCCGCACCGGCAGCCCGCTCACCACACGCCACCGACCAGGAACACCAGCGAGCTGTAAGCGCCGGCCGGCCGCTCGTGGCGCGTCTTGGACCGGGTGTCTTCGGGACGGTCGTCGCGGATGCGACCCTGGAGCCGTTGGCCGCCGAAAGTCCGGCAGGAAATTCGGCGGGACCTGTCGAGGACCGGTGCCGGCCGTTCGTCACACGGACGACAGAGCCCTTCCAACCACGAGGAGTGACGATGAAGTACGCGATGCTGATCGTCGGCGACGACCGCGAGTGGACCGCGCTGTCCCCGGCCGACGAGCAGGACGTGATGAAGCAGGTCTACGAGTGGTTCGAGCGGTGGCAGCCGACCGGCAAGATCGCCGACGGCGGCGCCGAGCTACAGCCCCGGGACACGGCGAAGACAGTGCGCGCCGGCGCGAGCGGGCAGCCGGTGATCACCGACGGACCGTACCTGGAGCTCAAGGAGGTCATCGGCGCGATCGTCATGCTGGAGTGCGACGACATTGACGAGGCCACGCGGATCGCCGCCACCTGGCCCCTCGCCGCCGGGATGAGCGCGCTGGAGGTTCGTCCGGTGATGAGCCGCGAATAGCGGTGAGGCTGGGCGCCGGTCTCACAGCCGGCGCCTCAGCTCGCCCACCCGACGCGACATCAGCTCCCGTTCGGCCGGGTTCGTCGCCAGTTCCAGCGCCCGCTCCGCCGCCGTCAGCGCCTCGGCCGGCCGGTCGAGCGTGCCCAACAGGTCGGCCCGGGCGGCGTGCCACAGGTGGTAACCGGCAAGCCGGTCCCCGAGCGCGTCGACCTCGTCCAGCGCCGGGGCCGGGCCCATCGCGAACCGCGTGGCCACTGCCCGGTTCAGCAGCACCACCGGCGACGGGTCCAACGCGTACAACCGGTCGTACAGCGCCCGCACGTCGGCCCAGTTGACGGCCTCGTACGAGGTGGCCAGGGCGTGTAGCGCGGCGATGCCGGCCTGCAGCTGGTACGGCCCGGGCCGGCCCTGGCGCACCGCCGCCCGCAGCCGCAGCGCCGCCTGTTCGATGGCCGCCTTGTCCCACAGCCTCCGGTCCTGCTGTTCGAGCAGCACGATGCGGCCCCACGAGTCGAACCGCGCGGCGGCGCGGGCGTGGTGCAGCTCCAGCAAGGCGGCCAGGCCGGCGGCCTCCGGCTCGCGGGGCAGCAGCACGTCGAGCTGGCGCGCCAGCTCGACCCCCTCGCGGGCCAGCTCGCGTCGCTGGAGGGACCGGCCACTGGACAGATACCCCTCGTTGAACACCAGGTAGATCACCGCGAGCACGGCCGGCAGCCGGTCGGCGTACTCATGCGGCTGTGGCACCTCGAACCGGATGCAGCGCTCCCGCAGCTGGCGCTTGGCCCGGGAAAGCCGCTGCGCCATCGTCGGCAGCGGCACCAGGAACGCGGCGGCGATCTCGGCCGTGCTCAGGCCGCCGGCGGCGTACAGCGTCAGCGCGACCCGGGCCGGCTCGGCGAGGTCCGGATGGCAGCACGCGAAAACCATGGCCAGCCGATCGTCCACGCCCGGTTCCGGCGGCGGTTCCGCGGCCAACTGTGCCGCCTTCCTGCGGCCGACGGCGTCGCGGCGCAGCCGGTCCAGCGCCTTGCGCCAGCCCGTGGTGACCAGCCAACCGGTGGGGCTCTCCGGCAGACCCTCGCCGGGCCAGCGCTTGAGCGCCTCGGCCAGCGCGTCCGCCAGCGCCTCCTCGGCCCGGTCGAAGTCGCCCAGCCGCCGGCTGAGCGCGCCGAGCATGCCGGCCGCATCCGTCCGCCAGATCCGGTCCAGCAGTTCCGCCACGTCGTCCACCGCACCAGGGTGCGATACCCGCGGGACCGCAGCACCCCCTTCCCGTCGCGCGATCTCCAAGATGGTTCTCCGTGGCGAAGCAAGCCCATGTCACTGTCGAAGCAGTGCTGAAGGTTCGCCTCCGGTGACGGGCCCGCTTGACCGTACCCGCCCGCGATGGCCCGGAGCTCCCGTGGCCACGATGATCTGCCGGCCGACGGTCCAGGGAAGAGGCGCGGGGTCATTCGTCGTCCGGATCTGCCGGCTCCACGGTCGATGCGATCTGCAGTGGTGTCGCGGCCCCGCCGGCGATCTCGCGCCCTGGATTCAGGGTGTAGTCAAGCTGCCTGGCCAGGTGGGGGATGGTCGCCGGAGGCAGGTACGCGTCAGCGCCGGCGTCGAGCAGCCGTCGGACCGGGCCGTGGTACTGGACTCCGAGCTCGGGGTCCTCGATCTCGGTGACGACGACCCGAGCTTTCGGGAACATCGACCGGAGCGCCGCGATCAGCTGCGGGCTGCCTGCCGGTACCAGCAGCACATCGGTCGTTGCGGGAGCCGCATGCATGTCGAGCACTACGTAGTCGGCCCCGAGCTGGGTGGACAGCGCGACCCGAGCCGCGGTCGACAGCTCCATCGCGGTGGCCACGACTGTCACGGACTCGTAGTCGACCGGTGCTTGATCGGTGGCCTCATCCGGCGCGTCGCGATCGACGATGGCACCTTGGACCACGTCAACGGTGCTGGAGATCGTCGCGATCGACGCGCCGTCACGCGTGAGGACCAGGCTCTCACCAGGCTCGAGGGCGTCGATCAGCGCCACGACGTCTTCGGGAAGGCGGCTCACGTCGATGCGCTGCGTGGATTGTGGGGCGCGTTTGCGGATCACCATGCCTGGGACACGTTCACGGCTGCGAGGGCACCCTGCGTCATGGGCAGCCCCGGTCGTCTGGCGAAAGGCCCATCCACGGTGACATGGTCGCCCGCCCCGAAGCTGCCGTTCAGCCAGATGATCACATGAGTCCCTTCCGATGCTGTGATCTTGTTGGATGCCACGACACGACCATTGGTTCGAGACCGCGCCGGAGTTTCGCTCATCGTCCGGGTCCGCGCCGCATCGGCGGCGACGCGAAGGCGGGAGCCTGAGCAGGCGGCCAGGCGCGCGGTCGTCGCGTGGATGAGATTCCGGCGGGGGCCGATGTTTCGGAGCGCCGCGGTCAGCTCGGGGTGATCACGGTGAGGACGGTCTTGCCGGTGGCGCCTCCCGCGTCGAGGTAACGGTGCGCCTGGGCGGCCTGTGCCAGCGGCAGTTCCCGGGACACGCTGACCTTCAGCTGGCCGGAGTCGGCCAGCTCGGCCAGGTGTTCCAGGCCGCGGTAGTCGGGCTCGACGATGACGGGCGCCACCCGCAGGCCGCGCTCGGCCGCCTCCTGTGAGACGTCCAGCCCGCGCGGCAGCGGGATGAGCAGTCCGCCGTCGGCCAGCACCTCCAGCGAGCGGCGGCGGGTCTCGCCACCGACGAGGTCGAGCACCACGTCCACCGGCTCGACGGCGTCCTCGAACGCGACGGCGGTGTAGTCGATCACCTCATCGGCTCCCAGCGCACGCACGAAGTCGTGCTTGGCGGCGCGGGCGGTGCCGATCACGTACGCGCCCCGCGCGTGGGCGATCTGCACCGCCAGATGGCCGACGCCGCCCGCCGCCGCGTGGATCAGCACGCGCATGCCGGGCCCTGCCTGGGCGGTGTCGACCAGGGACTGCCAGGCGGTCAGCCCCGCCAGCGGCAGCGCCGCGGCCTGCACGTGCGACAGGCTCGCGGGTTTGCGGGCGAGCTGGCGCGAGCGCACCGCGACGAACTCGGCGTACGTGCCGGCACGGTGCGGAAAGTTCGGCATGCCGTACACCTCATCGCCCGGCTGGAAGCGGGTCACGCCGTAGCCGATCTGCTCCACCACGCCCGACAGGTCCCAGCCGGGGATGAACGGCGGCCGGCCCACGTGGGGGGCGAAGCCGCCGCCGGCGCGGGTCTTGCCGTCGATCGGGTTGACCCCGGCGGCATGCACCCGGACCAGCACCTCGGTGACCCCCGGCTCTGGCCGGGACACCTCAGCGAGCTGCAGCACCTCCGGCCCGCCGTAGGCGTGCTGGACGATCGCCCGCATGGTCGCCGTCATGACGTACTCCTCCTGTGAGCCGAGCCAGGGCGTGGGCGGCGAACCCCCGCCGGCCCGCCACCGACCGGCCAGGGGGAAGTGGCCTAGCTCAGCCACCACTGGTGTCGCCGGAGCCGCACGCCTGGTGCCGATCGTCCACCCGTAGGAGACCAAGAATTCCACGGGAGCATGGACCCGTCCCGGCCATATCCCCCCGTGTCTCGGAAAGTCACTCCCACGGGCGAGTCCAGCATCCCGAACATCCCCCAGCGGCCCGCAACGGGCCGTGACACGGGGAGCAGGCGGCCTGACCACCCCTGGGCGGGGCGCGTCGAAGTAGGCGGACCCCCGGCTCGACCAGCAGGTCGGCGCCTTGCCTTCCCCGGCCGGTTCGAGCGAGCGTAAAATTGACTGTCCGTTCCAGATAAGACTGGTCTGCGGGTTCCCGCTGCGCGGATGGTCGATCGGCGGCCCCGTTCAGGAGTCGGTTCGACGTCTCGGCGGCTTTCGACGCGCCGGATCCTGCCCCGCGGGGGGCACGAGCAGGTGGTGGTGCTCGCCCGGGTCAGGCCTCTCGGACGGCCGGAAGACGGCCCGCACGCGCAGCGGCGGAAACCGCCGCACACCCAGGCGCAGCGCGCCGAGCAGGACTTCCCGCTCCACGGCGCGGACCTTTCTCCGGCTTTTCGGGTGTCCTGGGCATGCTGCCCCTGTGGATTCCGATCATGGAGGTCAGGTGCGTATGGGCAAAGGCAATCTTCTTCATCCGCGGCGCCTGTGGTTCGTCATCGTCGCGCTGGTCGTGGGGAGCGCCACGGGTTGCGCCGGCGGGCCGGAGGATCGCGACGGTGCGCGGGCGGCGGCGGGTGGCACGTCAGCGACAGCCACGCCGACGCCGGGCGGGAGCTTCGGGACGCCGGGCGGAGAGGCCCTGACCGGCCGGGCGTTGCTGGAGGCGCTTCGGGACGGTGGTCACCATGTCGTCTTCCGGCACGCGGCGACCGATCATGCCACCCCCGATGCCGGCGACGTCGATCTCGGCGATTGCGGCACGCAGCGGAACCTGTCGGACGCGGGCCGGGCCGACGCCCACGCGATCGGCCGGGCGTTCCGCGAGCTCGGCATCCCCGTCGCGGACGTGCTGACCAGCCCCTACTGCCGCACGAAGGAGACCGGCAGACTCGCTTTCGGGCGTGCCACGGCCACGCCGGAGCTGGAGCGCCTGTGGCCGGAGGACGAGCCCGCCGACCGGCTGGCCGCCCGCCGCCTGGAGCCGCTGCTGCGTCAGGCTCCCGCGTCCGGGCGGAACAACGTGCTCGTCGTCCACGGCCACTACACGCGCGCGCTGGACGGGATCGAACTGGCGGAGGGCGAGGCCGCCGTCTACCGGCCGGGCACGGGCGGGCCCGTGCGGGTGGCGAGGGTGCTCGCCCGCGCCTGGACGGAACTCGCCTGATGCGCGTCAGGAATCCCCGCGCGCGAACACGTCCCACGCCACCGCGACGGATAGCCGGTGCGGGAAGGACGGCTGGGCGACTGGGCCTACCGCATCGTCTTCTCCCGGTACGGTCCGCTCTACACCGAGTTGATCGAGGGGCCCGCGGGCAGCCCCTGGGATCCCGGCGGGGGAGCCCGCTGCGACCACCGCGGATTCTGGGCCTCCAGGATCGACGACTGTGCGGCCCGTCTCGCCGAGAAGGGCTGGCCGCTGGACTTCGACGCTCGCCCGTACGGCCGTCCCTTCACCTACCACTGGATGACAGGCCTGGGATTGCGGCTGGAACTCGTCGACGTCTCCGTCCAGCCGGAGCCCATATTGGTCGCCGAGCCCGAACCGGCCGCCTCCCTCGGGCTCCCCGCTCGACCCGTGCTGGGACGATCTGACGAACGCAAGCTGGTCGCGCTGGCCGAGCCCGAGATCGGGGCGCCGTAGACGCCGTGGTTGCGGCGTGGACGTGCCGCGCCGACCGCGGGACCCGGGCGGCCGCCCGGGACCGGGGCCGGGCGGCTCAGGAGGGTCCGGGCAGGTGGCGGCGAATGGCATCGATCGTCGTCTCGGGCGAGCTGTTGAAGAAGAACCGGATCCCGGGTGAGGCCCCCACCAGCACGTTGATCAAGCGTTCGAAGAGGATGGTGTGCTCGGGCGCAAAGCGCAGGCCGGCTCCGATGCCGGCCAGGCCGAACGATGCCTGGGACAGTCGTTCGCGGACGGCTTTCTCGGCCGCGTCCGGGTCGGCGTCGACCAGGCACAGCTCGGCGTCGAAGCCCGCCTCCTGCAGAGCCCTGTGGCCCTGCTCGATCCGAGCGGTGAGCGTCGCCTCGTCCAGGCCCGGGTGCAGGTTGTAGTCGAGCTCGCGGGGGTGGAGGCCGATCGTCAGGATCTTGGTCATGGTTCTTGCTCCTACCAGGGGACAGCGCCGTCGCGATCGAAGAACCCGCCGGTCGGTCCGGCCGCGTCCAGGGTCGCCAGCCGGATGATCGCGTCGGTGCCCTCGGTGACGGTGTGGATGCCGGTGTGCTGGTTCATGTCGGTGGCGGGGAAGCCCGGGTCCGCTGCGTTGATCTTGAATCCGTCCAGGGCGCGGGCGTACTGGGAAACGATCATATTGAGTGCGGTCTTGGACGAGGCGTAGGCCAGGTTCAGGAAGCCGGATTCGGGTCGGGCGGGGTCGGCGGCGTGGGCCAGCGAGGCCAGAGCGCTGGAGACCATGACGACGCGAGGCCGTGCGGACCTGCGCAGCAACGGCAGGAACGCATGCGTCACCCGCACCTGGCCGAACACATTGACCTCGTACACCTGCCGGACCGTGTCGACCCCGGTGCCGGCCGGATCCAGCACCGGGCTGCCGATCCCGGCGTTGTTGACCAGGACGTCCAGGCGGTCCACGCGGGCGGCGACGGCCTCGGCCGCCGCCGCGACGGACTCGTCGCAGGCCACGTCCAGCTCGACGAACTCCACTTCGAGCCCTTCGCCGGCCAGTTCGTCCACCGTGCGCATGCCGCGTTCCCGATCCCTGGCGGCCAGGAACACCCGCCAGTTCCTCCCGGCCAGGCGGCGCGCGGTCTCGCGGCCCAGCCCCTTGTTCGCTCCGGTGACCAGTGCCACCGTGTTCGCGTCTGCCATGAGTCGATGATCGGTACGCGCCGCCCTGCCCCGCCAGGACCGGTGAGCCATGGGACCGGCGGTACCACCCCGCCGTGCGATCTTTGCGGCACGATGGAGAGGTGAACCGCGCCGAACTCGCCGAGGTGCTGCGTCGCGCGCGTGACCGCGTGCGACCGCAGGACGTCGGGCTGCCGTCCGGGCCGCGCCGCCAGGTGCGGGGCTTGCGCCGCGAGGAAGTGGCCACGCTCGCGGGGCTGAGCGTCGATTACGTGGTCCGGCTGGAGCAGGGGCGCGGCCCCCGGCCGTCGGGGCAGGTCGTCGCCGCGCTGGCCCAGGCCCTGCGGTTGAACGACGACGACCGCGACCTCGTCTTCCGGCTCGCGGGCCACCAGCCGCCCCAGGCCGGGCGCGTGGCCATGGTCGTACGGCCGAGCGTGCTACGCCTGCTGGACCGGATGTCGGACCTGCCGGTGCTCGTGCTGTCCGCGAAGGGGGACGTGCTGGCCTGGAACCCGCTGGGCGCGGCGCTTCAGGGCGACATGTCCGCCTGGCCGCAGCGCAAGCGGAATCTCATCTGGCAACGGTTCCTCGGCAGCAGCCGCTGCCAGGCCGGGGCGGATCCGGACGAGGACGAGGCTGCGGCGCGCGCCGCGGTCGGCACCCTGCGCGCCGCCCAGGCCCGCTACCCGGACGATCCCGACCTGAGACGGTTGATCGCTGAACTGCGCCGGGGCAGCCCGCCCTTCGAGCAGCTCTGGCGGGAGGCACGTTCGGTGCCCTGGCGCAGCGCGACCAAGTCCGTCAACCACCCCGAGGTCGGAACGATCACGCTCGACTGCGACACCCTGCTGCTCCCGGACACCGACCAGACGGTGCTCATGTACTCGGCGGAGCCGGGAACTCCCGAGGCGACGGCGCTGGACCTGCTGCGGGTGGCCGGGCTGCAGCGTCTGTGAGGACGTCGCGGCCGGCGGGACGGACACCCCCGGGGCAGAACGCGGCGATGCCCCCGAGCCGGCTGGAGGTGGGGGCGTCCAGCACCAGCGCCTCCTCAAGGTGAGCGCTGATCGTCAGCGCGCCGGCCGTGCATCTCTGAGGTCAGCCGAGCCAGGCCAGTTTCTGGATGACGTGCTGGAGGGCGTGCTCGATGTGCCGTCTCATCGCTGCCTCCGCTGCCGAGGGATCCTGAGCGTCGATGGCCCGGGCAACTGCCTCATGCTCGGCGATGGACTCCTCGATCTCCTCGGCCGCGTACATGGCCGCGATGGGGCGGCTGAAGTAGATCAGGCGCGTCCGGTCGATCTCCTGGACCAGCCGCTGGTTGTTGGCGGCGCGCACGAAGAGGCCGTGCACGTGCTCGCTGGCGGGCGTGAAGTCGGTGGCGGCGCCGTGCAACACGGCTCGGCTGGCGAGGTTGGCCTCGTGGATGGCGTGAGCCTGCGCCGATGATCGGCGGATCGCGGCCAGGCGCGCCGCCTCGCACTCCAGGGCGCACCGGATCTCGTAGATCTCCCGCACGTCCCGCACATCGAGCTTGCGCACGGTCCAGGTGCGTGACGAGCGGATGACCAGGCCGTGGGCGGCCAGCGAATGCAGGGCTTCGCGGACGGGGGTCCGTGAGACGTCCAGGCGGGTGGCCAAACGAACGCCGGCACCCTCCTGAAGATCATCGATGTCGAGGGCGGCCAGTCGGGCGACCTGTTCGCCGTTGCGGCCGACGATCTCCACGACGGCCTGAGCAACGGCCGCACGTTCGACTACGGCGGCACCCTCAGGCCGTCCACGGGTTCGGTGCTGTACTCGCGGCGCAGCCGTCCACTGCTGAAGATCGCCGAGGATGAGGTGGGCGTGCATGACTTCCTGTACGCGCCGTGCAGCCAGGAGATGTTCGAGATCGAGTACGGCGTGACCGGCCCACACCCGAACTGCCTGGACAACCTGACCGTGCCGCTGGCGGCGTTCGGGGTCCCGGCGACGACGGTGACGATCGCCGTCAACTTCTTCATGAACTCCACCATCGCCCCCGACGGGCGCCTGGCAGTCCTGCCACCCGTGTCGAAGGCAGGCCAGAGCATGACTTTCGTGGCCGAGCACGACCTGCTGGTGGCGGTGACCTCCTGCTCGGCGCCGGGCGCCAACGGCGGCAGCGCCCGTCCTCTCCAGGTCGAGCTCACCGAACCGACTTCACCAGGCACGAGGCTCAGCGGGTGAGGCGGGGCGGGAGCCCCGGGACTCGCGACGCAGCCGGAAGAGCGCCACGTCCATGCCGCGGGCGGCGGGACCCGGGACGAGCACCTGGCGCGTCGTGGCGCCGATGGTCATCTGGAGTTGTCCAGCGAACCTGCCGGTCAGCCGGTTGAAGGTCATCAAGCCACGTATACAGGTAGGCTGACCGCGATCCCTGCGACGGTGAAGGAGCCGCTCATGACCGCCGACCCCACGATGGCCCGGATCGGTCAGGGGGTGGAGTTGAATCACCACCAGGGCCAGCGTGAAGCCGCTCGCGAGTTGTTCGCGCAGATCTGGGACGACATCGGCGGCGAGCAAGGCGACCCGCTGCATGTCTGCGTTCTTGCCCACTCGATGGCCGATGTGCAGGACGACGTGAACCAGGAGCTGATGTGGGATCTGCGCGCGCTCGCCGCCGTCGGGCTGATCACCGATGAGCGGGTGGCCCAAGCCGGGGTGCCGCTTTCGGTGGCCGGCTTGTATCCGTCGTTGCACCTGAACCTGAGCGAGTGCTATCGCAAGCTGGGCGATCTCGACCGCGCCCGTGAGCACCTCCAGCATGCGCGGGACGGGATCGGCGCACTTGGCGACGACGAGTATGGGCAGCTCATCAAGAGCGGACTGGAGCAGGTGGCCGCACAGTTGGATGAGACCGTCTGACCGCGAGCCAGGGCAAGTAGGCCGCCCCTCGACCTCCAGCCGCGCCGACGTCCCGCCGATGCCGGCGCCGAGCGGGACGGCCGCGACCGTCGCGTGCATCGGCGGCTGGCACCTCACCCTTGGCGATGAGTGCGACGACGAGGACGATTCGCCTCCGCCTCGCTGGCACCGCGTTCCGGCGGCGAGCGCTGCCCGCGGGGCTGGCGATGGCGTCGATCGTGTTGTCGGGCAGATCGTCGATCACCATTCGTCGGTGATGAGATGCTTGGGCGGGGCCGTGATCTTGACGGGTTTCCTCGGTCCGGAAGGTCATCCCGGCCTGCCGCTCACCCAGCTCGGGAACCGTCACCGTGCCGCTGTGGAGGGTCGTCTTCACTCCCTCGAAAGTTCCGCCGCCGGCGCTGGTCGCACCGTGAGAGGCACCCAGCTTGAGGAAGCCCGGGTTAGATCGTCGTGGTGTCGGCGGCGTACACGCTTGAAGCCTGCAGGCCGGCCACCACCAGCGTGGCTTCGAGGTCGCCGATGAGGCCGCATTCGACGTCGACGCCGTCAGCGGCTCCCCGCGTACCAGGCCCTCGCCGCATGGAAGATCGAGAGCAAGGTCCGCCTGAACCCGCTGCGTCGCCACGTGGGACAGACCGCACACAGGTTCTCAGCTGGTGGCGCCCCAGGTGAGAGACAGGCCGGTGGCGGCGCGTTCGGTACGGATCTCCATCATGCTGCCGAGGATGGTGGCATGGTCGGACACCACGGGTGTGGCGTCGAGGGTGTAGGTGATCCGGGTGCTGACGAGCACCGGGCTGCCCTGCGGCTCGTGGAGGTGGCGGGCGGCGGCGGGGTCGAGCAACCCGGGCCGGACCACCTCGGACGCCCGGGCGACCGTCACTCCCGCGTCGGCGAGAGCCGTGTAGAGGGAGACGGCGGTGAAGTCGCGGTCGCGGATCTGGTCGGCCACCGGCCGGCGGACCCAGGACACCTGGTGTACGGCGGGACGTCCCGCGAACTCGCGGACCCGCTCCAGCCGCAGGGCGGTGTCGCCGGGACGCAGCCGCAGGTCCGCGGCGACCCGGGCGGGGGCCCGGCGCACCGCTTGCCCGGCCACCGCGGTGCGCACGTCGTGGCCCTGTTTACGCAGGTCGTCGACCAGGCTGCGGAGCGAGTCAAGCTGGTACGCCAGGTGCGGCGGGGCGACGAACGTGCCTTTGCCGGGCTGCTGCACGATCAGCCTCTCGTCGCTGAGCTCCCGCAACGCCTGGCGCAGCGTCATGAGGGTCACCCCGTAGGAGGCGCTCAGCTCCCGTTGCGGCGGCAGGGCCTCACCGGGAGCGTAGTGTCCCGACCGGATCTTCGCGGCGAGGTCGGCGGCGATGGCGCGGTATCTCGCCTCGTGCCCGGCGTCGGGGGT
Organism: Nonomuraea sp. NPDC049709; assembly: GCF_040674815.1. Taxonomy (NCBI): domain Bacteria; kingdom Bacillati; phylum Actinomycetota; class Actinomycetes; order Streptosporangiales; family Streptosporangiaceae; genus Nonomuraea; species Nonomuraea sp. NPDC049709. The sequence goes on from NZ_JBFANM010000062.1 coordinate 27,230, forward strand.
CATCGTGATCGGTCACACTCCTGGTCGAGGGCTTGCCGCAGGGTAGCGAGGAAGGCCCGCAGGTCGTCCGGCCCACCCCCGTCGAGCACCCGCCGCATGACCGCGGCGCCGACCACCACGCCGTCGGCGTGCCGGCGGGCTTCACGTGCCTGGTCCGGGGTGGAAATGCCAAATCCTAGCAAGACCGGCCGGTCGGTGACGCGCTTGATCCGTTCGGTGAGCTCCGCCGCCGATGCGGCGAGGTCGGCCCGCTCACCGGTGGTGCCCATCAGCGACACCGCGTAGATGAACCCGCGGCTGCGGCACGAGATCTCGGCCAGCCGCGGCTGCGGTGTCGCCGGCGACGCCAGCAGGACCAGCTCGATCCCGGCGGCGGCGGCCACGTCCGTCAGCTCGTCCGCCTCGTGCACCGGCAGGTCGGGCACGATCACGCCGCTGATGCCGGCCCGGCGCAGCGCGGCGCAGAACGCCTCGGGGCCGTCGTGGAGCACCAGGTTGTAGTAGGTGCTGGCGACCAGCGGCACGCCCAGGTCCGGCATGCCGGACAGGTCGGCGAGGATCCGGCGGGTGCTCGCCCCCCGGGCCAGTGCCATGGCGCTGGCCTGCTGGATGGTGACGCCGTCCAGCGTGGGGTCGGAGAAGGGCAGGCCGACCTCGATCGCGTCCGCCCCGGCGGCGGCGAACGCCCGCAGGTAGTCCGTCCAGCCGGGTGTGATCCCTCCGGTGACGTACGGCATCAGCAGGCCACGGCCGGTGTCCCGGCTGGCGCGCAGGTGGCGTTCGACCGCGCCCGCGGCCAGGGTGGGGTTCGTCACAGCAGCTCCTTCAGGGTTGAGACGTCCTTGTCGCCCCGGCCGGACAACGTCATCAGCACCGTCGACCCTGCGCGCAGCTCGCCGCTGCCCGCCGCGCGGATCACCCAGGCGAGGGCGTGCGCCGACTCGAGCGCCGGAACGATGCCTTCGGTACGCGCCAGCCGTACCGCCGCGCCGGTCGCCTCCTCGTCGGTCACCGTGACGTAGCGGGCCCGGCCCAGCTCGCGCAGGTGGGCGTGCTCCGGGCCCACTCCCGGGTAGTCGAGACCGGCGGCGATGGAGTGCGCCTCGATGATCTGCCCGTCGTCGTCCTGCAGGAACAGCGAGCGGCAGCCGTGCAGGACGCCGAGCCGGCCGCGGGCCGCCCCGGCGCCGCCCTCCGCCTCGACACCTACCAGGCGCGCCGGGGTGTCGGCGAATCCAGCGAACGTACCGGCCGCGTTGGAGCCGCCGCCGACGCACGCGACCACGTGGTCCGGGACGCCGGTCCGCAGCTCGGCGGCGAACTGCGCGCGGGCCTCGTCGCCGATGACCCGCTGGAACTCCCTGACCATCCATGGGTACGGGTCCGGACCGACGACCGAGCCGATGCAGTAGTGAGAGTCGCCGGTCGCGCCCACCCAGTGCCGCATGGCCTCGCTGGTCGCGTCCTTGAGGGTACGGCTGCCCGTGGTCACCGGGATCACCTCGGCGCCCAGCATGCGCATCCGGAAGACGTTCAGCGCCTGCCGCTCGATGTCGCGTTCGCCCATGAACACCGTCGCCTCCAGCCCGAGCAGCGCGGCGGCGGTCGCGGTGGCCACCCCGTGCTGGCCCGCCCCCGTCTCGGCGATCAGCCTGCGCCGTCCCATCCGGGTGGCCAGCAGGGCCTGGCCCAGTACGTTGTTGATCTTGTGGGATCCGGTGTGGGTGAGATCCTCGCGCTTGAGGTACAGCTGCACGCCCAGCGCCTCCGACAGCCGGCGGGCCGGGGTGAGCGGGGTCGGCCGCCCGGCGTGCACGGCGAGCAGCCGCGCCAGGGCGCCGCGGAACCCCGGATCCGTCCAGGCCTCCCGGAACGTCTCGTCCACCTCGCGGCACGCCTCCACCAGGGACTCCGGCGCGTACCGCCCGCCGTACTCGCCGAACCGGCCCCGCGCTAGGGGGTCGCCCATCGTCCCGTCCAGCGGGACCGGCTCACGCCACGGCAACACGTCTCGCATGCCATCCTCCGATCGTTCTATAACTCTGTATGGAGTTCTATAACAGTGAGTGTGGCACGGACGGCGTGAACGCGCCACCACCGCATGCGGCCGCCCCTCCGCCCGGCGCGTGTAGGGGACGGTGACGTCGAAGCCGAACGCCTGGATGCCGGCGGACCCGGACGGGGCGACGAGGCTGGGGCACACCGAGACTGAGCGCGAATCCGTCACTCCAGCGGATCAGTTCGGGGTGCGAGCCCGGCCCACCGTTTCAGCCGCGAACGGAACCAGGTACAGAACGGTCCGAAACGCGCCTCCGCCGCAGCAAGACCTCGTTACTCTTCTAGATCCGGTGACGAAGGGGGAGCGCTCCGAATGGGTCTGGAGATCAGATTCCTTGGTCCGTGGGAGATCGCGGCGGGTGACCATGTGGTCAAGCTGGCCGGGCAGCGGCGGATCGGGGTGCTGGCCAGGCTCGCCCTTGACGCAGGCCAGGCGGTCCACACCGAGCGCCTCCTCGCCGACGTGTGGGCGGACAGTTCGGCGGCGACCGCGGCCAAGCAGCTGCACATCGTGATCTCCAAGCTCCGGGAGACGCTCGCTCCCCACGGCGGGGAGGAGATCATCGAGACCGTGCCCGGCGCCTACCGGCTCACCCTTGACCGGGACCGCGTCGACGCGCACGTGTTCAGCCGGCTGGCTCGGCAGGCGCGTACCGCCCGCTCCCGGAACCAGACGGCGGACGCCGACATGCTGTTCCGCCAGGCGCTCGGGCTGTGGCGAGGGCCGGCGTTGGCCGAGGTGGACGCGCCTTGGGCGCGGCTCGAGGCCGGGCGGTTGGAGGAGGAGCGGCTCGCCGTTCTGGAAGATCACGTCGATGTACGGCTCGCCGCCGGGGACCACCGTGCCGTGGCCGCCGAACTCGCCGGGCACGTCGCGGCACACCCGCTGCGCGAGCGGCCCGCCGCCCAGCTCATGCTCGCCCTGTACCGCGACGCGCGATCGTCCGAGGCGCTGGCCGTCTACCAGGACACCCGCCGGGCCATGGTGAAGGAGCTGGGCATCGACCCCGGCAACGAGCTGCGCCGCCTCCACCAGGCCATCCTCGCCCGCGACCCGGAGCTCGACCTCAGGGCCCCGGCGCAGGTGGTCACGCCGGCCGAGCCGATCGTGCCCGCCGAGCTGCCCGCCGACACCCACGCGTTCACCGCCCGGGCCGCCGAGATCGAGCGGCTGCGTGCCGCCCTCGTCACGGATGGCGGGTCCACGATCACAGTGATCGACGGTCCCGGCGGCATCGGCAAGTCGGCGCTCGCCGTACACGTCGCGCACACCGTCACCGACCGTTTCACCGACGGCGTCATCTACGTCAACCTGCACGGTTCCACCGCCGGGCTCGCCCCGCTGACGGCCATCGAAGCGCTCCGCCACCTGATGCGCTCGCTGGGCCTCGACGGCACCGCCGTACCCGCCGACCCCGGTGAGGCCGCCGCCCGCTACCGCTCGCTCACCGCGACCGGCAACCTGCTGGTGATCCTCGACAACGCCCGCGACGCACGTCAGGTCCGCCCGCTCATCCCGGGCGGGGCGGGCTGCCGGGTCCTCATCACCAGCCGCGCCCCGCTCTCCGTCCTGGACAACGCCCACCACCTGCACCTCGGCACCCTCGCCGACGCAGACGCGGCCGCGCTGCTCACCCGCGTCGTCGGTGCTGACCGGGTGCGCGCCGAGCCGGAAGCGGCGGCGGAGATCGTACAGCTCTGCGGCGGCTTCCCGCTCGCGCTGCGCATCGCGGGCGCCCGGCTGGCGGCCCACCCCACCCGGGCGCTCTCCGATCTGGCCGTACGGCTCGCCGACGCCACCCGCCGCCTGGATCTGCTGGAGTACGCCGACCTGGCCGTACGCGCCGGTATCGCGGTCAGCCACCAGCAGCTGCACGAGGAGCCGGCCGGGCGGGACGCCGCTCACCTCCTGGCCCTGCTCGGCCTGCTCGAACTGCCCACCCACACCTCCGCCGCCACTGCCGCCCTGGCCGGCTGGCCGCAACACCGTGCAGAGGCCGCCCTGGAACGTCTCCTGGACGCCCGGCTCCTCGAACCCGCGGGGCACGACCGGTACCAGTTCCACGACCTGGTCCGCCTCTACGCCCGGGAACAGGAACTCACCGCGGAGGAGCGGGCAAGCGCGATCCGCCGCGCGCTGCACCACTACCTGGCCACGGCGAGGCGGGCCGAGGGCATGGTGGGTTCCACCGCCACGAACTTCGACCACGTCCCCGCCGAGCAGCCCGGGGAGGAGATCACCACCCTGGAGGCCGCGAACGAGTGGATCGAGCGCGAACGGGACAACCTGCTGGCCGCGGTCCGCCAGGCGACCGGTGATTCCGCCGATCAGACGGCGGCCGCGCTCGCGAACGTCACCCAGTGGCTGTTCGACCGGCGGGGCTGGTTCTCGGAGCTTGTCGAGGTCAGCGAGGAGGCTTTGCGAGGTGCCGCCGAGCTGGCGGACTGGCCCGGCAAGGCGCTCCTGCACCAGGGGCTCGCCTCCGTTCACTACCAGCTCGGACGCTTCCAGGAGGCCCTGGACAACGTGAAGGAGGGGCTGGCCTGCTGGGACCGGGCCGGACTGCCCGACCGGAAGGCGGGGATGTACAACGACCTCGGAACCGTCTACGCCATGATGGGCCGCAACGACGACGCCCTGGCCGCGCTGGAGCGCGCGCTCGCGATCGTCGAGCGCACCGGTCGCGTGGACCACGAGTCCTACGTCCGCAACAACCGGGTGCACGTCTACTACCGTCAGGGGAGATTCGAGGAAGCCGTGGAGGAAGCACGGCATGCCGTGGCCATGACGGAGAAACTGGACGACACCGGGGGTCTCGGCATCGTCCACGACACCCTGGGCGACGCCTACCGGGCCGGCGGCATGCTCGTCGAGGCCGTAGCGGAATACCGCCACGCCATCGCGCTCCAACGTGCGGCGGGCTTCACGCTCTACACCGCCGTGTCCAGCTGGTGGCTCGGCCGGACCCTGCACGACCTGGGACGGTCGGAGGAGGCATGGGCTTCCTGGCGGGTGTCGCTCGACCTGCTCCACGAGGCCCGCCTCCTGACCCCTGCCGAGGTGGCCGCCTACCTCGCACAACCCGTCCCGGACACGCCGGAACCCATCAAGAACCAGCTGTGAGCTTTCGCTGCCCCGGCCACAGCTTGGTCGCCCGGTGGTGGTGGCGGGGCCACCTCAGGAAAGGGGTGACGTGCCCCTGGCGACTGACGGCGACGCGGGCGCTTCGGAGCCGGATGTGCCGCTCTTGGCGCGGCGGAAGAGTCGGTGGCCCTCGCTAGTCGGTTCGTGGCCTGGGAGCGGGCCTGGGCCATCAGATGTGCCGCGATCAGCGACGTTCAGGTCCAGTTCAGGGTCAGCCCTGCCAGGATCGGCCGGAAGTCGGCGGCGGGGAGGGCGGCGAAGTTGAGGACGACGACGATCGGCGCGACCACCAGGCAGAACGCTGCCCAGCGGCGTCGGCCGGCGGCGGCGAAGCGGCGGCCGAAGACGACGTACGTGGCCAGGCCGGCCAGTCCGGCGAGGGCCGGGGCGGGGGAGTGCACGATCCCATGCCAGGTGGGTTGCTCGGACATGCCCGGCGGGAAGCCGTTGATCGGGTCAGCGAGGAACACCCCGCTGACGATCAGGGAGGCGCCGCTCACCCCGATCAGGAGCGGTGCCCAGGTGCCGCCCGGGCCTGGATACAGCACCCGCCGGGTCGCGACCGCGTAGGCCAGGACCAGCAGTCCGGTGACCACGAAGGTGGTGATCTGGATCCAGCCCAGGTGGCCTTGGCGATGGCTTCGGCTCCGGATTTGACGTGGCGCATTGCGGTGCGGGGTTCTTGTCCCGGGTCTTGCCCATGGCGCTGCGCCGCAGCTGATGCAGGTCGAGCCGCGCGTACTGGTCAAGCAGGACTCGGGCGCGGTCGTAGCCGAGGCGGGCACGGCCGGTGTGCGGCCAGATGTCGCCGGCGGCTGGGCGCCTGGCGGGAACAGGGCGGCGCTCGGACAGGAACAGCGGCCCGTGCGTGCGCGTGCTGCCGTCCGGGAGCCTCCAGATCGAGGTCTTAGACGTTCATGGCGAGCATCTCCGCCATGATCGCTCATGTACGTGACAACAGGCTGTCATCGCGTACATGGCATGCCGCGCAGGAGCGTGTGGTGGCGGGAGTGCGTCTTCCTAGGGATCCCTCCTTGGACCCGCCGAAAGCCGCGAGAGATCATGACCGGTGCCCGGCGTTCCGTTCGTCCTGGTTCTGCTGCCACTGCTCCATGACCTGTCCGAGGCTCGCGTCAGCGAGGAGCAGGAACTCGGCAGCGACGCCGAAGCGGGCGCCGGCCGGGGTCGCGGCCCCGAGCACCTCCGCCGCCCGCTGCGTCGCCGGATCGGTGCCGGGCCCGAAGCTGGGGACGTTCACACCGAGGTGCATCAGGTCATGCTGCTGACCCCCGGCCGCGCCGCAGTCCCGCGCGGGCCTGGATGTGCGCGGTGGCCTCGTCCAGTCCTTCGGCCAGCGTGGTGTTGTTTTCGTAGGTGACCCCGTCCGGGACCGCGTCGGCGCCGTAGGGGTCGGCGTCCCAGAAGTTGCCCCGGTAGACGACGTTGTCCAGCGGCGGCGACACCTGCAGCACGGCGGTGTTGTCGGCGCCCGCGACCACGTTGCCCTCGACGGTCACCCAGGCGGCGCCGTAGTCGGTGTAAAGCCCGAAGTTGTACGGCGTGCGCGTGTCCTTGATGACGTTGCCGCTGATCTCGGCGCCGTCGTCGTGCGAGCTGCCCTGAGGACCGGACAGGTAGACGCCGCCGCCGTCGGCGAGCACGCTCATCGTGCCGGTGGTGAGGTTGCGCAGAATGCGGGTGCGGCGGCCGGGTCCCGCCACGATGCCGCAGTGCGGGACCTCGCGGACGTGGTTGCCGGCGACGGTGCAGCCGTCGGTGCCGGACAGGGCGATGCCGGGGGAGCCCGAGTAGTCCAGGCCGACGCGCTCGACCAGGTTGTCCTCGACGAGGACGTCGCTGCTGCCGGTGACCGTGATCGCGGAGGCGGACAGGGTGTCGAAGTCGCAGCCGCGCACGACCAGCCCCGAGCCGCCGGTCAGGCCGAGCCCGGCGGCGCCGAGCCGGGTGAACCGGCAGCCCTCGAAGACGACGTCGCCTGCGTCCTCGGCGACGACGCAGGCGGGGATCGTCTCGGATCGGCCCGGCACCGTGACCCACGCCTGGCCTTCGACGATGACGACCTTCTCGATGGGGCCGCCGTCGTAGTGGTCGCTGCCGTGGTAGTGCAGGAAGCCCGCCGGGCCGCTGGGGCGCAGCCAGGTGGCGTCGGCGAAGACCAGGCCACGGAAGGAGACGCCGTGCGCGCCGGTGACGCGTACCAGGGTCTCCAGGGCGGGGGCCACGACGCGGGGCCCCTCGCCGGGGTGGGGCAGGTAGCGCAGCCGATGGTGGCCGGGGCGGGAACGGTCGAGGACGAAGGTGCCCGGCTCGGTGAGGAAGGCGGCGTCGTTCTCGATCTTGGTGGGCAGCGGCGGGCCGACCTGGACGTGCTCCTCCCAGGTGAAGTTGTAGAGCTCGATCGCGCGGGCGAAGGCGGGCTGCGCCATGGTGATCGCCGCGCCGTCGCCGTCGGCGGTGACGGCGGCGACGCCCATGCGGGCCTCGGTCCACGGGTAGACGCCCCGGTGGACGAACTCGACGTCGGACGGGCTGCGCCAGGCGAGCGGGGCGGCGCTGTCCGTGACGTAACCCGTGACGGTCCGGGTGGCGTTGCCGGGCAGGGCGTCGATGCCGGCGCGCTCGGCGCGGCGGAGCGGATCGCCGGTGTAGAGCTGGCGGGTGTCCAGGTCGCCGGCGTCGGCCACCAGGTGGCCGTCCTCCTCGCGCCAGCCGGTGATCTCCCGGCCGCCGCTGACGACGGCCGTCTCCTGGGCGGGGGTGCCGTAGCCGAAGGCCTGGTAGGTGATCCGGTGGCCGTCGCGGCCGCCGTCCTCGCCGGTGAGCACGAGGGGGGCGGTCAGCGTGTGGGTGCCGGCGCGCAGGTGGACGACGACGTCGCCGGACAGCTCCCGGGCGGCGAGCCTGGCCCGGTCGAGGGTGGCGAAGGGGCTTTCCTGGGTGCCGGGGCCGGCGTCGTCGCCGTGCGGGGAAACGAATAGGTCTTCCTTGTTTATGGTGTACATGGGTATATACCGTAAACGAGGAGGGCGACATGAGCAAGGCGCACGACCCCGATCTCGGGGTGGAACTGCTGTGGGACCAGGGCCGGCGTGCCGGGCTGAGCGCGGGCCGGATCGTACGCGCGGCCGTCGAGGTGGCGGACGCCGAGGGCCTGGCCGGCCTGTCGATGCGCAAGGTCGCCGAGCGCCTGGGCTTCACCACGATGTCGCTGTACCGGCACGTGCCGGGGCGCGACCACCTGGTCGACCTGATGCAGGACGCGGTGCTGGCCGGGGTCACGGCGCCCGATGGGCGGACCTGGCGGGCGCGGCTGGAGGCGTGCGCGCGGCAGGGGTACGAGCTGCGCCGGCGGCATCCGTGGCTGGCGGAGATCCGGGGCGGCCGGCACGTCCCCGGGCCCAACGCGGTGGCGTACTACGACTCGATGCTCGCCGCGGTGCGCGACACCGGCCTGACGCCGGCCCGGATGATCGCCGTGGTCGACCTGGTCGGCAGGTTCGTCGACGCCGAGTCGCTGCGGCTGCTGGAGACCAGGCGGGCCGAGGAGAGCAGCGGCGTCAGCCACGAGGAGTGGTGGGGGGCGCGCGACTCGCTCTACGCCCGCCTCTACCGCTATCCGACGCTCACCTGGTTGTGGGAGTCGGGGGGCTACGACGAGCCGGAGGACCCGTTCGAGTTCGGCCTGGCCCGCCTGCTCGACGGCGTCGAGCTGCTCGTCACCCAAGAGCGTGACGAAAGGCGTGATGAAAGTCGGTGCCAGGTGTGCGGTGAGCCGGTGGAGCAGCCGGTGTCGGGGCGGCCGCGCGCGTACTGCTCGCGAGCGTGTCAGCAGCGCGCCTACCGCAGGCGCCGGAGGGACGCCTGACCGTGCGCCCGCCTGGTGAGCCTGACCAGGCGGGCGCCCGGTCGGGCTGCTCAGCCCCAAATGGGCTCAGACGAGCGTGATCTGGTAGACGCGCTGCGCGGCCGTCAGGTCGGCCGCGTACCCGCCGTCGAAGAAGCCTGACAGGAACGCCAGCAGCCCGTGGACGGCGAGCAGCGCGGCGGCCGGGACGGCGACCGCCTTTGCGAGGGTGTCGGGTTAGGTCTTCGGTGCGGCCCGTCTACTCGCGCGTGTCAACCGCGACCCAGTCGCTGCTGCGGCAGCGGCACATCCTCACCGAGGGCTGGGGACATCTTCGGAAGCGGAGGGCCGTGAGGGAGTGCGCACGGGTGGCTGGAGGGCGCTTGGCCGGCTCCCGCCCTTCGAGGGAATCTACAATGTAAAGGCGGTCGGTGCACAATAAATATGGGCTTCGCCCATCAACAACGACAAACCGCGGCTGGGGTAACAGAGTGCGCCAGTCGCCGCAACGCTGCTTGTCGCCGGCCATCTGGACCAGCACGTTCAGGTGTGAACCGGCTGGTATGCCTCGTACCGCTGTAACCACTGTGTTCGGACCTGCGGCGGATGGGCGTCCTGTACGCAGAACTCGTTGCCTTCCGGATCGGCCATCACTACCCAGGTCTGGTTGTTGCCCTGGCCGACATCGACGCGGGTGGCTCCCAGCGCTTCCAGGCGGGCAACCTCTGTGGACTGGTGCTCGGGTCGCAGGTCGAGATGGAGGCGGTTCTTGCTCGTCTTGGGCTCAGGCACCTTGATGAACAACAGGTCGGCCACCACGCAGTCTTCGCGACTGCCTTCGGGTGGCTCGACGACCCACTCAGGGTCTTCGTCTTTGCTGATCACCCAACCCAGTGCCTCTGCCCAGAACCTGGCCAGTCGTCCGGGATCTTGAGAATCGACGATCAAGGCACCGATACGCAGCCCCATGGCCTCACCGTAGGGCACTGCGGCCGCAGCCGTCGACCCGCAGGCGGTCCGGCGCGAGAACACCGCCTGCTGCCCCAGATGATCGCCGACCTGAAGGCCTGGCTCTGCCAAGTCGGCAGCGTGCTGACCTGGGCCGTCTTTTTGCTAGGGCAGCCGGTTGCACCGGGTGCACCATTGGTCAGGAGTCCATCATGACCCCGCTTGAACGCATCACATCACGCCCTCGCCGAACTGATCAACCAGTGCACGCGAGGAAGCCGGCCCGAGCGGCAGCTGACCGCCTGGGAAGCGCCCTGAGGGGTCTAGTAGCAGCGGTCCTTCACGTTGATGGCGACGGGGTTGCTCTGGGTCTCCGTCCCGTCCGAGGCAGTCAGCAGCAGGTTGTACACCCCGGCTGGGAGCGGCGCGACGGATATCTGGACGAAGCCGTTCAGCACCGTCGATCCGGTTTCGGGGTTGGTGTAGTTGGAGCCGGGCGGAATCTGCGAGCCGCCCGCGCTGGTTGAGCCGGGGGGCAAGTTCCGCAGTCCGATGCGGACGGTTGTCGACCAGCTTCCGACGACTGCGGCCACGAGGTACGTGTCGCGGTGGGCGCCCGGCTGGACGCATATCTGTTGCTGGGGCTGGAAGTCGAGCAGTTCCCACGTCGCCGCCGAGGCCGGTGTGCTGCCGGACAATGCGAGCGCCAGTCCGGCCGTCGCGCCGAGTGCCAGCCTGGCGGCACGGTGAATCGTTTTCACGTCTGCCTCCTTGGTGCTTGTGCTTCGGACGTTTGCCTGCCCGCAATTATTGACGATTAAAGAATCTTTTGGAAGTTTCGGTATTCTTATGAAACTTTCACTTTTACGGTGCTAGGTCTCATTGAATTAAGCATTCGGGCCACGCGGACGGCAGACGGCGGACAGTGTGGCGGTGCGGGCGGCGACCTGGTCCAGGGTCGGGTTGTCTACGAGGAGTCGCGGTCGGGCCGGACGCCTCGAAAGTGCTCCGCGAACTGTGGCCGTCAAATGCTTGGTCGCTTTGATCTCCCAGGTCAGGTAGGCGGGCTGGTCGATCAAGCGCCGCCACGCCATTAGGATCAGGTCATGCCATTAACGGTGGACGACGTCGACCGGTTCGAGTTGTCGCGGCCCCGTCTGGGGGCCATCGCCTACCGGCTGCTCGGCTCCGCGGACGAGGCGGAGGATGCCGTGCAGGAGACGTTCCTGCGCTGGCAGGCCGCCGACGTCGACCGCGTCGAGGTTCCCGAGGCCTGGCTGACGAAGGTGCTCACCAACCTGTGCCTCAACCAGCTCACCTCCGCGCGGGCGCGCCGCGAGACCTACGTGGGCCAATGGCTTCCCGAGCCGTTGCTCGCCGGGGACCCGATGCTCGGCCCGGCCGACACCGTCGAGCAGCGCGAATCGGTCTCGTACGCGGTCCTCACTCTCATGGAGCGCCTGTCGCCCAACGAACGGGCCGTGTACGTGCTGCGGGAGGCCTTCGACTACCCGCACCGGGAGATCGCCGAGATCCTCGACATCACCGAGGCGGCCAGCCAGCAGATCTTTCACCGTGCCAGGAAGCGTGTGGCGTACGGCAAGGCCCGCGCCGAGATCGACGAGGCCGCCGCCCGGCGGATCGTCGAGGAGTTCCTCGCGGCCGCCACCAGCGGTCAGACCGATGAGCTCGTACGCCTGCTCACCAAGGACGCCATCTCCATCGGCGACGGCGGAGGGAAGGTTCCGGCACGCACCAAGGCTTTCGAGGGTGCCGTCGCGGTCGCGAAGTTCGTGTGGGGCATGTTCAAGCCCGCCGAGGCCAAGCGCGCCGTCGTCGGCGGCGCGCCCGAGATATACGCCTGGACCGCCAACGGCGAACCGGCCGTTGTGGCGGTCGTGGAGGGCCGGGTCGTCGCGATCATGTGCCTGGAGATCACCGCCGAGGGCATCGCCGCCTGCCGTACCCAGGCAAACCCCGACAAGCTCGCACGCGCGACCGAGCAATGGGCGGCGGCCGGCCATGGGGAGCCCCTGTTCGTGATGTGACGTGATTCACATTCCGCTCCTGTCAGGAAACGGCGGGCCATCCGGTTCAAGTGGCGAATCCGAACCGGACAGGAGCCTGAAATGAAGCACCGCATCATCGTTCTCGGAGCCGGATACACCGGAGCCAGCGCCGCCGGCCGCCTCGCCAAGCGGCTCCGCCGCGAGGACGTCGCCATCACCCTCGTCAACGCCGAGCCCGACTTCGTCGAACGCATTCGCAACCACCAGCTGGCGACCGGCCAGGACCTCAAACCCCGGCCGCTCAGCGAGATCTTCGCCGGCACCGGCGTCGAACTGAGGCTCGCTAAGGTCACCGGCGTCGACGTCGACCGCAAGACCGTCGCCGTCACCGGTGCGAACGGTGCCGCGGAACTGGAGTACGACACCCTCGTGTACGCCCTCGGCAGCGGCTGGAACAGCCAGGGCGTACCCGGGACCGCCGAGCACGCCCACCAGATCGCCGGCCGTACCGGGGCACTCCGGCTGCGCGAGCGCCTGGCCGGACTCGACGCCGGGCAGACCGTGGTGGTGGTCGGCGGCGGCCTCACCGGCGTGGAGGCCTCCGCCGAGCTCGCCGAGGCCCGCCCGGACCTCGACGTCGCCCTGGCCGTCACCGGCGGCCTCGGCGACTGGATCTCCCCCAAGGGCCGCGAGCACGTGAGGAAGGTCTTCGGCAAGCTCGGCATCACCGCGTACGAGCACACCACCATCAGCGGCGTCGAGGCCGACCACGTCACCACCGCCGACGGCAAGGTCATCCCCGCCGCGGTCACCGTATGGACCGCCGGTTTCGCGGTCCACCCGATCGCGAAGGCGACCTCCCTGGAGGTCTCCGGCACCGGCCAGATCGTGGTCGACCGGACCATGCGCTCGGTTTCACACCCCGATGTGTACGCCGTCGGCGACGCGGCCATGGCGATGGGCGCGGGGGACAAGCCGCTACGGATGTCGTGCGCCTCGGGAATCCCCGCCGCCGCGCTGGCCGCCGACGCCATCGCGGCCCGCCTGACCGGCCGGAAGGTCCCCGACAAGACGATCGGCTACTTCAACCAGTGCATCTCGCTGGGCCGCAAGGAGGGCCTGATCCAGTACGTCACGGCCGACGACCGTGCCAAGCAGGGGGTCCTGACCGGCCGGCTGGCCGCCGCGTACAAGGAACTGATCTGCAAGAGCGCCGCGTGGAGCGTCGCCAACCCGACGTTCGGGATGCCGACCCGGCAGCACCGCGTCACGCCTGAGCAGACGCTGAGGCAGGACACGGTATGAGCGTCGTTGTGGACGACGTTGCCGGTCTGCGCAGATCGCCGAGTTTCCCGAGGGCCGCCACCCACGATGTCGAGATCGGCGGCCGGCAGCTGCCCGCGCACCGCCGGACGACACTCACGCTGGTCCGGCACTCACCGGCCGCCGGCGGCCTCCTCCTCGGGGAGAGTCTCGGCATCGGGATCGTGCGTGGCGTGGGCGCGGGCGGCGGCGATGGTGGCCCGGCCGGAGGGCAGGCGGGTCGCGATCGCGATGACGACGATGGCGGCCAGCCCGGCGCCGATGAGCAGGACCTGCACGCTGACCACGTCGGCCAGCGGGCCGAACACGGCCATGCCGACCGGGGTGGCCAGCGCCATCACGATGCCGACGTAGCTGAACACGCGACCGTGCAGGGCCGGTTCGACGGTTTCCTGGATCAGCGTCATGAACGGCGTCGCGAACGGCGGCACCAGCAGTCCGAAGGCGAACATGAAGCCGTAGAAGACCCACAGGTTGCCGCTCAGCCCGAGCGCCACGGTCACCAGCCCGAAACCGTAGACGGCGACGAGGATCAGTCCTATCGGGCTGCGTTTGGCCAGCACGGTGGACATCAGGATGCCGCCGAGCATCATGCCCAGGCTGAAGGCGATCTCCAGTGCCGCCAGCATCCATTCCTCGTTACCGAAACTGCGCGCGACCAGCAGCGGCGTGACGAACGAGGGGGCCACGGTGAGCAGGAAGATGACCGCGTACACGATGAGCAGCCAGCGCACGATCGGGTGGGTGCGGATGTAGCGCATCCCCTCGGTCAGGTCCTGCCGGTAGGAGGCGCGGGACTCGGTCACCCGTTCCAGGGTCGGTACGGCGACCAGGGCGAGCAGCCCGATGCCGATCACCGCCGTGACCACGTCCAGGAAGAAGACAGGGACGAGTCCGTACGCGGCGAAGATCGCACCGGCGGCCGCGGGGGCGAGCAGGGCCATCGCCGAATGGATGGTCTGGAAGATCCCGTTGACGCGCATGAGGTGCTCGCCCGGCACGATCTGCGGGATCATCGCCTGTACGGCGGGAGTCTGGACGCCGGCTCCCAGTGACCGGACCGCCACGGCCAGCAGGACGATCCACAGGTCGTTCACGCCGTTGGCCATCAGCAGCGCGAGCGCCAGCGTCGCCGCGGCGATGGCGCCGTCGGCGGCCATGACCAGCACCCGGCGGTTCATCCGGTCGGCGAGCACACCCCCGAAGATCGACACCAGGCCCTGGGGAAGGAACGCGGCCACCGCGTAGAGTGCCACCGCCAGCCCGGAGCGGGTCTGCAGCGTCACCCACCACATCACCGCGTATTGCGCGATCATCGAGCCGAACAGCGACACGGTTTGCCCGGTCAGGAACAGGGCGACGTTACGCCGCCAGCGGGTGGTCGTGGTCATCTGGTCCTTCTCCGCTCGCGCTGGACGTGGTTTCTCCGCGCCGGGTGGGCAGGGGGCTGGGCTCGTCGTGGTCAGGCGGCAGGCCGGTCGGAGGCCGCGCCGTACAGGGCGCGGAAACCCGGTTCGCCGTCGCCGAGGGGGGAGTTGTCGGTGCCCCGCGCGTAGGTGCAGGCCTGGGCCAGAAGCCGGTCTCGCAGGGTGCCGCCGGAGTCCAGCGCCGCCCGCCAGGGCACCCCGTCCCTCGGATGGCCGCGTTCGGTCAGGAGCCGGGCGAACTCGTCCCGGGCGCGGGCGCGCGTGCCGGCCTGCTGGGTCACGAGCGCTCCACTCCGGTCTCGTCATGAGCGATGCGAGGCTTTGGGGCCGAACGCACCCTACCTACCAATAGGTAGGGTGCCAAATCAGGGCGCAAGTCCCGGATCGGCAGGGGTTGCCGGTGGGCGTGGCGATCGCGACCTGGACAGGAAGATCGTCACCGTCCAGTCGGCGAGGAGGGGCGGACTCGGCGCATCGAGGGCTCGTGGGGCATGGCGCAGTGCCGGCGGTGGTGACGACGGTGACCGTACGGCGGGCGCCGGTGAACCGGGCGTGACGACGCACTGACGACTCGCGGAGAAGCACCTCTCGGGCGAGCTCATGGGAACAAACGACGCATGGTCTCGCGGGCGGAGCTCACGCTCCGCCTCAGGGCCTGCTCCAGTTGGCCGGCGTCTGCGGCCAGGCGCTCCAGCTCGGGCACAGTGAACGCGTCGGCCCCCGTCTCGGCCACCAGCTCCTCGTACTGGTGCACGTGGCTCCGCAGTTCCTCGATCTGGTGGTGGGCCAGGTACGCGCGCTCGGCGTCGGCGACGTTGCCCGCGTACCGCTCCAGCGCCTCGACCCGGGCCAGCACCGCTGCCTCGCTGCTGTTCAGCGCCTGCGTCAAGGGTTCGGCCACGGCCGCCACGTCGGGCGTGAGCCCCAGTGAGATGACCTCCGTGTGCTGGGCGCGCAGCGCCGACAGCTTGGCCAGCAGGCGGGCGATCTCCCACTCCTGCGCGGGCAGCATCACCGCGTTGCGCACGTCGTCGAGCAGGCCCTCGGCGTTGATCCGGGAGCCGCTCACGGTGGCGATGGCGCGCTGCGCGCGGGCCAGGAGCCGGGCGGCGGGCTCATCAAGGTCGTCGGCGAGCACGTAGCGACCCTCGTACCAGCGAAGCTGCGCGAAGGCCTGCCGCTCGAACGCGTACTCATCCGCCTCGTCCGTGGATTGGTCGTCGCGGCCGAGCCGCAACATCACCAAGGGGATGCCGAGCAGTGCCAGCAGCAGTACGGCGAGCCCCGGGCTCATGAGGCCGAGGCTCAGCAGCAGGCCGAAGGAGGCCGCCGGCCCGAACGCCGCCAGCATCCAGTAGTGCAGGCCGGAGGATGGCCGCCACAGCTTGGGGGCCCATCCCTGGCGCATCTTGATCAGAACGCGCCGGCTCTTTCTGAGCACCTGCGCGTCCTGCGGCGGTACGCCGGGGTCTACGATCACATCCGCCACGGATTCGGATCCTCCGGGTAGTGAGCAGTTGAGGTGTCGACGGAGCCTCTACGATGCCGCGGTGGCGCCGGCCGTTCGTGGAAGCCGCCGTCTGGGGACCGCGTGCCGCCGGCAGCGACCCTGACGTACGTGTCAGGTCATGGCCTGGAGTGCGTCAGGTCAGCTGACGTAGCCGACGCCGGGGTGGGGTCGTCGTCGTGGTGGCGTGCCGCAGCTGTCCGGGCGGTGCTCGAAGTGCCACCACTCGTTGTCGTAGATGCGGTAGAGGTCGTAGCGGGCGCCGTGTTCCTCGAGCCAGCGGGCGCCTTCGTGCGGGCGCACGTCCAGCGCGATGCCCTTGACGTGGTTGGATTCCGCCGGTGGCAGCACGAGCATTCGTGCCGAGGCCGGGGAGCCGGAGCGGCGTACCTCCTCGTCGAACATCCGTTGCTGGACAAGGGGATCGCGGTATCCGGAGGTGAGGCCGATGAGCTGGCCGTGACGCCAGAGCGCCTCGGTGCGCGCCGCGGTGAACGCCGCCCTGGCGCCGTCGGTGAGCCCGGTGAGGTCCTCGGCGGGGAATCGCATCCCCAACGCCCAGTGGCAGGCCACTTCGCGGGCGCGGCCGGGATGGCGGGCGAACGCCACGGGCAGCAGGAGCACGGCGAGCACCAGCGTGACAGCCGCGTACAGCCGGTCACGGGGCCGAGGTGGGATGGTGCGTGGTTCGCTCATGACGAACTACGATTGGCGCCGAATATGCGTGCGTTGTCCGCCGCATGTCATGGTTTATCGACGGCGACCACGGCCGGCGCGACCGTGACACAACCATGACACGGCGCGGACGAGGCGGGGACACGGCCGGCCGACAGTGGATGGGGTTGACCGGGCAGGCGAGTTACGGAGCGTACTGTGATACTCGGGGGCGTGTCGCGAGTGTTGTTGATCGAGGATGACCCGGCTGTGCGGGAGGGCCTTGAGCTGGCCCTGAGCCGGCATGGGCATCGGGTGCGCGCCGTGGAGTCCGGCGAGCAGGGGCTCGACCGGCTGCGCACCGACCTGCCCGACGTCGTCGTGCTCGATCTGATGTTGCCCGGCATGGACGGGTTCGCCGTCTGCCGCCGCATCCGGGCCGCCGGTGAGGTGCCGATCATCATGCTGACCGCCCGCGGCGACGACATGGACGTGGTGGCCGGGTTGGAGGCGGGCGCCGACGACTACGTGGTCAAGCCGGTGCAGCCCAGGGTGCTCGAGGCGCGCATTCGCGCCGTGCTGCGGCGGGTCGGCCGGGACCAGGCGGAGCTGGAGCGGCACGGCGAGCTGACCATCGACCGGGCCGGGCTGGTGGTCGCCAACCGCGGCGTGCCGGTCAGCCTCGCCCCGACCGAGCTGCGCCTGCTGCTCGAGCTCTCCGCCACGCCGGGCCGGGTGCACAGCCGCCAGCAGCTGCTGGAGTCGGTGTGGGAGCACGGGTATTTCGGCGACTCGCGCCTGGTGGACGCGTGCGTGCAGCGGTTGCGCGCGAAGATCGAGGACGACTCGGCGGCGCCCGTCTACGTGCAGACGGTGCGTGGGTTCGGCTACCGCTTCGGGCCGGTGTGAGCCGCCGGTGTCACCTCGGCCGAGCCTGGGGCTGCGTACCCGGCTGCTGTTCGCCTTCGCACTGCTGTGTGTGGTCACCGCGGCGGCGGTGGCCGGCGGGCTCTACGTCCAGGCCCGCAACGACATCCTGCAGCGGACCCAGGATGCCACGGTCCAGGCGATGAGAAGCCGCGTGCAGGCGCTCTACCCGTTGCGGACCTCGACGCCGGGCCCCGGCGAGCTCGACGACATCGCCGCCGCCGTGCCCGACCAGACCAGCGTGGAGTTCGCGGTCGCCGTCTACCGCGAGATGCACTCGCCGGTCCCCCCGCCGGGGCGCTGGAGGCCGGGCGGGAGGGTGCTGGATCTCACGGTGATCTCACCAGAGCTGCGCCGGGTGGTGGCCGACGGCGGCCTGGCGTGGCAACGCGTGGTGTGGGAGGGCATGCCCTGGCTGATCGTCGGCACGCCGTTGCTGATCGCCGAGCCGGACCACAGGACGCGGGTGTCCGGCATCGAGGTCTATGCCGCGCGTAGCCTGCTTTCCGAACAGCGCAGCATCGACGAGCTCGCCGCACGTGCCTGGGCCACCGGCGGGGTGGCCCTGGCGTTCGCGGTCGCCCTGGCGTTGCTGGCCACCCGGAGCGTGCTGCGCCCGGTGCGCGAGCTCGGCCGGGCGGCGCGCCTGCTGGGCGAGGGCGAGATGCGGACCAGGATCGCGGTCCGCGGCTCCGACGAGCTGGCCGACGTGGCGCGCACGTTCAACAACACCGCCGCGGAGCTGGAACGGCACGTCAAACAGCTGCGCGAGATGGAGGCCGACGCGCGCCGGTTCGTCGCCGACGTGTCCCACGAGCTGCGCACCCCGCTGGCCGCGCTCACCGCGGTCGCCGACGTCCTGGACGAGGAGGCGGCCCAGCTGCCCGAGCCCGCCGGCAGGGCCGCCAGGCTGGTCAGCCAGGAGACGCTCAACCTCACCGCTCTGGTGAACGACCTCATCGAGATCAGCAGGTTCGACTCCGGCGTCGCGGCCCTCGCGCTGAACGAGATCGACGTGGCCGAGCTGGTGCGCGCGACCCTGCGTACCCGGGGCTGGTCAGAGCGGGTGGACACCGAGCTGCCACCTGAGGTGACGGCCCTGCTGGACCCGCGCCGGGTGGACGTCATCCTCGCGAACCTGGTCGGCAACGCCCTGCGGCACGGCGAGCCACCGGTGTCGGTACGGCTTTCCGCCGACCCGCACTGGATCGCTCTGGAGGTCCGCGACCACGGACCGGGGCTGGACGAAGCGGTGCTGCCGCACGTGTTCGACCGGTTCTACAAGGCCAACGCGGCCAGGGCCCGGTCCGAGGGCAGCGGCCTGGGCCTGGCCATCGCGCGGGAGAACGCGCGCCTGCACCGAGGCGACCTCACCGTCACCAACGCCCCGGATGGCGGCGCCGTCTTCACGCTGCGCCTGCCGCGCCGGGCACACGATCCGGACGGGCAGACCGACACGGGAGGCCCCGAGTGAGGACCGGACTCGCCCGCCGCGTGCTCGCCGCGGGCCTGGTATCGCTCGCCGCCGTGGCCGGCTGCGGCGTGCGACCCAGCGACGTCATCGAAGCCGGCGACCCGCCGAGCGGAGACGTCCTACCGGTCACGACGATCACTCTCTACCTGGTCAAGAACGGCCGGCTCAGCCCGGTGGCGCGGCCCGGGCCCGGTGGCCGTCCGCTGTTCGGGGCCGACACGCTGGCGCTGCTGGCAGACGGACCCACCGCGAGGGAACAGGCGAAAGGGTTCACCACCGACGTCCCACCCCAAGCCGCCCCGTTCTTGGTGACCGCCAAACCGGCCGGCCACCTGCTGGTGACCCCGTCCGCTGCGGCCGGCGAGTTGTCCACGCTCGCCGTCCAGCAGATCGTGTGCACGGCCGCCGCCATGACGCCGGACAGCCCTGCCCAGGTCACCGTCGTCGGCACGGGGGAGGACGTCGACCTGCGGAGCTGTCCGGGGCGACGGTGACGACCCATCCTCTCCTTCGGACAGATCGCCGCGGTCGTGGTCAGATCGACTTCCGCGTACGGGAGCAGCGGCACAGCCTACGCTTCCGCTCCCACGTACGTAGCGATCATTGCGTGAAGTCGGGTGAGACGGCACGCCGAATGCCGTGCATGGGCCACGAACGCGGCTACCGGTGAGGAGCGTTACAAAGGCTCCGGGAATGGTGGAAGCCCGGTAGCGCAGTCGATGAATATTGGCAGTGTGACGAGTACGGGCTGGGAAGATTGCGATCGACCGTGTTCATTCCTCGGGGTGCCCGTCTCCCCGGGCACCGCGACGTGGTGTACCGGCTCGCGTACAGCGCCGACGGCCGGATCCTGGCCGGCGCCCGCGATGGCGTGATTCTTTGGGCCCGCGCCTGCTGAGCACGATCCCCGACCGGGCCGGGCGGCTGGTGTTCAGCAGGCGCGGACGCATGCTGGCCGTGAACGGGTCATGACGGGAGGCAGAACCGGCGACTCCACCCCTGGCACGGCCCGCCGGTCGCCGATCTCGGGCACGCCGGTACTTTGGATCACGCCGCCCGGTGGCCGGGGGCAGGCAGCGAGGAGGATGGATGGTCAACTCGTTCGGCCCGCTCCTGCGGAGCCTGCGGCAGGCCGCGCACTTGACGATCGAGGAGCTTTCCCACGCCTCCGGCGTGAGCGTGCGGGCCATCGGGGACATGGAACGCGGCATCAGCCGCGGCCCGCAACGGCGAACGGTGCAGGCCCTGGCCGAAGCGTTGCGGCTTGATGAGGAGCAGCGGGCGGAGCTGGCCGAGGCCGCCAGGGCGGGCCGGCCGCGGTCCAGCGGCCCGGGGGAGGAGCGCGTGGGGCGGCCGCGGCTGTACGAGCTGCCGCGGGGGCTCGGCGACTTCGTCGGCCGGGAGGCGGAGCTCGAGCTGCTGTGCGCGCAAGGGCGGGCGGCGCCCGCAGACGGCCCCACCCCGGTCGTGGTGGTGCACGGCCAGGTCGGCTTGGGGAAGACGGCGTGCGTGGTGCGGGCGGCCGAGCTGTTGCGGGAGGTGTTCCCGGACGGGCAGTTCTACGTGGACCTGCGGGGCGTCGACGCCGAGCCGATGCCGGCGGCCGAAGCGCTGCACCGGCTGCTGCGGGCGCTGGGCCTGGACCCGCGCGCGATCGCCGAGGAGGAGCAGGAGCGGGCCAGCCAGTTGCGGGCGGTCATGGCGGAGCGGCGGTGCCTGCTGGTGCTGGACAACGCCGCCGACGAGGCTCAGATACGCCCCCTGCTGCCGGGTCCCGGCGCGGGGATGGTCGTCGTGACCAGCCGTCGCACGCTGGGCGGGCTGGAGGGGGTGACGCGGATCGCGCTCGCGCCGTTCTCGCCGCGGGAGTCGGCGGAGCTGTTGCAGGCCATCGTGCGAGAGGCCGCCGATCGCGCGGCGGCGGAGACGGCGCAGGTGGCGGGGTTGTGCGGACACCTGCCGCTGGCGTTGCGGATCGCCGGCACCCGGCTGGCCTCCCGGCCCGGATGGACGATGCGACACCTGGCGGAGCGGCTGTCGGACGCGGATCGCCGGCTGGCGAACCTGGCGGTGGGCGATGTGGGGGTGGAGGCGGCGTTCGCGTTGTCGTACGCGGTGCTGTCGTCGCGGGCGAAGGCGACCTTCCGGCGGCTGGCGCTGGTTCCGGCGGTGGACTTCGCGGCGCCGATCGCCGCGGTGCTCACCCGGAGCGAGGTGCTCGCGGCCGAGGATCAGCTCGATGACCTGGTCGAGCTGGGCCTGCTGCAGCACGAAGGCGCCGACCGCTACCGCTTCCACGACCTGATCCGGCTGTACGCGAGCCACCGGCTGCGCGAGGAGGAACCCGCAGAGGCCAGAGCGGCGGCCGAGCGGCGCATGGCCGACTGGCTGGTGGAGACCGCGACCGTGGCCGGGCGGTGGTTCGAACCCGACTACGGAGCACCACCCCCCGGCTACAAGGGCCTCGTTCCGCTCGCCACGCAGGAGGAGGCGCGGGCCTGGCTGGAGGCCGAAAGGGACACCTGGCTGTCCGCGCTGCGGATGGCGGCCGCCGCCGACCGGCACGAGCAGGTGGCCGGACTCGGTGAGGCGATGCGCTGGTTCGCGGCCTACACGCCGCACTGGTTGGGCGACTGGCTGGAGGTGTTCGGGCTGACGCGTGCCGCCGCCGCCCGGCTGTCCGACCGCCGCCGGGAGCTGTGGCACATGAACCGCCACGTCTGGGCGTTCCTCGCCGCCTACTCACGCCGCGGGGAGGCGGCGCTGAGTGAGGGTGCGGAGCGGGCGATGGAGGTCTACCGGCTCGCCGAAAGCCTCGGCGCCGACAGGGAGCAGGCCGACGCGGTGTGCAACGCGGCCGAGGCCTGGCGGACCCTCCCCGACATCGATCAGGCGCTGTGGGCGTACACCCGGGGGCGAGAGCTGGCCGAAGCCGCCGGTTACCACCACACCTACTACTGGGCCAGCGGCGGAGTGGCGATCGCGCTCTCCCGTCTCGGCAGGCAGGAGGAGGCCATCGAGGAGTACCGCAGCTTGCTGAGGAACATTGACGAACAGCCGGTCGCCTCCGCTGCGGCGCAGCACTCACGGATGTTCGCTCTGGGGGGCCTGGCCGGCGCTCTGCTCGCCGCGCAGCGCTGGCAGGAGGCCATCGAGGTGGCGGAGCCCGCTCTGGCCGAGACCCTGGAGCAGGGCAGCATCTGGACGATGAACATGCGCTTGGCGCTGGGCCGGGCATATGCCGGGCTGGGTGCGACCGGCCAGGCCCGCGAGTATCTGACCCGGTCGATCGAGCTGGCGGAGAAGCACAAAACGTGGACGCCCAGATCGCTTGAGCAGGTGAAAGCGGAGCTGGCGGCCCTCGGCAGGCCGGAAGCAGCTGACGGGACAGGTGGGTGATGTCACCTGACGGGGAGGCCGGCGCGGTAGCGATCGCCGATGCCCTCAGGCACCGCCACAAGACCTCCGCTCGGCTCCTCGACGAGGGCTGCGGTGCATGGGTATGAACGTCACATCGAGCTCACCCGTACATGACGCGCTGCCGCGCCTCACTCCACCCACGCCGGCACGACCTGGCCCAGCCGGGCCGGGTCGGTCATGGAGCCGATCACCGTGATGAGGCCGTCCACGATCGTGAAGGCCACGACCGTGGCCGGCCGCCCGCCGAAGGTGATGACGGCTCCAGGGGCGCCGTCCACCAGCGCCGGATGCATCCGCGCGTCCGCGTTCCTGAACAGCGTCGCCTGACCGGCGATGTTGCGCGCTCCGCGAATGGTGACCGCACCTCCGGGCGTCTGGGCACGCAGCTCCACATCGGGCGCGAGCATGGTGAGCAACCGGGCGACGTCACCCTTGCCGACCGCCTCGAAGAACGCGTCCACGACCTCCCGGCCCGCGGCGTCGGCGGCGGCCACCCTGGTCCGCAGCCGCCCCCGGGCCCGGCTGGCGAGCATCTTCGTGGCCGCGGTGCTCCGGCCGAGGATGGCCGCGACCCCGTCGAACGGCACCTCGAACACGTCGTGGAGCACGAACGCCACCCGCTCCGCCGGGGTCAGGGCATCCATGACGACGTACAGCGCGAGACCGACGGACTCGGCGAGCAGGACCTCCTCCTCGGGGTCGGTCCCGGAGCCCCAGACCGCCTCCCGCGGGAGCATCCCGACCTCCAGTTCGAGCGGCTGCTCCCGCCGCACCCCGTGCTTGCGCAGCGCGTCCAGGCAGATCCGGACCGTCACCGTGGTGAGCCAGCCGCGTAGCTCCCCGATCCCGTCCGCACCGTTGCGCACGAGCCGCAGCCACGCCTCCTGCACGGCGTCGTCCGCGTCCGCGTGCGAGCCGAGCAGGCGGAACGCGATCGCGTGCAGATAGGAGCGCTGGGCCTCGAACGCGGCGGCGAGCTCTTCCTCGTCGGTCACGGTCACGATCCTCCTCGGTCTTTTCCTCGGTACCGGCACTTGGACGTCTCGCGAGCCGCAAAGGTAACGCGGGCACCCGCGTTACCTTCCCGGGCGGCGGCACGTCGTAGTGGCGTCAACCGATCCGACGACCCTGCGGGGAGTAGAAATGGCGCGTATCAAGACGCCTCGACCCAGCCCGACATCACGGGCGCCGTACAGCAGCTCTTCAAGGCGATGTACGCCGGAGGCGTGCCGCAGCAGACGCTGGAGCTGGTGCATCTGCGCGCGAGCCAGATCAACGGCTGCAGCGCATGCGTGGACGCCGGCACCGCCAGTGCCGCGCATTCCGGGGTGAGCGCGGAGAAGATGCTCAACCTCGCCGCCTGGTACGAGAACCCGATCTTCGACGACGCCGAGCGTGCCGCGCTCGCGCTCACCGAGGCCGCGACCCGGCTCTCCGACCGTCCGGGCGCGGTGACCGACGAGATCTACGCCGAGGCCGCGAAGCACTTCGACGAGCGGCAGCTCGGGGCCCTGGTGCTGATGATCGCGACCACCAACTTCTTCAACCGCATCAACACCACGTTCCGGGTGCCCGCCGGCCGGAGGTGGGACTGATCACGTACGCGTGAACGTACTGCGGCGGCCCACCCCCCGGCGGGCCGCCGCAGTGACTACGTACGCCTTCAGGAGCTGTGCGTCATGCGGCGCGCGCGGGCGGCCCCATCGCCACGTACGTCGCCGCTGGTCTGGAATGTGCGGAAGTCTCGGTCTCAGCTTCGCCCAGCGCCGCTCTGACGCTCCCCGCCAGGGCGGGCGTCACGAGGAACGGTTCGCTGCTCGGTCCGGGTGGCGGACGCGGCAGCCGCGTAACCCGCCAACAGGTCCGCCACCTCTTCGGGGCGGCTGAGTGCGACGCAGTGGCCGCCCGCGATCTCGTCGGGGACGATGCCCAGGCGCTCGGGCGCCAGCCGGCGGAAGAAGTCGGGCGGGAAGAAGCGGTCCTCGCCGCAGAGCACGAACTTCGTCGGCACGTCCGGCCACGCATCCAACGGCCATGGAGCGGCCGATGCGGCCATGGACGGGTGGTCGCGCTCCTTGCTCAGCGCCTCCTCGGCCAGCTTCCGGGGTACATCGTGGTAGAAGCTCACGAACGGATCCGCGTTGCCGGTCAAACCGCCATCGCGCTTGGCCTGCTCCTCCATCGCGCTCTGGTAGCCGGTGTTGGCCCACCACTCATCCGGCGACTCACCCGGCGTCGGGATCATGCCGGCCAGGAGGACCAGCACATCGACGGGCAGCCGAGCGGCGACCAACGGGGCGGTGAACGCACCGAAGGAGTGGCCCACGACGACCAGGTCCTGCTTGTCGCCGACGGCCTCGACCACGGCGTCGGCGTAGTCCGCCAGGGTCTTCGACTCGTCGTCACCCGGAAGGTCGGGAGCCAGCACGTCGTGCCCGCGCGCTCGTAGCTCCGCCTCCACCAGGTGCCAGGACCATCCGACGTCTCCTCCGCCGTGGATCAACACGAATGTGCTCATTGGACTCTCCCTTGATTGTTGGAATCCGGATTCATCGGTGGAACCCGGAGCGCACGACAGACGGCGACCGCGAGCACCACGATCACGCCGCCGACGAGGGGCGGCACGTGGTCAATGTCATGCCGACCACGTTAGGAGCCAGACGCCATCGTGAAAAGCGATTGTTTCCGATGGACTCGATCGCCAGAAACGATGGCTGGGAGCGACTGAGGCACCTGGCCGCGGCGGGAGTCTCGTCCACCTGACGCGGCCGTCGACGACGGCCGAACTCAGCCCAGGTCGATGTGGGCGAGCTCGGTGCGCACGGTGACGCCCAGCTTGGGGAAGGCCCGGTAGAGGTGGTGGCTGACGGTCTTGGGGCTGAGGAAGAGCTGAGCGGCGATCTGCTTGTTCGTCGCGCCGGTCGCGGCCAGCCGGACGACCTGGAGCTCCTGGGCGGTGAGCCGGGCGGCCAGGTCGTCGGTGTCGTGGCGGCTGAGCGTCTCTCCCGTGGCGCGCAGTTCGGCCGCGGCGCGGTCGGCCCACTGGGCGGCGCCGATACCGCGGAAGGTCTCCTGGGCCGCGCGGAGGTGGGCGCGCGCGTCGGTGCGACGCCGGTTGCGGCGCACCATTCGCCGTAGAGCAGTTCGGTGCGGGCCTGCTCGAAGGGGCGGTCCGTACGGTCCAGGGCGGCGATGAAGTGCTCCTCGGCGTCCGGGTCCGCGGCCAGCAGGGCCTCACATCGATGCAGTACGGCACGCGGCGGTGTTCCCGACCCTGATCATCGCGGGCACCGCCTTCGCCCTCGCCTACGGTCCGCTCACCATCGCGGCCACCGACAGCGTGACGGAGGAGGAGCAGGGTCTGGCCGGCGGCCTGCTGTACACCTTCACCCAGTTCGGCTCGGCGGTCGGGATCTCCGCGGTGACCGGCGGTGTACAGGCTCGCCGCGGCCGGCGCCGATGGCTCACCGGGCGCGGTGCTGGACGCCTACCGCACCGCCCTCGTCGTCCCGGTGATCATGGTGCTGCTGGGGGCGGCGGTCTCCGCCTTCGGCCTGCGCAGCGCCCGGCCCGCCGGCCGGCTGGCGGGCGGGCGCGGCCCCCGACGAGGCCGGCGACGGCGTCCCCGGGTGACCGTGTGAAGTGTGTAAGCGCCACCGCCACCGCGCTGCACACTCTGGCCGGCCGGGTCGAGCAGCGGACGAGTTGGGGAGCTGGCCGCCGATCCCCATGCAGCCGGCGGCGTGCCCGCCAGGACACGGACGGGCCGGGCCCCTGCGGAGCCCGGCCCGTCAGCGATGAACAACCGTCAGATCGGACCATCGGCGCGTCCGGGAGCGACAGCGCGGCGATGGTTCCCACCTCTGACGGTACGGTGCGTGGCGGGTCTTCTCGCTAGACCGGGCAGCTGGGGCCGAGCTTCTGCCAGGGCGAGCAGTTGTCGGCGGAAGACGAGCAGCACAGCCTCCTGTGCCAGCCGCTCGAGAAGCACTTGTACTGGTACGCGCATATCGCCGACGCCCTCACCTCCGGAAGTACCAGCGCCAGAGCCTTGTCGATGAGCATCTTCATCCTGCCTCCTCGTATCCCCTACCTACTGACGATCGTGGCGATTATCGGGACGGGCGTTGGCGGGCGGTTAGCGCGGCGATAGCGCGGCCCCGCACGAGGACCGGGGACTGAAGGAGCCACGGGAGCGGAGGCGGATACGACCCGGGCGTAGTCGTCGACCTGCGTCACAGCGTTGGCGGCTTCGTTCCGCGTCCGGGGGTCTGCCGGAAGGAACCCGTGGCGGTGCGGGTGCTGTCCCGTGCAGCCGTGGCGAGCTGCTGAGGCGGACGAGACTGCCGGGCGGACCCGGCACCACCTCCGTCACGCCCCGCCCCCACTGAACGTCCAGGGGGCCGAGCAGCAGGTCACGGAGTTGCCCGCGGTCGATCTCGGGATTGGCCCGGTATCCGGACGGGGTTGCCAGTCGCGAAGGACGGTCCCGTCCGTGTCCAGGATGCGCATGGCCTGCCCCTCGGGACGGGACAGCGCCTGGAACTCCGCCAGCAGCCCCGCCTTGCCCAGCGCGAGCTGGCCCAGCTTGACGCAGGTCCAGCGTGCCGCCCGGGGGACGGGCGTCGGGGGCGGGATCGCGTTCGAGGACGGTGACGGGGTGATGGTGGCGGTGCAGGACGCGGGCGAAGGTGAGGCCGGCGGGGCCGCCTCCAACCACGGCGATACGGTGTCTCACGTCGATACACTGTATTTCGCTGAGATGGTGTATCGCAACAGTACGATGTACGCATGACTGTGTGGGACCGGCCAGAGCCGCCGACTCGACCCGCGCCGCTCGACCGGGAGCGGATCGTCGCCGCCGCCATCGCCCTGGCCGACGAGGGCGGGCTGGAGGCGGTGTCGTTGCGCAAGGTCGCCGCCCGGCTGGACGCCGGCCCGATGCGCCTGTACGGATACATCTCCACCAAGGAGGAGCTGTTCGACCTCATGGTGGACGAGGTCCACGCCGAGATCCTCCCCGAGGAGCAGCCCGCCGACTGGCGGGAGGCGCTGCGCGTCCGCGCTCACCGCACCAGGCAGGCCACCCTCCGTCACGAATGGCTGGCCGATCTGCTCGGCGGCCGTCCGGCCCTGGGCCCGAACGCCCTCGCCGTGACCGAGGCCACGCTGGCCGCCCTCGACGGTCTCGCCGACCTCGGCACCGTCATGCGCGCCGTGGAGACCGTCAGCGCCTACTTCACCGGCGCGATCAGGCGCGAGGTCGCGAACCTGCGGGCCGAGCGCGCCACGGGCCTGTCCAAGCGCGAGTGGCAGCGCGCCTCCGGCCCGCATGTGAGCAGGATGCTGGCCACGGGCCGCTTCCCGGCGCTGGCCAAGTTCGTGCACGACGGCACGGAGGTGGACGCCGAGACGTCCTTCGCGACCGGCCTGGACTGGGTCCTCGACGCCGTGGCCGCCAAACTCGCCCGGCCGCCGGCGTGACACTCAGGCTTTCCCGATGACGCCCGTGGCACCGCATGACGCCGCCGGACTGCGCACCTAGTCGGAGAGTTTCGTGACGTCGCCGGATCTGGAGGTGTCGTAGCCGCCGAGTGCGGAGATCCTTTCACGCAGGGCCGGCGTCTGCAGGGCGGCAATGAGATGAGCGGCCGGGTCGAGGGCGTTCCCGACCAGCCCGATGTCGAAGTCCTCCCAGGTCAGGGGGATGAACTCAAGGTCCAGCTCGGTAGCGGCCGAGCGGATTCCGAGGCCGACGTCCACGGTGCCGGTGGCGACGGCCAGGCCCACCTCCAGATGGGTTCCGACCTGCGGTCCCCGGAGGCTGTCCGGGTCGTGACCGGCGGCGAGGAGCAGCCGGTCCAGCAGGATTCGGGTCCCGGTGCCCGGGTGCCGGGTGGAGACCCGCCGCTTTGCGACATCGCCTATGCCGGTGATGCGGTGGGGGTTGCCCGGCAGCACGATCAGCCCCTGCTCGCGCCGCCAGAGGTGGATCAGGTGCGGGTCCAGGCCGCGCAGCATGCCGAGCGCGAAAGGCGCGTTGTAGACGCCGGTGTGGTGCAGCAGATGGATCGCCGCGCCGTCGGCGCGAGCCTGGCGCACCGCGGCGAGGCCGGTGACGCTGCCGTCGCGGGTGGCGATTTTCAGCTTGCCGTGCAGCGCGCCGGCGAGGAGATCGAGAGCGGGATCGTCGCTGCCGGCGAGGGTGAAGACCAGATCCCCGTGCAGGAAGCGCCGGGCAGCGAGCGTGGCGCCGGGGGCTACGCGTGCACGTCGACGCTCGGCCAACTCGAGCACTCCGACGTCGGCCAGCCGGCGCTGCGCCCGGCTGACGGTGGAGGCGGTGGTGTCCCACTGCTGGGCGATATCGCGAACCCCCGGCAACTCGTCACCGGGGTGGAGGGTCCCCGCGCTGATCCGCTGGGCGAGATCGATGCAAATTTCCCGATATCGGGTCACGTTCCATAATTTACCCTTGCACTGCTCTGAAGTAGCACAGATAGGGTCACAGTCATGCGTAGACAGGTCCTGATCGGTTTCGCGTGGTTCGCGGCAGCCTTACTGGCCGGGTGCGGGACCGCCCCCTCCTCCAGCGGGCCGGCCGAGAAGTCGCTGATCCTGGCCACCACGACCAGCACCCAGGACAGCGGGTTGCTCGACGAGCTGTTGCCGGCGTTCACCCGCGACAGCGGCTGGCAGGTCAAGACCGTGGCTGTCGGTAGCGGGCAGGCCATCGAGCTGGGCCGTCGCGGGGAGGCCGACGTGTTGCTGGTGCATTCCCCCGCGGCGGAGGAGAAGTTCGTCGCCGAGGGCAGCGCCGGCTCCCGGCGGCTGGTGATGCACAACGACTTCGTGCTGCTCGGCCCGAAGGCCGACCCGGCCGAAGTACGGGGTACGAGCAGCACGAACGCGATGAAGAAGATTGCCACCGCACAGGCGGTGTTCATCTCCCGGGGCGATGAGTCGGGTACGCATTCCAGGGAGAAGGACCTCTGGTCCCGGGCCGGGGTGACTCCGGGCGGCTCCTGGTACCAGTCCACCGGTCAGGGCATGGGCGCGACGCTGCGGGTCGCCAGTGAGAAGGCCGGCTACACCGTGTCGGACCGGGCCACCTATCTCACCCAGCGCGGCACCTTGGAACTGGAGGTGCTCAGCGAGGGGGACCCGGGCCTGCTGAACGTCTATCACGTCATCGAGATGACCGCGAAGGCGGGAAGCCGGGTGCAGCCCGACGGCGCGAAGGCGTTCGCCGACTGGATCGTCGCCGCGCCCGCGCAGCGGCTCATCGGCGAGTTCGGGCGGACGGAGTTCGGCCGGCCGTTGTTCACCCCGGACGCCGGCAAGGACGAAGCGACGCTGGGCCAGTGAGCACAGCCGGGGAGGTCATTCGATGGATGTGCTGTTCGACGGGTTGGTGGACGCGATCGAGCTGCTGCTCTCCGGGGACGAGGACAGCTGGTCGATCATCGCGCTGACCCTGCGCGTCTCGTTGACCGCGACCGCGATCGCCCTGCTGATGGGATTGCCGCTGGGTGCGATCGTGGCGCTGGCCCGCTTTCCGGGCCGGCGGCTGCTGCTGGCGGCGGCCAATACCGGCATGGGCATGCCGCCGGTGGTGGTCGGGCTGTTCGTCACCGTGCTGCTGTGGCGCAGCGGGCCGCTGGGCGGTCTCGGGCTGCTCTACACACCCACCGCGATGATCATCGCCCAGGCCGCGATCGCCACCCCGATCGTGATCGCACTGGTCGCGGCCGCACTGCAACAGGTCGATCCCGACTTCCGCGTGCAGATGCAGGCTCTGGGAGCGAGTCCCATCCGTGCGTTCGCGGCGCTGCTGGGCGAGGCCAGGTTGCCGCTGCTGGCCGGGGCGATGGCCGCCTTCGGCGCGGTGGTGAGCGAGGTCGGGGCCGCGCAGATGGTCGGGGGCAACCTGGCCGGACAGACCCGGGTGCTGACCACCGCCGCGGTGCTGGCCACGAGCCGGGGCCAGTTCTCGCTGGCAATCGCGTTCGGCATGATCCTGCTGTCGATCGCGTTCGGCGTGAACCTGTCGCTGACCCTGATCCAGCAGCAACGGACAGCGCCGCGGTGAGCGGCCTGAGCACCGGGATCGGGTGCCGAGACCTGCGCGTGCGCGCCGGCGACCGCGAGCTGCTCAGCGTGCCGGAGCTGGATGTCGCCTCGGGACGCACGCTGGCCGTGCTGGGTCCCAACGGAGCCGGCAAGTCCACCCTGCTGCGCGCGCTGGGCCTGCTCAGCAGCCACCGTGTCACCGGACAGATCCTGCTCGATGGTCGTCCCGCGACCCGGCCACTGATGCGCCACGCGATCGCGGCCGTGCTGCAACGGCCGATCCTGCGCCGTGGCACGGTGGCCGCCAACGTGATCAGCGGACTGCGGTTCCGCGGCATGAGCCGCCGCGAGGCCCGCATGCGCGCATGGCCGTGGATCGAGGCGCTCGGCCTCGGCCCGTTCGCCGGCCGGGATACCCGTACCCTGTCGATCGGTGAGGCCCAGCGGGTCAGCATCACCCGCGCGCTCGCCGTCGGACCTCGGGTGCTGCTGCTCGATGAGCCGTTCAGCGGGCTGGACGGCACCACCCGCGCCGACCTGATCGCCGACCTGCGCGCCGCGCTGACCGGACAGCCCACCGCCACGATCCTGGTCACCCACGATCGGCAGGAGGCCCTCGCCCTGGCCGAGGACACCGCGCTGCTGATCGGCGGCCGGATCCGCCAGCACGGCCCGACCGCCGAGGTGCTGGACCACCCCACCGACGCCGGCACGGCCCGGCTGCTCGGTTACACCAACATCCTCCCGCCGGCTCTCACCGGCCGGACGCACACCCTCGTGGCAAGGCCCGAGCACACCCACCTCATCCTCGAGGCGTCCGACGGCCCCGCCGGCCCGAGCGATGACGTACGGCCGGTGACCGGAACGCTGCGCCGGACCGTCGCACTCGGCATCGCCACCCGCGTCGACGTCGACACCTCCAGCGGCCCGCTGACCTGCCTGCACCCCGGCGACCTGCTCGCCACCGAGCTTCCCCCGATCGGCGGCAACGTCCGCGTGCGAATTCGGCACACGCGGACGTTGCTCAGCGCCGACGGAAACGAATGGTCGGCGAAGGAGCGGGGGAGGGGAGACAGGTCCCCGTCGGCCTGATCAGTCCTGGGTCTCCGGGATGTCGTCGTATCGGGCGGGGTCGATCTGGTTCACCGCACCGGTGCCCAGGGCCTCGATGATGGCGTCGAGTCCGTTGGCGACGGTCTGCACCAGTTGCCCGCGCTGCTTGGCGCCCCACGTCTGGGTCTGCCCGCGCACCTCGAACAGCACGGTGCCCGAGCCGTTGAGCGCGAACGAGCCGAGCCCGGTGCCGGGCAGGTCGATGTCCTGCGGGTAGAGGGTCAACGATCCGAACGGCGACTGCCCGCGGCGCGACAGGGCGTCGTACGCGGCCAGGGTGAGCCGCTTGGAGTAGTCGAGCCGGTAGCCCTGGTTGTACTCCTGGTGGTTCTCCACGTCGACGAACTTGCCGGACAGCGACATGGTCACCTGGTCCTCCCCGCTCTCGTCGAGGTCGCACGGGCCCTGGTGGTGCAGGTCGAGGTAGGTGTCGACGGCGCCGAACTCCGCTTTCAGCGACTTGTACAGGTCCCTGACCGCCCTGGACTCCGGATGGATGTACCAGCCCGGCTCGGAGGAGGAGCCGGGGAAGTCCTCCGCCCGCGGCACGTAGTTCAGGTCCGGGTGGTAGTCGCGGTTGACGTCGAAGCCAGGTCGCGTCGCGTAGTCGTCTCCCGTACGCGGCTGGTTGTAGTAGTTCCACGCCGGCTGCGCCCCCGCCAGCTGCGGGAAGTCCGCGACGACCTCGGCCCAGGTGCGGTCGTTGCCCCGCCGGTCGAGCTCCGCGCCGTCCGGGTTCATCTTGGGCACGGCGACCAGCGTGACCAGCGAGCGCAGGCGCTCGGCCGCCGGCGTGCCGGCCGTCATGTCGCGCAGCAGGGAGAGCACGGCGTCGGTGCCGGTCTTCTCGTTGCCGTGGATCTCGCTGGTGATCAGCACGACCTTGGGGCCGGTGCCGGTCCGCGCCGCCCAGATCTCACGCCCGCGGTTGGACGTGCCGATCTGTGTCACGTCGAGGACGCCGGAGCGTTGCGACTCCAGCCGCTGGAGCTCTTCGCGCAGCTCGGCATGGCTGGTCCACGCGGATGCGCCGGTGTCCCCGGTGGAGGTGCCGCAGTGCGCGTTCGCGGGCTGGGCGACGGCGGGCGGCGCCAACGGCAGGGACGCGCCCACCAGGGCGGCCACGGCCAGGCCCACGCCGGCCAGCTTCGGCGCCACGGCACCGTACACGGTTCGGTTCTTCCTCGTCATGGTCTTCTTCACTCCTCGTCGTCCTGGTCGATCGGCTCGCCGCGCTCCGGAATGGTGTCGGCCACCGCCGGGTCGACCGCGGCGAGGCTGCCGTCCGCGGCGGCCTGGAGCAGCGCGGCCATGGAGGCGTATGCGGTGCGGATCAGGTAGCCGCCGGACTTCTGGCCGAGACCGCCGCGCAGCTCGACCAGCAGGCTCGCGCTGCCCTGCAGGCCGAAGGAGTTGCGCGCGATGCCCGGGAGGGCGTCGCCGGGGTAGAGGCTGACGTCGGCGAAACCGTACTGCTGCAGCGAGGTGTAGACGAGGCCGGCGACGCGCTTGCTGTCGGCGAGGACCTGCGGTGCCACGCCGGGGTTGGTGGGCCACAGGATGGAGGCGGTGGCCAGGGACCCGTCGGGCTGGCGGTAGCTGCCCTGGTGGTGGTAGTCCACGGTGATGTCCGGCTGCCACGAGCGCACCATCCGCTGGATCGCGGCCGACTCCGGCACCGGGTTGGCCTCGGGCGACATCGCGGGGTCGTGGTAACGGTTGATGTCGAATCCCACTCCGGACAGGCAGAAGGGGCCGGAGCAGTCCGGGTCGACGTTCTGCCGCTGGAAACGTTCGGTGCCGTCGGGGTTGGCGCGTACGACGATCCGAAGTGTCACGTCGTCGAGCACGTCGGCGGCCCACTTGGCCTGTGACGTGCCGATGCGCTGGAGGAGTTGCAGCGCCGCCTCCGTGCCCAGCGGCTCGTTGCCGTGCTGCTGCGTGATGTAGAGCATCTTGGTCGGCCCGGTGCCGACCGTCGCGGTCCAGATGTCGCGGCCCTCGTTCGTCCTCCCGATCGACTCCACGTCGACCGCGCCCTTGGAGCTCTGCTCCAGGCGTCGCAGTGCGGCGGTGAGCTCGTCGTAGGTGTGCAGGCGCTGGAGAGAGACCTGCTGCGCGTCCTGGACCCAGGGACCTCCCGGCGTCGTGCGATCAGCGGACGCCGTCGCCGTCCCCCAGATCGTGAGGCCCAGAACGGTGGCCAGAACAACTGCTGTTCGTCGTTTTGTGAACAAGAACAGTCTCCTTATCGGTGTACGTCGGCGGAGGCGTAAATGGGTTTCAGGGCGCGCTCCGCCGCCACTTGAGAACACGAAATTCCGGCGCATGAGAGAGCCCGATCCCGATGCGCGGCGACACCCGGTTAATCACCCTCATGGAGGGTGGAAAGGGGTTAGTCAGCGAACACTGCGTGCTCCTCGCGCCGATGCCGTAGCCGGTGGCCGCTGATACCTGGATATAGGCCGAATGGGGCCGTGAGCGTCGGGAGCACTCCGGCACGGCGAAGCAGAATGAATATCGTCCTTCCCTGGTGCTTGCTGCAACACGACCGGCGCGGGTCGCCATGACTCTTGTAACAAACCTCAACTGGCATGACAAGTGTCACGTTCGGTGTCCGGGCCGGGCCGCAGCGTGACCCTTGGCGGCGTCGGGGCGTGCCGCCGAACGGCGCGGCCATAACCGGGCCCGCCAAACACCCAGGAAACTGACAGGATTCCGGACTTGTCCCGGACGGACCGCCGTGGAAACGTCGCTGGTGACTTTTCCGCCAGGGATTTCGGTCTTCCCTGGCGGGTCTGGCAGGTTTACGCAAGGAGCGGTCGTGCGTCTGCGCAAATGTTTTCCAGGAAAAGCCGAGGGGAACGCGGTAAGCCCGTCACCGCGATTCTTCAGTGGCCGGACGAGCATGATGGCCGCCACCATGGCGATGGCATTGACCACGTCGATGGTCGCCGCCTCACCCGCGCACGCGCTGGACGAGGAAGGGCCGGGAAACTGCACGACTCAGGAGAACCCCTCCTGGTCCGGCTGGTCCAACCACGAGCAGGTCGGTGAGGCGCTCGCGCAGATCGAGCGGACCAGCAGCGGCCGCGTCGACGTGGAGGTCGTGGGTCACTCCGCACAGGGCCGGGCGCTGTGGGCCGCCCGGGTGGGGACCGGTGACCGGGTCCTGCTGGTGACGTCGGCGATCCACGGCAACGAGCGCACCGGGACCGAGGCGCTGCTGGCGATCCTCAAGGACCTCGGCAGCGGCGGCGACGCGCGGACCAGGCAGCTGCTCGAGGACATCACGCTGGTCGCGATGCCGATGGTCAACCCCGACGGCGGCGAGCTCAACCGGCGCATCAACGTCCTGTCCTGGGCCGACACGGTGGCCACGTTCCCGCAGCTCCAAGGCGCCCCCGCCGCCTGGTACCACAGCCTGCGCGGTGACGGCATCAACCTCCCCGGCTACGACCTCAACCGGGACTTCAACCCCGATCTCGACTACGTGCCGCGGGCCGCGGATCTGCCCGGCGAGGACACCGACGCGGGATTCTTCCTGGCTCCGGAGTCGCGCGCGATCCGCGACGTGTACGTCGGCCTGCGCCAGGAGAAGGGCGCCGTCGACGCCTACGTGGACCTGCACCACATGGGGCCGTGCGACCGCCTCACCGGCGGACCCCAGGACGGGGACCTCATCACCTTCTCGCTGGACTACCCGCCCCTCGGCGTACAGGACGGCGCCGCGTACAAGGCGGAATGGCCGGCGCTGGACCAGGACAAGTCCCGCCGTTACGCGCTCTCCGTCTACAACGGGCTGATCGCGACGTACGGCGCGCAGTCCCCCCTCACGGCCGTCGGCCGCTACTTCCACCCGGACACCCGCGAGTACGCCGGGCAGGGCCGATCGGCGTTCGCCCTGAACGGCACCGGCACCGTCCTGTTCGAGGTGCGCGGCCAGCAGGACGATCTGGGCCAGAAGCACAAGGGCATGTTCGTCAACGCGGTGCGGACCGGGGTCGAGTCACTGATGACCGGCCTGGCCACCGGCAGCGTCGACACTCTGGACGGCGACGACTTCTTCGACCTGCCCGACTACGGCTGGGACACCACCGCCGACTGAGCCCTCTCCTCCGTCCCGACACCACGCAGCCGCAGAGCGCCGCGCTCTGCGGCTGCCGCCGTTCGCCGCCGGCGGTCGCGAGGGACGGGCCGGTCCGGCGGGGGCCCTCGGTACGGTGTGGTGCATGAGCGCGGTGCGGTACTGGCGTGACCCGTTGTGGGGCGGGGTGGATCTGATGTCGGCGACCTTCACCGGTGACCCGTTCGGCCGGCACCTGCACGACACCTACGCCATCGGCGCAGTCGAGCGGGGCGAGGAGGAGATCGGCTTCCCGGAGGGCGTGCGGAGCACCGGAGTCGGATCGATCGTGATGATCGACCCCGGCGTGGTGCACACCGGACGGGCCCGCACCCCCGACGGATGGTCGTATCGGGTCCTCTACCCCCGGCCGGAGCAGGTCCAGGCCATCGCGCGGGAGGCCGGGGCCGGGGACGGCGTTCCGTCGTTCCCGTCGAGGGTGGCGGACGACGACGACGCGTGCCGGCTGCTCCTGGCGGCGCAC
Organism: Nonomuraea sp. NPDC049709; assembly: GCF_040674815.1. Classification (NCBI taxonomy): domain Bacteria; kingdom Bacillati; phylum Actinomycetota; class Actinomycetes; order Streptosporangiales; family Streptosporangiaceae; genus Nonomuraea; species Nonomuraea sp. NPDC049709. The sequence goes on from NZ_JBFANM010000062.1 coordinate 63,783, forward strand.
CGCGCGGCCGAGCAGGGCGCGCGGCTGGCGGCCGACTCGATGTTGCGGGTGCTGCTGGCCCGCCTGATCGGCCGCTACGCCAGGGGACAGATGCGAGCCCGCCGGCCCCCGGCCGGTGCCCGCGCCGCCGCCCGGGCCCGCGAGCTGCTGCACGTCTCTCCGGCCGACCCGCCCGACCTGGGCACGCTGGCCGCGGCGGTCGGGGCGGAGCCGTTCGCGCTGCTGCGGGCGTTCCGCCGGGCCTACGGGCTGCCGCCGCACGCGTACGTCGTGCAGTTACGCGTGCGGCGGGCCAAGACCCTGCTCGCTCGGGGGATCGCCCCCGCGGAGGTGGCGGTGTCGGTCGGGTTCTGCGACCAGTCGCACCTGTCGCGGCACTTCCGCCGGGCCGTCGGCGTGACGCCGGGGGCGTACCAGCGCGGGGTACGGAACGGGCGCGCCCTCACGACGGGCGGCCCCGCGGAGGGTGCCCGTTAGCGGGCGGCGGCTTCGATGATGCGCAGCGCCTCCTCCACCCGCTCCTTGCCGGTGCGGAAACTCAGCACGCACATGCGCAGATAGAAGACGCCGCCGACCGTGGTGCTGGACAGGTAGACGCGCCGGGTGGCGTTGACGTCGGCCAGGAACCGCCGGTTGCGCTCGTCGTCGCCGTCCCGCAGCCGGAACAGCAGGACGGTGAGGTCCGGCGGCCACGGCACCTCGAGGCGCGGGTTCGCCGACAGCTCGCGATACACCAGGGCCGTCAGGTCGAGCTTCTCGTCGAGAGCGTCGGCGAAGGCGCGTACGCCATGCAGGTGCAGCGGCAACCACAGCCGCAGGCCCCGATACTCCCTGGTCAGCTCGATGCCAAGCTGGCTGTAGTCGGGCAGCTCTTCGACCGGGCTGAGATCCTGCAGGTATTGCCCGCCGCCCGCGTGCGCGGCGCGCAGGGCCGCCGGGTCCCGCACGAGCAGGACACCGGTACCGTACGGCAGGAAAAGGCTCTTGTGCGGGTCGAAGGTGAGCGAGTCGGCGTCTTCGATCCCCGCCAGCAGGGCGCGCCCGCGCTCGGTGAGCTGGAAGCCGCCGCCGTAGGCGGCGTCCACGTGGAACCACAGGCCCTGCTCGCGGGCCAGCGCGGCCAGGCCGGCCAGCGGGTCGATCGTGCCGGTGCTGGTGCTGCCCGCCGTTCCGGCGAGCAGGAACGGGCGCAGTCCCGCCGCCCGGTCAGCCTCGATCATGGCAGCCGCGGCGGCCGGGTCCATCCGCAGGTCCGCGGTGGTGGGCACGACGCGTACGCGGCCGGTCGGCAACCCGGCCAGGTGCGCGGCCTTGGCCAGGCTGTAGTGGGTGTGCTCGGTGGCGTACAGGGTGCCGTCGCCGAACTCCGCGCCCAGCCGGTCGTGCCGCGCGGCCACCACCGCCGACAACGTCGCCACCGAGGCCCCGGTCGTGACCACCCCGCCCGCACCCGGCGGCAGGCCGAACCGGGTGGCGAGCCAGGTCAGGACGCTCTCCTCCATGGCGACCAGCGCGGGTGCGGTCTGCGCCACCCCGGTGAACCGGTTGACGACCTGGGCCAGCAGCTCGGCCAGCGCCGCCGAGACGAGGCCGCCCGCCGGGAAGTAGGCCAGGTAACCGGGGCCGGAGGTGTCCACACCCTGCCCGGCCGCCAGCCGGAAGGTCTCCAGCAGGGCGGCGAAATCACCGGGCCCGTCGGCCGGGGGACGGCGGACCCGCGCCGACAGCTCGGCGGCGGCCCGGTAGTCGCTGGCGGGGGCCTCAGGCAGGGCGGCGACCTGGCGGACGACGAGGTCGAGGGCCTGGCGGCCGAGGTCCTCGATCATGCCGGGGGTCAGGTCAAGGGGGACGGGGCTGGGTTCGGTCGGCGTCGTCATGCCGACACGGTAGGGATGCGGCAGGCGATGTGGATTGGACGTAATTGCACGTTCAGTCCTCCGCGAGGGGAGCCCGGCAGGTGGCGACCGGGCTCCTGCTCGCCGGAGTTCAAGGAAGAAGCGATCCTCATGGTGCCGGAGGACGATCGGACGGTCGCGTCGGCGGCGCGGGAGTTCGACGTCAACGCCAGCGCGCTGGGCAGCTGGGTGAACCGGCATCGGACCGGGAGCTACGGGTGTGGGCCACGACCGAGGTCAGAGCCTGCGCGATCGTGCGGGGCCACGATCCATGGCAGCCCAACCCGATCTACTGAGGTTGAACGGCGCTCACTTACACTATTACACCAGTTACAACATTGCGGTTCACCGCAAGGAGGGGACGGGAGCCGATGAGCCTTCGCCAGTTCGAGTATGCCCTGGCCGTTGCCGAGCAGGGCTCGGTGACGGCGGCGGCGGAGCTGCTGCACGTCGCTCAACCGTCGGTGTCCCAGCAGATCCGCGGCCTGGAGCAGGAGCTCGGCGTGAAACTGTTCGCCCGCACGCCCACCGGACTGGTGCCCACCGTGGTCGGCCGCGCGTTCCTGCGGGAGGCGGAGGTCGCGGTGAACGCGTCGCGGCGGGCGAGGGCGACGGCGCGGGCCGGTGCCGACGAGTTGGCGGGCGAGGTGGTCGTCGCGGTGCAGATGGGCTTTGGCACGCGGCAGCTGCCGGGTGCGCTGGGCGCGCTGCGCCGTCGCTTCCCGCGGTTGGAGGTCACCGTCTTCGAGGAGCAGAGCTCCGCCGAGCTGGATCGGCTGTGTCGCCGGGGCGTGCTGGACCTCGCCCTGATGGCGGCGTGCGAGCGGTCCCCCGCCGACGCCCACCACCTCGGCGACGAGGAGTTCGTCATGGTGCTGGGCGCCGGGCACCGGCGGCTCGCCGCGGACCGGGTCGAGCTGCGCGAGCTGGAGGAGGAGCCGTGGGTGAGGTTCGACCGCGACAGCGCGCTCGACGGCGTGCTGCTGAACGTGCTGCGGGACAACGGGTTGACCCCGACCACGGTCGCCCGCGTGTCCCAGACGGCGACGGCCGTGCGCTGGGCCGCCCACGGGCTGGGGGTGACGCTCGTCCCGGCCTCCGCGGTGCCCGACGGTCACGAGCACCTCGTTCGCCCGGTGTACCCGGCCGTGTCCCAGCCCGTCATCGCCGTGCTCCGGCCCGGCGCGGGCCCAGCGGAGACGGCTCTGCTCGAACTCCTGCGTCAAGAGACCTGGCACCACACCGCCTCCTTGGCACCGGTGTCCTGACGGCCGGGAGGGAGTGTCGGCCGCACGCCTCGCCCGGCCCCAGGATGCTCTCCTCGCGCCGGCCCGACATGTGCAGCACGACGGTTCCCACCGGCCGGGTCGTCGGCGCGTGACTCGACGACCCGGCCGATCGCGCGACCGTAGAGGGGCTCGCCGGCCCAGAGGACGGGCAGCGGGATCTGGGTGGTCCCGAACATCAGGTCGCCATTGGCCGCGGACCACCTGCTGCAACAGGTCCCGCACCCGAGCCCGGCTCCTGCGGAGGGAGCGTGACCACCTCGAGCGGCGAGCCGGGCGGCTGGGCCAGGTGCGTACGAGGCGTGCGCAGGACGACGGCGGACGATCTCCGGACAGTCAGGGTGAGAGCCTCCTGGGCCGGTCGCAGCCGGGCCCGACCCCATGGCGGAACGGTGGGACGAGCCTAGAGCTGGGTAGCGCCTCCGTCCACGACGAACTCGGCGCCGGTGGTGTAAGTGGCCTCGAAGGCGAGGAACGCGGCCGCCCTGGCGACCTCGTCGGGGGTGCCGAAACGCTGCATGGGATTGTCCGCGACCCGCTGCGCCTTGAACTGCTCGGCGGCCTCTTCGGTCATCGTGTTCTCCAGAATGCCCGTATCGATGGGCCCGGGGCTGACCGCGTTGACACGAATGCCGCGCGGAAGCAGCTCGCGGGAGAGGCTGCGGGCCATCGAGCGCAGCGCCGCCTTGCCGGCCGCGTAGACGCTGGTCTCCAGCATGCCGATGACGTTCGCGATCGAGGTGGTGAGGACGACGCCGGCGCCCGTGCTCAGCAGCGGGGCGAGCTTCTGCACGGTGAAGTAGGCGCCCTTGACGTTGATCGCGAACAGCTCGTCGTACACCTCCTCGGTCGTCGACTCGAAGGGCGTGAGAGGTGCGATGCCGGCGTTGACGAACAGGGCCTCGATCGTGCCGAGTTCGCCCTTCACACGGTCGGCCAGAGCATCCAGGTCGGACAGTGAGGCCACATCGCCTCGGACGGCCACCGCGTTCTTGCCGAGCCGCTCCAGCGCGGCGTCGAGCGTGGCCTGAGAACGACCGGTGATCACCACGCGGGCTCCGCCGTCAACCAGCAGCTTCGCCATCGCGAACCCCATGCCGCTGCCGCCGCCAGTGATCACTGCATTCTTGTTGCTGTACTTGTCCATGCCAGACTTCTTCCGTTCTTTCTCGCAAAACGTCGATGATGTGCCGGGCTTTTCGCCTCGGCGCGACTCGATGAATTCATTTGGTCGGAACCGGCGTTCTGGAATGCCGTCCGCGTCAACCTCTGGGGAATTCGCCGCCGTCCACGACGAGATTGCTCCCGGTCAGCCAGCTCGCCCGGTCGGACACGAGGAACAGCACCGCGTCGGCGATGTCATCGGGCCGGCCATCGCGCCCCAGCGGCACGGTGGGATCGTCCTGGCCCGCCGGCGCCGCGTCCAGGCGCGCCCACTGCTCCCGCGTCGCCTCGCCGCCGGGAGTGGCGACTCTGCCGGGACTCACGGTGTTGACCCGGATTCCGAACGGGGCCAGCTCCAGGGCCAGTCCCCGGCTGTAGTTCTCCAGCGCCGCCTTCGCCGCCGTGTAGTGCAGGAACGGTCCCACCGAGGTGGGGACCGCGGCCGAGGAGACGTGTACGATCATCCCCGACCGCCGTTCCCGCATCCCCGCCACCAGCAGCGAGTCCAGCCGCACCGACGCCAGGTAGTTCAGGTCCAGCGCGCCCTGCCACTCCTCGTCAGGGATGGCCGAGCTGTCCTTGTACGGTCGCGCCCCACCCGCGTTGTGAACCAGGATGTCCACCCCGCCGAACGCCTCCTGCGCCGCCGCGGCGAGTGCCTCCGCTCCAGCCCGGGTCCGCACGTCGGCCTCCACGAAGACGGCCCCCTCCGGCACCGTGCTCGTCGCCGACCTGGCGGTTGTGAGCACCTCCGCGCCCGCGTCCAGGAGCCGGCGCACGACGGCCGCTCCGATTCCGCGAGAACCACCCGTGACCAGGGCCCGCTTCCCCGCCAGTTCTCGCGTTCCCGATCCGTTCTCAATCGCGGTCATACCGGCGGTCCTCTCGATCCGTAATTGTCCGCTCGACGAAAGAAAAAGGACGTGCAGAGAGCGCGAATCCTCGGAGATATCGCGGTGAGCACCTCGTCGAGCTGTTTTACGGTACGTCCGGGAAAGAACGAGAGGCAAAGACGAAATGTCAGCAGGTGCTATAGGCGATTCCTATGGCTCCGCGGCAGGGTGAGGGTCAGGACGGTTCCCCCTCGGGGGGAGTTGGCCGCGGTGAGAGTGCCGCCGTGCAGGCGCGCGTTCTCGGTGGCGATGGCCAGGCCCAGGCCGCTGCCGTCGGTACGGGTACGGGCGGCGTCACCTTTGGTGAAGCGGTCGAAGACGTGGGGCAGCAGGTCTGCGGGGATGCCGGGCCCGTCGTCGGAGACAGTGAGGACGATCTGTTCGGCATCGGCCCGAACCTGGACAAGGACCGATACCGCCGAGCCGCCGTGCCGCAGCGCGTTGCCGACCAGGTTGGCCAGGATGACATCGACGCGGCGCGGGTCGAGCCGGGCGCGCAGCCCGGGGGGAACATCGGTGCGGACCCGGTCGCGCCAGTGCCGCAGCGCCAGCGTCTTGCCGATGAGCTCGCCCACGTCGACTTCGTCGAGGTTCAGTACGGCGACGCCGGCGTCGAAGCGGGACACCTCGATCAGATCCTCTACCAGGCGGCTCAGCTTGCGTGTCTCGTCGGAGACGAGTTGCAGCGCCTCGGCGGTGAGTGGCGCGAGACGGCCGGAGGCGGCGTCGGCGTCGAGGACTTCGGTCACGGCTGACATGGCCGCCAGCGGCGTGCGCAACTCGTGGGAGACGTCGGCGGCGAACCGGCGTGCCCGCGCCTCCATGTCGCGCAGCGCGGCCGCGTCGGACTGGAGCGTGGCCGCCATGCTGTTGAAGGTACGGCCGAGGTCGGCGAGTTCGTCGTTGCCGGTGACGCGTACGCGGGTGTCGAGACTGCCGCCCGCCATCCGCTCGGCGGCCGTCCGCAGCCGCCGTACCGGTCGCAGCAGCCTGCGCGCGGCCAGCAGCGCGGGGACGATGGAGACCAGCGCGACGGGCAGGGCTCCGGCGCGGGCGGCGGCCGCCAGGGTGTCCACATCCTGCTGCTGGGAGGCCAGGGAGAAGGAGGCGTAGACGACGAGGGGCGGGGGGCCGTGTGGGCGGGCGGCTGCGGAGACCGGAAGGGCCACGGCCAGCCAGGGCTCCTGGCCGAGATGGAAGCGCTGGGCCAGTGCGGTGGTCGCGGTGGCCGCTTGAGCGCGCAACTGCACGGGCAGTGGCGGCTGGGCTCCGGTGGCGATGAGCGGGCCGCCGCGATAGGACAGGGCGGTGCGCCAGCCGCGGATGCCTGTCGCGCGGTCCAGTTGCAGCGCCAGCATGCGCAGGTCCGCCTCGGTGGGGTCGGCGGGCAGGTCAGGCGTCCGGGAGGCGAGATGGGCGCGCAGGTCCTGCAGGGCGTCGGCCTGGGCGCGTTCCACGATCGCGGTGCGGCCCTGACGGAAGGTGATGGTGGCGGCGATCAGCGCGCTGAGCACGGAGACCAGCAGGAACACCAGGACCAGCTGAGCTCGCAGACCGCGGGGGAGGGACGGGGAGATCACAGCGGTCCGAACCGGTAGCCGAAGCCGCGTACGGTCTGGATGTAGCGGGGGTTGCGGGGGTCGTCCTCGATCTTGGCCCGCAGCCGCATCACGCACGCGTCGACCAGCCGGTAGTCGCCGTGGAAGGTGTGCTCCCACACCTGTTCCAGGAGTTGCTGGCGGCTGAAGGTCTGTTCGGGCGCGGCCGACAGGAACAGCAGCAGCTTCAGCTCCGTCGGCGCCAGCGCGAGTTGCGCGCCGTGCTTGAGCACGCGCAGGGCGACCCGGTCGATGAGCAGGTCGCCGTGGGTGGTGCGGGTCTGGCCGGAGGAGGCGGGCGGCGTGGTACGGCGCAGCACCGCGCGCATGCGTGCCTCGATGACCTCGCTGCTGGCAGGCTTGATCACGTAGTCGTCGGCGCCGGCCTCCAGACCGACCACGATGTCCACGTCATCGTCGCGCGCGGACAGGATCACGATGGGCACCTGGCTGAAGGCGCGGATGCGGCGGCAGGTCTCCAGGCCGCTCATGCCGGGCAGCATCAGGTCGAGCAGCACGACCTCGGGGGCGCTCGCGACAAGCTCGGCCAGCCCCTCTTCACCGGTCGCGACCAGCACGGTTTCGTGGCCCCTGTGGCGCAGGCCGACGCTCACGCCCCGGCGCACGGCCGGATCGTCTTCTATCACCAGCACGCGGGTCATGAGGAGGCTCCTTGGTCGGCTGGGACGGCCGATCCGTTCTCGTCGCATCTGACCGGCCAGGGCCGGTCCATGGCGGGCTCGACCACCTCGACGACGGGGTCGTCGCCGGCGTACGCGGCGGCGGCCGTGCACACGAGCTGGCTCACCGCCACCGGCCGCAGGTTGCGTACCTGCCAGGGCAGCCGTAGCTCCACCCGGCCGCTGATCGTCGTGGCCCGGACCGGCCGGGTCGACGAGGGAAGCTGTGTGATCAGCCCTCGGGCCCGCTCCTCCGCCGTGGGGCCGGCGAGCAACGCGTTCATGGCTTGTTGCAGCCGGTTTCCGGCCGGGGCCGGCCGCGAGACCGGCCAGGTGCCCTCTTGCGTGACGAAGTACACCCGCAGCAGCTGGTCGCTGTTCTCGGTCAGGCCGCCCTGGACCGGCTGACCGGCGGGCAGCGCATCGGTGTCGGTGATCCCGCAGCCCGCCAGGGCCGCCGCCGCGACCATTACGGTCGCCACGCGGCACAGCACCCCCGGCATGTGTCGTTCTCCTCCTCGACGCGATGTCACCGGTGTGACCTGGCTAGAGCTGACCGAGCTTGCTCACATCGACCGTCCCGGCACCGGGTTGCGGCCGCGGTATCGCCGCCCACAGTCCCGCCGCCATCACTCCCGCGACGGCCAGCGCCACCCATCCACGGCGTCCGGTGGCCCACCGGGCGCGCAGCCGTACCGGGTCCTCGACAGCGGCCTTCGACACTACCGCAGCCAGCAGCGACAGGCCGATCGCGGCGACCGTCCAGCCCCATCCGGTGAGCCCGGCAACCGGCCGGGGCAGCAGCAGATAGACCGGCCAGTGCCACAGGTACAGGCCGTAGGACAGCTCGCCCAGCCGGCGCGGTACGGCACTGCCCAAAGCCCGGCCCGCCAGACCGTCCGGCGCGCGGGCGAGGAGCACGATCAGCGCCGCGCCGGCCAGGGCGTGCGCGAACATTCCGCCCCGGAACAGGCCGGGGGTCGTTTCCCCGCTGGTCAGCACCCATGACGCGAGCAGCCCGCCCAGCACCGGGACGCAGATCGCGTCCACGGCCGCGCGTGACAGGCCGGCCACGGCGTTGCGGACGGGCGCGGTGGCCGCGGCCGCGCCGAGGAGCAGGGAGCCGGCCCGGGTGTCGGTGCCCTCGTAGGCCCGGGTGGTGTCCACGGCCGCCCCGAGCCTGATCATGAGCAGGAGTGAGACGAACGCGCCGGCGACCGCGACGACCGCGACCCGGTTCTGCCCGCCGCGCCCCCTTCCGACCAGCGCCACCACCAGGGGCCAGGCCAGGTAGAACTGCCACTCGACGCTGATGCTCCACAGGTGGGCGAACAGACGGGTGCCGGAGGCGTTCCAGTATCCGATCTGCTCGCCGATGAAATGCCAGTTCAGGCTCTGGGCGGCCGCCCACGGTGCGTCCCGCAGGGCGGACCCCAGCATGCCCGGCCCGGCGAACGCCCAGGCCAGCAGCAACGTTGCCGCGACCACGACGGCCAACGCGGGCAGGAGCCTGCGGGCCCTGCGCCCCCAGAAGGCCACCAGGTCGATACGGCCGCGCCCGGCGAGTTTCGCCAGCAGCAGACCGGTGATCAGAAAGCCGGACAGGACGAAGAACAGGTCGACGCCCAGGAACCCGCCGCGCATGTGCCCGGCGTGGAACAGCAGGACCGCGGCGACGGCGAGCCCGCGCAGCCCGTCGAGCGCGCCGATATGCGGGCGGCGGGCGGCCGGATCCATCAGCCGCAGCCGAGTTTGACGAAGCGCTCGTCGCCGGTCCACGGCCCGGTGGCCCAGGCGCCGGGGGCGGCCGGGGTGAAGCCGGCCAGCTGGCCGAGCTGCCTGGCGAACCAGGTGGCGAAGGCCGCCGACCCTTGCTGACAGGAGTGGATCCCGTCCTTGGCCCGCTGAGCCTTGCCGGCGGCGTAGTCGTCCCCCCACAGCTCAGAGGCGTCCAGGTAGCGAGCGTCCGCGACCTTGGCGGCCATCGCGGGGGCGCTCTTGATCGCGGACTCGTGGGGCTCGAAGAATTCGTCGATCCTGAACGGCGGGGCGGACACCAGGACGAGCCGGGCACCAGCGTCCTTCGCCGCCCGGGCAAGCTTCCGGTAGGCCGCCAGCTGCTGGCGGGGAGTGCCCCAGTCGTAGGTGGTGATCTGGTACGCGATCACCGTTGGCCGGAAGGAGACGAGGTACTCCTTCAGCCTCTTCCAGGTGTCCTTGGCCGCCACGGCCGTCACCGGGTGATCACCGGCGACGATGTTGCCGCCGCCGTCGGAGGTGGCGTTCTTGAACCGCACACCGCCGGCCGTCAGCGCGGCCTCCACGGCCGGGGCCTGCGCGCCCGCGATGGAGTCGCCCATCCACAACACCCTGACGCTGGTCGCGGGCTGACCGGTAGGCCGGGCCGTCGCGGTCGGCCCGGCCCCGGGGGCCGCGGTGAACGCGCCGC
>NZ_JBFANM010000063.1:0-73561 GCF_040674815.1 Nonomuraea sp. NPDC049709
GGCGGCGGCGCGGGCGATGCCCGACGGGGACGCGCACAGCAAGGCCGTGGCGCTGGCCATGGAGTGCGCGCACGCCTGGCAGCGCACCCGCGAGACGGCCGCCGCCGACGCAGCGCTCTCGCTGGTCGTCGCGGCCGGGCAGCCGGAGGACCGGCAGCGGGCCGGCTGTTTCCTCGGCGCCCTGCGCGGTGACGCGGGCGACCGGCGCGGGGCCGTGGCGGTGTTCATGGGGGCGCTGGGGGAGGACGGGCACCTGAACGGCGTGGCGCTCCGCTCCGCCGGCCAGATCCTGCGCGAGCTCGGGGAACATGCCGAGGCGGTGGAGGTGCTCTCCCGGGCGCTCTCCCAGACGCACTCTCAGGGGAAGAACTCCCAGACGCACTCTCAGGCGCGCTCCCCGGAGAACTCCGAGGTGCTCTCCCGAGTGCCGGACGCCGATGACGAGCTGCTGACGATGCTCGGCGAGTCGCTGGTCGCCTGCGGGCGGGCCGAGGAGGCGCGGGAGTGGCTGGCCGCCTCCGCGACGTTCGGGGCGGACGAGGTGACGTTGCGGCTTGCCGGTTGGCTGCACGAACACGGTGACACCGAAGGCGCGCTCGCGGCCATGACGGCGGCGCCGCCCGCGGCGACGGGGGAGTCCGAGCGCCTGCTCGGCACGCTGCTGGCCGGGACCGGGGAGCTGGAGGCGGCGAAGGCGGCGTTCGAGCGGGCGGCGGCCATCGATCCTGCTTCGGAGCCGGAGACCATGCTGGCCGCGGGACGGTGCCTGACGGTGGCCGGTGACGCCGAGGCCGCCCGTTTCGCGCTGGAACGGGCCGCGGCGCGGGAGGACGGCGCGCACTCCTCCGCCGTGTCCCGCCACCTGCTCGGCCGGGCCACCGAGGAGGAGCTGCCCTGGGTGCTCGCGGCGGAGGGCGACCGGGAGGGCGCGCTGGCGGCGCTGACCGGGCGGACGGGGTCGGCGCTGGTGGCCGCCGTGCTGCTCGCGCTCGACGCCGACGACCTGCCGGGCCTGCGCCGCGCTCTGTCCGCACCGGAACCCGAATCCGCTCCCGAGCACGCGTCGGCGACCGCCCGCGCCGACCGCGTGCCCGCGACTGCCGCTCCCGACCACCCGCCCGCGCCCGCCGGTCAGGAGGGCGTGTTCGCGGCCGAGGGCCTGCCGGGTGCCGCCACCGAGGACAGGGAACGGGCGTTCCGCGAGGTGCTGGCACGGGCGCGACAGCTGGAGGGGGACGCGGCCGAGCCGCTCCTCCGGATCGTCGCGGAGCTGGGCGAGCCCGGAATCGCGGCCGAGGCCCGGGTCGAGCTGGGCGCGGTCCTGTCCAACGAGGGCGACCACTCCCGCGCCGAGCTGTGCCTCCTCCCAGCCACCGAGGTGCCGGAGACGGCCGGGACGGCCTGGCACTACCTCGCCGTCGTACGCCACCGCCGCGGCGACCTCGACGGCGCGATCGAGGCGGCCATCACCGCCCTGCCCGCCACCGCCGCCCTCGCCGCCGAGCTGCTGGCGGAGCGCGGCGACACCGCCGAGGTGCGGCGAGTGCTGGCCGGGGGCGCCGCGGCCGGCGACCTCGAATGCGTCCGCCGCCTGCTGGTGCACCTGCTCCAGGAGGAGGACCACGACGCTGTGGCGGCGGAGGCCGAGCGGGCCGTGGCGACCGGCGACCCCGAGACCGTGGCCATGGCGTACTGGACGTGGGGCGACGCCTGCAAGGCCAGGGGCGACCTGGAGCAGGCGGCCCTGCTGTACGCGAAGGGCGTCGACACCGGCTTCCCCGGCACCACCCCCAGCATGCGGGTGGACCTGGCCAGGGCCCTGCGGGAGCGGGGCGACACGGAGGAAGCCGGTCGGGAGGTGCGGCTGGCCGTCGAGTCCGGCGACCGCGACGGCGTGGCCAGGGGCGGCGTGCAGCTCGGCGTCTGGTTGCACGAGGAGGGCGACCAGCTCGGTGCCGCCCGGGCGTTCGCCGCGGCGGCCGGCACCGGCACCGACCTCGCGCGAACCGCTCTGAGCAACCTCGAAGCCCTCGCCTACCAGGCGTGCCGGCGCGGCGAGCACGACGTGGCCGTCGAGGTGCTGGAGCTGATGGGCCCCCGGGCCGCGGAGCAGGCCCGCGAGCTGGGCGACCTGTGCGAGGACCCGGCGGCCGTGCGGCGCTACCACGAGCTGGCCGGTCCCGGCCCGTTCACCGACCTGCGGGTGGGCGAGCGGCTGGAGAGCCTGGGCGAGACGGCGCAGGCCCGCGCGATCTACGAGCGGCTGAACGAGCACGAGAACCCCGACGTACGGTTCGTGGCCGGCGGCAGGCTGCTGTCGCTGCTCGACGCCGAGGGCGACTCCGAGGCCTTCTACAACCTGGCGGAGCGGCAGGCCGGGGACGCCGACAGCCCCGTGCAGGGCGTCTTCGGCAGCCTGCTCGGCATGCTGCAGGAACGCCAGGGCGACACGGAGGCGTCGCTGCGCACGCTGCGGGCGGCGGCCGAGAGCGGGGAGCCGACCGCGCTGAGCGTGTTCGCGCAGGCGCTGGTGGGCGCGGGCGAGGTGGAGGAAGGGCGGCAGGTCTATCTGCGGGTGCTGGACGCGGGTGACGGCGACCTCGCGGTACGGGCCATGATCGCGATCGGGCAGACGTACCACGACGAGGACGAGGAGCTGGCGAGCGGGTGGTACCGCCGGGCCGTCGAGGACGGTGCGGGACACGCCGGCGCGCTGGCCGCGATGTACCTGGGCGCGCTGGCCAAGCGGCGGCGGGACTACCCGGAGGCGCTCACCTGGTACCAGCGGGTCATCGACGCGGGCGACCCCGAGTCGGGGATGGCGGCGGCGCACCTCGGCGAGCTCTGCTACTGGCTGGGGGACCGCGACGGGGCGCTGCGCTACTACGAGCTGACGCTGGGGCTGAGCGAGCAGCCCGAGCTGGTCGCCGAGGCCGCCTGCCGGCTCGGCGAGATCCGGTACGAGCGCGGCGACCTGGAGCTGGCCCGCCGCCTGCTGGCCACGGCCGTCGAGACCGCGGATCCCTCGTTCGCCCCCGAGGCGGAGGCGTTGCTGGGCAAACTCAGGTGAACTTGCCATGAATTAAATGACCAAATAGTCTCATCCAGTCAAACAAATGGGGTGGGACCTATGGCCAGGGCAGGACGCCCACCGCAGGATCCGGCGCGCCAGCTCGAGCGGGCGCACCGGATCCTCGACGCCGTCGCGGAGCTGGTGCTGCGCTGGGGCTACGACAAGACCACGATCGACGACGTGGCCAGACGGGCCGGCGTCGCCAAGGGCACCATCTACCTGCACTGGAAGACGCGCGACGAGATGTTCGCCGCGCTGCTGCGCCGCGAGCGGGTGCTCATGATGGCCGCCGTGCGCGAGCGCGAGCCCGCCACGCTGAGCGAGCTGTTCGGGGAATACGCCCGGGCGCTGCTGGGGCGGCCCCTGCTCCGGGCCGTGCTGTCCGCCGACTCCGAGATCCTCGGCAAGCTCAGCCGCCGCAAGAAGGAGAGCACGAGCCAGTTCCAGCTCGGCGAGTCCTTCGACACGTACGTGGCCGAGCTGGTCAAGCACGGCGCGGTGCGGGACGATCCGGACGACTACCTGATGGTGGTCAGCTCGATCGTCTACGGCTACCTGTTCCTGCCGGACGGCCTGCCCCCAGGAGCCAAGCCGTCCGACGACCGGATCGCGGACCTGGTAGCCGTCACCGTCGAGCGGACCCTGAGCACCGGCCGCCCGCTGCCCGCCGCCGACGCGGAGGCCGTCGCGCGGGCCACTCTCGACTTTCTCGACACCACAGTGGAGATCGCCCAGCGGAAGCTGGCGCTCTCGTTGGAGGGCAAATGAGGGCCGTTCTTCCTCTCGACGACGCCGCGGCCGACCTCGCCACCGCCGGTGGCAAGGGCGCGTCCCTGGCCCGGCTGACCAGGGCCGGGCTGCCCGTTCCCGGCGGCTTCCACGTCACGACGGAGGCGTACCGGGCGTTCGTGGCCGGGTTCCGGGAGGAGATCCTGCGGGCGGCCGCCGCCGATCCCGGGGCGATCCCGGCGCTGTTCGCCGCCCATGACATGCCGGGCGAGATCGCCGCGGAGATCCTGCGGGCGTACGAGGGGCTCGGCGACGACGTGCCCGTGGCCGTACGCTCCTCCGCCACCGCCGAGGACCTGCCCGGCATGTCGTTCGCCGGGCAGCAGGACACCTACCTCAACATCCGCGGCGACGCCCTGCTCGACGCGGTGAAGCGCTGCTGGGCCTCGTTGTGGAACGCGCGCGCTATCGCCTACCGCGACCAGAACGGCGTGCCGCACGAGGACGTGGCGCTGGCCGTGGTGGTCCAGGAGCTGGTGGACGCCGACGCGGCCGGCGTCATGTTCACCGCAGACCCGGTCACCGGCGCCCGCGACACGACCGTCATCAACGCCTCGTGGGGGCTCGGCGAGGCGGTCGTCGGCGGGCAGGTCACCCCGGACGCGATCGTCGTGACCGGTGGCGCGGTCACCGAGTCGCGCACCGGCGACAAGAAGGTCATGACCGTGCGCACCGCCGCCGGCACCGAGGAGCGCCCGGTCCCCGAGGAGCTGCGCGGCGCGCCCGTGCTCGACGACGCCCAGGCGCTGGAGCTGGCCGGGCTCGGCGCGCGCATCCAGGACCTGTACGGCACCCCGATGGACGTGGAGTGGACCCGGCGCGGCGGCACGTTCGCCATCGTGCAGGCCCGCCCGATCACCGGGCTCAAGGCGCCGCTGGAAGAGTGGAACGACAGCCTCAAGGGCGACTACCTGTGGACCGCCGGCAACCTGGGCGAGGCCATCCCCGACGTGATGACGCCGATCACGTGGTCGTTCGTGCGCCTGTTCATCAACGAGGCCATGTCCTCCTCGGCGCTGCCGGGCTTCGACCTGGTGGGCAACATCGGCGGCCGCTTCTACATGAACCTGAGCGTCGTCCACTCCGTCGCCCGCGCCCTGGGCATGAGCGGCCGGCTCGGCGCGGTCGAGCAGGTCTTCGGCAAGGTGCCGGCCGGCCTGGAGGTGCCGATGGTACGGGTGTCGCGCTGGGGCATCATCAAGCGCGTGCTGCCCATGGCCGTGCGCCTCCAGCGCCGCGTGCGGGAGAACCTCAAGGCCATGCCCGCCTTCCTGGCCACCTCCCAGCAGCGGTGCGAGGAACTGCGCGAGCGCGTGGCCGCCACCGGATCGGGCCCCGAGCTGGCCGGCCTCTGGGAGCGGGAGATCCGCCCGCACATGGTCACCTCCTGCCGCATGCTGGAGGCCGCCGGTCGCCAGGGCGGCTCCACGTTGGTCTACACGCGTGACCGGCTGCGCAGGATGATGGGCGAGGTGGACGCCGAGGCCATGCTCACCGGCGTCAACATCGACGGCGAGCTGGCCAGCATGGGGCCGGTGATGGGCCTGTCCAGGCTGGTGCGCGGGGAGATCACCAGGGACGAGTTCGCCCGCACGTACGGGCATCGCGGCCCCCACGAGTTCGAGGTGTCGATCCCCCGGCCCGGCGAGGACCCCGCGCGGATCGACGCCCTGATCGAGGGCCTGCGCGGCATGAAGGACGACACCGAGGCGCTGCTGGAGCGGCAGCGCGCGGCCAGGGAGCGGGCCTGGGCCCGCTTCGCGCAGCGTTACCCGGGCAAGGAGGCCAAGATGCGGGCCCGGGTCCAGCGCTGGAACGCGGTCGTGCGCGACCGGGAGTCCGCGCGGTCGGAGAACATGCGGGCGTTCTGGGTGCTGCGGGCCTTCACCGTACGCGCGGGGGAGCTGACCGGGATCGGCGACGACGTGTTCTCCCTCTACCTGGACGAGCTGCTCGCGCTGCTGCGCGGCGACCGGTCGGCGCTGGAGCGGGTGCCGGCCCGGCGCGCCACCTACGAGCGGTACGCCGCCCTGCCGCCCTACCCGGTGCTGATCGTGGGCCACTTCGACCCCGTGCGCTGGGCGGCCGACCCCGCGCGGCGGGCCGACGTCTATGACGCGCGCGGCGTCTCCGTGCCGGTGAGCGAGACCGTGACCGGCTTCCCCGGCGCGCCCGGCGTGGTGGAGGGCATCGCCCGGGTCATCTCGGGGCCCGAGGACGGCGATCGGCTCAAGCCCGGCGAGATCCTCGTGACGACGCTGACGAACGTGGGCTGGACACCGATGTTCCCGCGTGCGGCCGCCGTGGTGACCGACATGGGCGCGCCCCTGTCGCACGCCTCGATCGTGGCCCGCGAGCTGGGCATCCCCGCCGTGGTCGGCACCGGCAACGCCACCATGCGGCTGCGTGACGGCGACCGGATCAGGGTGGACGGCGAGCGGGGCACGGTCGAGTTGCTGGCGTGAAAAGTCTGCGCCAAGTCGGCCCTCCCGCCGCCCGGTGTGTGATCACTCTGATGACCATGATCGAACAGTGGATTCTCGAAGACGAACGCGAGCTGGAGGCACGCTGCGCCCGGTTCAGGAACGCCGTCGCGGCACTGGACCGCAGGGACGGCGGGCAGGACCCGGACGCCCGGCGACCCGATGACCAGGAGCCTGCGGCGTAACCGCCTCAACGAGGCGTTGGGGAAGCGCGTCGAGGGCTGATGAGGTGGTGGCCGCCCGGGCTGAGCGAGTTGACGAACAGGCGGCCACCACCGGGCAGGGCGGCCAGCCGGAAGATGAGGTCGCGGGCGACGATGCGCCAGCGGTTGGAGGGGGCCATCCACCGTACGAAGCGCCGCCCGAACTGCTGCACCTCGGCGATCGCCGGCGCCATCCGCCCCTGGTAGCGGGCCAGGGCGCCGGGCAGGTCGCCGCCCTCGGAGAGCTCGTCGGCCAGCACCCACGCCCCCGCCATGGCCATGGACGCCCCGTGGCCGGCGAACAGCGACACCGCCTGGCACGCGTCGCCCACCAGGACGATCCGGCCCCGGTGCCAGCGCTCCATCTCCACCTGCGTCACCAGGTCGTGGTAGAGCTCGGCCGGGCCGGGGCAGCGCGCCAGCACCTCGGGCAGGATCCAGCCGCGCCCGCCGAAGTGGCGGCGCAGGTCGGCCGCGGGGTCGGCGGGCAGGGCCGGGTCGGGCTCGCGGCGCAGGAACAGCAGGGCGAGGCGGTCGTCGCGCAGGGCGTACGCGCCGGCCATCAGGCCGGGCTCGGTGAGCATCTGGTAGCGGGTGCCGACGCGGCGGCTCAGCTCCGCGTCCGCCAGGATGTACGCCGCCACCTGGTGACCGAGGTAGCGCGGCGTCACGTCGCCGAACGCCAGCTCGCGCACCCGGGAGCGGGCGCCGTCCGCGCCCACGAGCAGGTCGGCCCGGCGGGTGGTGCCGTCGGTGAGCCGGACCGACACCCCGGCGGTGTCCTGTTCGGCGGCCTCGACGGTGGTGCCGTACGCGATCGGGGCGCGTACGTCTTCGGCGACGGCCCGCGCCAGGTCGGCGCGGAGCAGGCTGATCACCCCTTCCAGGCCGGTGGTCAGGGACAGGCGGCTGGTCTGCCTTCCGTCGCGGTCGACGTAACTGAGCTCGTCGACCGGGTAGCGGGCCCGCAGCAGCCGCGGCCGCAGCCCCATCCGCTCGGCCACCTCGTGGCCGGGGCCGTAGAAGTCGATCATGTAGCCGCCGTCGCGGAACGCCGGCGCCCGCTCCACCAGCTCCACCTCCCAGCCGGCCCGCTCGAGATGCCAGGCCAGCGTCAGCCCGGCGATGCCGGCGCCGCAGATCAGAGCCTTCATGAATCTCTCCTCCTCCTGATGTCCTCCGCCGGTGGCACCGCGGGCGGCGCGGGCTCGGCCGGGCCCAGACCGAACATGGCGCGCAGGGGGGCGGCCAGGGAGGCGGGGTCGAGGCCGGGGTCGAGGGCGCGGTGCATCATGATCCCGTCGATCGAGGCCGCCAGCATCGCGGCCGCCGCGACCGCGTCGCCGTGGTAGCCGCGCTCGGCCAGCCAGGACGCCACGGTGGAGCGGAACCGGCCGATCTGGTCGCCGAGCCGCTCGCGCAGGTCCGGCAGCCGGGTCGCGGCCAGGAACATCTCCACCACCACCAGCGAGGCCGGGTCCGTGCCGCTGTAGCGCGACAGCTCGCCCAGCAGCCAGTCCACCCCCTCGCCGATGCCCGGCTGCCCGGACAGCTCCGCGGCCATCTGGTCGAGCAGGCTCCCGGTGAAGCCGAGCCCGGCCGCCACCAGCAGGTCCGTGACCGAGGCGAAGTGGTAGTGCACGACGCCGGGCGCCACCCCGGCCCGCTCGGCGACGAGCCTGGTCGTGACGCCACCCCAGCCGACCTCGGGCACGAGGGCGACGGCCGCGTCGAGCAGCTGCCGGCGGGTGGCCTTGCCGCGTTCCGCGGACTTCGGTGCCATGGATACCTCTTGGACAGATGACTTGGGCAACTGTCCAAACAGTACACCTGGACGTCAGCAGACAGCTACTTGACGTTGGGAGGCAAGTACTTGATGATTGACGTCAAGCAGCAGTGACCTGGAGGGATGTCGTGGAGACCAGGACGCAGACGCACACGGATCTTGTCGAGGACCTGACGCGCATCGTCGCCGCCCGGCTGCTCGACCCGCTCGACATCCTGTTCGGAGCGGGCGAGGAGCTGCGCGAGCGGCTGGGGCAGCAGGCGGAGGAGTGGGCGCGGACGTTGCTCGGCGAGGACGACGGGGCGGCCGCGTACACCGCGATCCGCCTGGTGAGCGCGCTCTACCCGGGCGACGCGGCGTTCGATCCGCCGGTCGCCTGGTGGGGCACCCCGTTCGGGCGGGCCGTCTTCCGCCGGGCCGGCCATCCCGCCGCGTCGGCGGTGCCGTTCTCGGTGGCGGCGGCCGTGCTCGGCATCACCCGCCAGGGCGTCCACGACCTGACCGTACGCGGCAAGCTCCAGCGCGATCCCGGTGGCGGCGTCACCGTCGACTCCGTACGTGCCCGCCTCGCCACCCGCGCCTGACGAAGGGGATTCACATGACCATGCTCAGACTCGCCGACGACCTTGCCGTCGGCAGGCTCGGTTACGGCGCGATGCAGCTGCCGGGCCCCCAGGTGTGGGGCCCGCCGGCCGACCCGGACCACGCGCTGGCGGTGCTCCGCCGGGCCATCGAGCTGGGCGTCACCCACATCGACACCAGCGACGCCTACGGCCCCCACGTGGCGAACGACCTGATCAGGCAGGCCCTGCACCCCTACCCCGACGACCTCGTCATCGCCACCAAGGTCGGCGTCGCCAGGGACGAGTGGCGCTCCTTCAACGCCGCCGCCAAGCCCGCCGAGCTGCGCGAGCAGGTGGAGGAGAACCTCGCCCGCCTCGGCCGGGCCCGGCTCGACCTGGTCTACCTGCGGGTGGGCGGCGACGGCCTGCTCCACCCGGACGGGACGCCGCTCGCGGAGTCGTTCGCCACGCTGGCCGAGCTGCGCGAGCGCGGGCTGATCCGGCACCTGGGGCTCAGCGGGGTCACCGTCGAGCAGCTCAAGGAGGCCCGCGAGATCGCGCCCGTGGTCGCCGTGCAGAACCGCTACCACCTGCTCGACCGGGGCGCCGAAGACGTGCTGCGGGCCTGCGAGGAGCAGGGCGTGGCGTTCGTGCCCTACTTCCCGCTGGCCGCCGGGCTGCTCAAGCCGGGCCTGGACACCTCGCAGCTGCCGCCCGGCATGGCGCCGTCGGCCGCGCAGGAGCGCACGCTCGACGAGGTGAGCGCCCGGCACGGCGCCACGCGCGCGCAGGTGGCGCTGGCCTGGTTGCTGGGCCGCTCCCCGGCCGTGCTCGCCATCCCCGGCACCACCTCGCTCGCCCACCTGGAGGAGAACGTCGCCGCCGCCGACCTCGTCCTGACGGACGAGGACCGGGCCGGACTGGACGCGCTCTAACCGCCGACGTGGATGCCCGGCCGCCGCGCCGGATCGGGCTCGCCGGCCCGGATGATCTCCCGTACGACCGGAGCCGTGTCGCCGCGCCCCAGGATGAGATAGCGCAGCAGGTGCATCAGCGGCGCCCCCTCCGCCCACTCGAAGTAGCAGTGGGGCCGCACGCCGGTGGCGTCGCGCAGGGCGAGCAGGAGGGCGGCGATGGCGTTCGGCGCGGCCGGGCTCTCCGCCCGCAGCACGCGGTGTCCCGCCACCTCCACCCCGTGCACCCGCAGCACGTCGCTGAAGGTGGACGGGTCGATGACGTCGATCTCCAGGAACAGCACGTCCGCCCGGCCCGGGACCGGGTTCATGCCGCGCTGCTCGGCCTCCTTGGCGTCGTACTCGGCCTTGTCGCCGGAGCCGCGCCGGTTGGCGATGATGTTGAGCTGCCCGTCGAAGGCGAGCGACTCGGTCACGAACCGCCGGGCCGCCTCGTCGAACTCGATCCGGTCGGCCCGCAGCTCGGTCGTCCGGGAGACGCGCGAGACCAGCGAGATGACGATGATGCCGAGGATGAACAGCGCGGAGATGGCGATGCCGTCGGGCTTCTCCCGGATGTTCTCCACCAGCGCGTACAGCAGGACGAGGGTCAGCACGGCGAACCCGGCGACGGCCCTCCGCTGCCGGCGGCGGACGGCGGAGATCGTCACCGCGACCGCGCCGGAGACCATCATGGCCAGGATGCCGGTGGCGTACGCGCCCGCCTGGGCGTCCACGTCGGCGTCGAACGCGATCGTGAGCACCACGCATATGCCCGTGTAGACCAGCACCACGGGCCGCACGGCCCGGCCCCACTCGGGTGCCATGCCGTAGGAGGGCAGGTAGCGCGGCACGATGTTGATCAGCCCGGCCATCGCGGAGGCGCCGGCGAACCACAGGATGAGGATGGTGCTGATGTCGTACACCGTGCCGAACATCTCCCCCATCCGCTCGTGGGCCAGGTACGCCAGCGCCCTGCCGTTGGCCGCCCCGCCCGGCCGGAACTCCTCGGCCGGGATGAGCACGGTCGTCACGAAGCTGGTGGCGAGGAGATAGACGCTCATGATGAGCGCGGCGACGGTCAGCAGCTTGCGTGTGTTGCCGATGCGCGAGCCCAGCCGCGCCTCGGTGGTGTCACCCCTGGCCTCGACCAGCGGCATCATGCTGACGCCCGTCTCGAACCCCGACAGGCCCAGCACGAGCAGCGGGAAGGCCAGCACGGCAGGCCCGATGACCCCGCCCAGGCCGCCGCCCCCGCTGGTCAGCGCGTCCGTCCAGCGCGAGAGCGCGTCGGGGGAGGCCAGCACCTCGGTGAGCCCCACGGCGACGACCACGGCGTTCAGCCCGAGGAAGAGCGCCACCAGCGGGATGGCGACCCCGACCGCCTCGGTGAAACCGAGCAGGAACACCCCGCCGAGCACGAGCAGCAGGGCCACGGTCAGCGCGACCTCGTGGCCGTGCAGGAAGCTCGGGAAGAACGGGTTCTCCACGACGTGCACCGACGCGTCGGCCGCCGACAGCGTGATCGTGATGATCCACGACGTGGCCACGAACCCCAGCAGCACCAGCACGAAGAGCTTGCCCTGCCAGAACGGCAGCAGCCGCTCCAGCATCGCGACCGACCCCTGCCCGTGTGGGCTCTCCTTGGCCACCCGCCGGTACATCGGCAGCATGCCCAGCAGCGTCAGCGCCACGATGAGCAGCGTGGCCAGCGGCGACAGCGCCCCGGCGGCCAGCGCGGCGATGGCGGGCAGGTAGGCCAGGGTGGAGAAGTAGTCGACGCCGGTCAGGCACATGACCTTCCACCAGGCCTGCGGCTTGGCGTGCCCCTCGGCCGTCTCGGGGCCGACCGGCTGCACCTGGTGCCGCAGCAGCCACCGCGTCAGGCCGCCGGACGGGGCCGCCTTACGGGTCGGGCTCTCGACCACTTCGGGGATGACGAGCCCACCTCTACCGTCCACCTGATCTTCCTCTCATCGTGAACCGTGCCCACATTAGCCAGGCGTAAATCCGTTGCCCCAGGCAGACTCGCTCTGGTGTGCTGGACCCCGGCCGGTCGATCGCGAGGAGCAGGCAATGCGAGCAACGTTCATGTCCCACGAGACAGAAGGAGTCGTCGACCCAGAGGACATGACGTTCGGTGCGAATGCTCAACTTGGGAATCCTGGCCCATGTAGACGCCGGTAAGACCAGCCTGACCGAGCGGCTGCTCTACGCCGCCGGTGCCATCGACGAGGTCGGCAGCGTCGATGACGGAAACACCCAGACCGACTCCCTGGCCCTGGAGCGCCAGCGCGGCATCACGATCAAGTCCGCGGTCGTCTCCTTCGCCATCGGCGACACCACGGTCAATCTGATCGACACGCCGGGCCACCCCGACTTCATCGCGGAGGTGGAGCGGGTCCTGAACGTGCTCGACGGCGCCGTTCTGGTCGTCTCCGCCGTGGAGGGCGTGCAGGCGCAGACCCGCGTGCTCATGCGTACGCTGCGCCGCCTCGGCATCCCCACGCTCGTCTTCGTCAACAAGATCGACCGCCGCGGCGCCCGGTACGACGGCGTGCTGCGCGAGCTCGCCGCCAAGCTCTCCCCGGCCGTCGTCGCCATGGGAGCCGCCACCGGCCTGGGCACCGGCGATGCCGCCTTCGCGCCCTTCGACGACCGGCCCGCCTTCGCCGCGAGCCTGGCCGACGTGCTCACCGAGCAGGCCGACGCGCTGCTGGCCGCGTACGTGGCGGACGAGGGGTCGCTCTCCTACGCCCGGCTGCGGGCCGAGCTCGTGACCCAGACCGGGCAGGGGCTGGCGCACCCGGTGTTCTTCGGATCGGCCATCACCGGCGCCGGGGTGGACGCGCTGATGGCCGGCATCCGGGAGCTGCTGCCCGCCGCCCAGGGCGACCCCGCGGGGCCGGTGTCGGGCACCGTCTTCAAGGTCGAGCGCGGCCCGGCGGGGGAGAAGGTGGCGTACGCGCGGATGTTCGGCGGCACGCTGCGCACCCGCGACCGGCTGAGCTTCGGCGAGGGGCGCGCGGGGAAGGTGACCGCGATCAGCGTGTTCGACGGCGGCACGGCGGTGCGCCGGCCGGAGGTGGCCGCGGGCCGGATCGCCCGCCTCTGGGGGCTGGCCGACGTCCGGATCGGCGACGCCATCGGCCGGCCGGGCAAGGACGGCGGGCGGGGCCACTTCGCGCCGCCGACCCTGGAGACGGTCGTCGTCCCCGGCCGCCCCGCCGACAAGGGCGCGCTGCACCTCGCGCTGGCCCAGCTCGCCGAGCAGGACCCGCTGATCGGCCTGCGCCAGGACGACCTGCGGCAGGAGGTGTCCGTCTCGCTCTACGGCGAGGTGCAGAAGGAGGTCATCCAGGCCACGCTCATGAACGACTTCGGCCTCGACGTCACCTTCCGCGAGACCACCACGATCTGCGTCGAGCGGCCCGCCGGCACCGGCGCCGCGTTCGAGCTGATCGCCAAGGACCCGAACCCGTTCCTCGCCACCGTGGGCCTGCGCGTCGAGCCGGGCGCGATCGGCAGCGGGGTCGCGTTCGGGCTGGAGGTGGAGCTGGGGTCGCTGCCGTACTCGTTCATGAAGACGATCGAGGAGACGGTACGCGAGACGCTGCGGCAGGGCCTGCACGGCTGGGAGGTGGTGGACTGCGTGGTCACGCTGACGCACTCCGGATACTGGGCCCGGCAGAGCCACTCCGGCGGCGTCTTCGACAAGAGCATGTCGAGCACCGCGGGCGACTTCCGCAACCTGGTCCCGCTGGTGCTGATGAGCGCGCTGAAACGGGCCGGGACCACGGTGTACGAGCCGATGCACCGCTTCCGGCTGGAGCTGCCGCCCGACACGCTGGGCCCGGTGCTGCCCGTGCTGGCCCGGCTCGGCGCGATCCCGCGCACGCAGCTCTCGTCGCTGGTGGAGGGGGAGATCCCGGCGGCCCGGGTGCACGAGCTGGAGCAGCAGCTCCCCTCGCTGACCCGCGGCGAGGGCGTGCTGGAGTGCGACTTCGACCGCTACCGGCCCGTGCGCGGCCCGGTCCCGCAGCGCCCGCGTACCGACCACAACCCGCTCAACCGGAAGGAGTATCTGCTGCACGTCGTGCGCAGGGTCTAGCCGCCGTCCTTGTCGGAGTCGGTGGCCAGGACGATGGTGCCGAGATAGCCGTCGTCCTCCTCGGTGACCTTCAGCAGCATGCCGTCCTGGAAGAGGACGTCACCGGAGTTGAACGTCTCGCGCTTGCCCTCCCGCCGCGTGTACGGCGGCTTCGACAGGACCTCGGCGTTGAGCCGCTCGTCGAACATGAGCTGCGTGCTCAGCACCCGCCGCTCGCTCACGTGCACCATGACGTGGATGTGGACCGTCCGGCCCGGGTACCAGCCCGGCCAGATCGTGGTGAACTCGACGATGCCCTCGGCGTTGGTGACCTGCGCGCCGCGCAGGTACCGCTTGCCGTCGGTGGGCTTCATGTCGGCCATGTCGGACTTGCCGTCCGAGGCGATGTCATCGAGGCTCGGCGGAGCGCCGACGTCGTTCTTCGACTCCTTCTCCGCGCCCGAGTAGAGCCCGGCCGCGTCGCAGTGCCAGATCTCCACCACCGCGTCGTTCACCGGCTCGCACGACTCGGTGTCCTGGACCTTGATGGCCAGGCGCAGCCGGGTGCCCGGCCGGTCCTCGCGGATGTCGCTGCGGATCTTGTCGGCGTCGAAGTAGAAGGGGCCCTGCGTCGCGGTCGGCGTCAGCGCGCACGTGCGGGCCCCGGCGAAGCGGGAGTCCGCCAGGGCGGTGGCCCTGACCCCCGGTCCTGAGGAGGCGATGAGGCTGCCGAGCCCGAGCGAGCTGATGCCGGCGATCAGCCGCCGCCGGCTGACCCGCTGGCCTTCGTGATCGTGTCCCACTGGAGTTTCCTTCGAGGTCAGGATGCTCCTCCCGAACCTCTCACGAGCCGGGGCACTTTCCACGGAGGCGCGGCCCGTCCCACTCGAAGAGCAGCACGGTCGCGTCGTCCGGCGGGTCGCCGGGCCGGGGCGGCGTGCCCGGCGCCACCAGCCGCCGCAGCGTGTTCTGCTGCAGATCGGTGAGGTAGATGACCACCTCCTCCATCCCCGCCCCGGGGGCGAACCTGGCCACCACGGCGGGCAGCTGTTCGAGGGTGACCTGGTGGCTGGCCTCCAGCAGGCCGGACATCAGGTGTTCGAGTTCGTGAGAGCCGTTCATCGGTGTCCATCGCCCGTTTCGCCGGTTCCAGAAGGCGATTATCTGCACCGGTTGGTCGGAATCCCGCCAACTGGCGCCATGTGCGGCTAAAGCCGCTAGTCGGCCAGCGCCGAAAGCCTTTTCGGTCGATATGAAAATGTAACCAAGCGCTCGCTAGCTGATCAGCGGCCATGCGAGGTGATCGATCCAGGTCAACAGCTATGCAGCTGGTTGCAGCGGCCGATTGACAGGCCCTGGCTGGCGTTCTACTTTCCCGAAAACCTTTTAGGTAAGCCCGAGTCCACGTTGTTAGCGCTCACATTCCCAAGGGGCACACTCATGAGACGACGATGGGCGGCGGCCCTCGCCGCGGCACTCCTGCTCCTCCTCGGTGACGTGCGGCCCGCGCTCGCGGGCGCGCCGATCACCACCGCGATCTACACGGCCGACCCGGCCGCGCTGGTCGTGGGAGACACCCTGTACCTCTACACCGGCCACGACGAGGCCCCCACGGGCGGCACCAACTTCGTCATGCGGGACTGGCACGTCTACTCCTCCACCGACGCCACCACGTTCACCGACCAGGGCGCCAAGCTCGCGATCTCTAACTTCTCGTGGGCCGGCGCCGACGCCTGGGCCAGCGAGGTCGAGCGCGGAGCCGACGGCCGCTACTACTGGTACACCTCCGTCAACGGCAACGGCCCCGGCTGGATGAACATCGGCGTGGCCGTCGGCAACAGCCCCACAGGTCCGTTCACCGACGCCATCGGCGGCCCGCTGATCAGCGACAGCACGCCCAACTCCGCCCCGCTGAACATCGACCCGACCGTCTTCACCGACGACGACGGCCAGGTCTACATGTACTGGGGCTCCTACTACGGTCTGCGCGCGGCCCGCCTGAACGCCAACATGACCTCGATCAACGGCTCGGTGATCACCCCGAGCGGCGTCTCGAACTTCTGGGAGGCCCCCTGGATGTTCAAGCGCAACGGCGTCTACTACCTCGCGTACGCGGCCAACGACTCGGCCTGCTCGGCGCCGGGCTACGCGTGTGTCCGCTACGCCACCGCGAGCAACCCGCTGGGCCCGTGGACGCACCGCGGGGTCGTGCTCGACCAGGTGACCTCGACCACGAACCACCCGGCGATCATCGAGTTCAAGGGCCAGTGGTACATGGTCTACCACAACGCCTCCAGCCCGGGCGGGGGCAACTTCCGCCGCTCGGTGACCATCGACAAGCTCTTCTTCAACGCCGACGGGACCATGCAGAAGGTCGTGCAGACCGGCGGCCCCACCACTCCCGGCAACCTGGCGGCCACGGCCACCCCCTCCACCTCCTACGTCTCGCCCTGGGAGACCCTCGGCGCGATCAACGACGGCCACACGCCGGCGAACTCGGCCGACCACAGCCACGGCGCCTACGGCAACTGGAACCACCAGGGCACCGAGTGGCTCGAGTACCGCTGGCCCACGGCCCAGACCGTCTCCAGGTCAGAGGTCTACTGGTTCGACGACGACCTGGGCATCGACCTGCCCGCCTCGTGCCAGGTCCAGTACTGGAACGGCAGCGCCTACGTCAACGTGCCCGGCGCGTCGGGCTGCGGCGTGGCGGCCGGCACCTTCAACACCACGACGTTCAGCCCCGTCAGCACGACCCGGCTGCGGCTGAACATCACCTCCCGATCCGGCTACTCGACCGGCGTGCTCGAATGGAGGGCCTTCTCATGAGGCGCGTTCTGACCTTCCTGCTGCTGATCGCGAGCCTGGTCGTGGCCGGCGCCCCGGCCCACGCCGACCAGACGATCGGCTACCCGTCGTTCGGCGGCCCGGCCGTGCCCGCGCCGCCGGGGTCGTACACGACCGGCAACACGATGCAGGCCATCTACGACGCGGAGAGCTCGGGCACCGACTTCTGGATGGACCGGCTGCTGGCCCGGCCGGGCAACGACCCGGCGGGCACGTGGCTCATGTCGCGCGGCCGGGCGCTGTTCATGAAGACCCACACGCCGGGGACGCTCGGGTTCGCCGGGCAGGCGGCGTACTGGGAGAGCATCAGCAACAACAACGCCTTCACCGTCGCGGTCACGCCCGGCACGTTCACCGAGCAGGTGAGCTCCCGCTGGCAGGCGCCCAGTCACTGGAAGAGCCGGCACACCAGCGGCTCGATCACGGTCAACCAGACGAAGTTCATCACCGAGAACAACGTCGCCGTGGCCAACCTGGCCATCACCAACGGCGGCTCCGCCTCGACGACGCTGCAGCTCAGGGCCACCTCCCCGTACGCCACCAGCGGCAGCGGCAGCGAGCTGACCGGCCAGGTCAACGCCTACAACAACCTGACCACGATCTACCCCAGGCTCACCGGCGACGGCTTCACGGTCTCCAGCGGCGGCCTCAACCGCTCGGTCACGATCGCCGCCGGGGCCACGGTGACGGTCAAGGTCGTCATGGGCTTCGTCACCAACGAGATCGCGGCCTCCCGCACCGAGTACGACGCCTACGCCGGCTACTCGGCCGCCACCGCGTTCGCCACCCACGTCCGCGCGTACAACCGCTGGTGGGCGGAGAACGTGCCCTACATCGACGTGCCCGAGCCCGGCATCAAGAAGAACATCTACTACCGCTGGTGGCTGATGCGCTTCAACCACCTCGACGCCGACATCCCCGGGCAGACCTTCCAGTTCCCCACCTCGATCGAGGGCGTGCTGGGCTACAACAACGCGATCGCGCTGACCCAGCCCATGCACATCGACGACCTCAAGTACCTGCGCAACCCGATCTACTCCTACGGCGACTGGCTCAGCGTCGGCCAGACCTCCAAGAACGGGCGCTTCGTCGACAACCCCGGCGACCCGGAGAACTGGTCGAACAGCTACACCCAGTACATCGGCGAGGCGGCCTGGAAGAGCTACCAGATCCACGGCGGCCAGCCCGGCATCGCCGCCAACCTGGCCCGCTACGCCGAGCAGGACGTCAAGGGGCAGCTCGCCTTCTACGACACCGACAACAACAAGCTCATCGAGTACGACTGGGGCGCCCTGACCGGCAACGACGCCGACGCCGTCTCCTTCCACTGGAAGCCCGGCCGGATGGACCGCGCCGAGGCCGCCTACCAGTACAGCGGCGCGCTGGCCGCCGCCCAGGCGTACGAGGCCATCGGCAACACCGCCAAGGCCACCGAAATGCGCACGCTCGCCACCCAGATCCAGAACGCCATCGTCAGCGTGCTGTGGAACCCGGGCAGGCAGCTCTTCGAGCACCGGCTGAAGTCCACCAACGAATGGGTGCCGTGGAAGGAGATCAACAACTATTACCCGTTCGCCGTCGGCGCCATCCCCAACACCGCCACCTACAAGCAGGCCCTGCGCCTCTTCGACGACCCGGCGCAGTATCCGATCTTCCCCTTCTATACCGCCAACCAGGCCGACAAGGCGGCCTCCGGCACCGGCAGCAACAACTTCTCCACGATCAACTCCACCGTGCAGTTCCGCCTGCTGTCCTCGGTGCTGCGGAACTACCCCAACGAGTGGATCGACGCCACCTGGTACAAGAAGCTGCTCTACTGGAACGCCTGGGCCCAGTACGTCAACGGCAACACCCAGTGGCCGGACGCCAACGAGTTCTGGGCCGACTGGAACGGCTCCTCGATCGCCTACCGCTCCTGGATCCACCACAACATCCTGGGCAGCGGCAACTGGACCGTCATCGAGGACGTCGCCGGGCTGCGGCCGCGCAACGACGCCAAGGTGGAGCTCTCGCCGATCAACATCGGCTGGACCCACTTCACCGTCAACAACCTGCGCTACCGCAACGCCGACCTGACCATCGTCTGGGACGACCCGGCCGACGGCGTCGTCCGCTATCCCGGCGTGCCCGAGGGCTACTCGATCTACGTCAACGGCAGCCGCGCCGCCACGGTGTCGACGCTGGTGCCGTTCACCTGGGACCCGGCCACCGGCGCGGTGACCACCGGCGGCACCGTCACACACAACGCCGCCGTCCCCGGCCTCCAGTCGCCCGCGCAGGTGAGCCACACCAGCGCCCGCATGGTCGACCTGCTGGCCAAGGCCGGCGTGGACCTGACCGCCAACCTCACCAACCTGGCCGCCGGCGCCACCGCCACGGCCTCCACCACCGCCTCCGGCAGTTCCACCGCGGGCGCTGTGGACGGCTACCCGATCAACGAGCCGTTCTGGGGCGGCACCACCGCCGGGCAGGACTGGTACGAGCTCAACTTCGGCGCCGCCCGCACGTTCAACGAGGTGCGGCTGCACTTCAAGGACAGCCGCCCGGCCAGCACGACCTACCGGGCGCCGGCGTCCTACGACGTCCAGTACCACAACGGCAGCGCCTGGGTCAGCGTGCCCTCCCAGGCCAAGTCCCCGGCCGCGCCGCGGGGCAACTACAACGTGGTGCAGTTCCCCGCCGTCACCGCCCAGCGCGTGCGGGTGCTGGCCACGGCCGCCTCCGGGGCCAGGACCGGGCTCACCGAGATCAAGGTCCACAACCGGGGCGGCGTGCAGCCGCCGTCCAACCTGGCCACGTCGGCCACGGCGTCGGCGTCGTACACCTCCTCCTGGGAGAGCGTCGGCGCGGTCAACGACGGCATCGACCCGCCCTCCTCCAACGACACGGTCAACCCGCGCTGGGGCTGCTGGCCCGAGACCGGGCAGCAGTGGGTGGACCTGACGTGGTCCTCCGCGCGCAACCTGAACCGGGCCGAGGTGTACTTCTTCGACGACGAGCAGGGCATCGACATGCCGGCGTCGTGGAAGTTGCAGTACTGGAACGGCAGCGCGTACGTGGACGTGCCCGGCGCCTCGGCGTACACGCTGACCAAGAACGCCTACAACACCGTCACCTTCACCGCCACCGCCACCACCCGCCTGCGCGTGCTGCTCACTGGGAACGGCACCAGCTCCGTCGGGCTGCTGGAGGTCAAGGCCTACGGGCCCTGACATCACTGTGAGGGGGCGTGCCCGGGTCAACGGGTGCGCCCCCTCACGAGTGCCTGGCTCCTTGCGAAGGAGTAGCCAGTTTCTCACTTGTAGTGACGGAGTGCCGGAAAATCAGGCAAGCTTCAGTCACAACTTCATCCGATGGGTGGCGATCACGATGGCAGGAAAGTGGCAGGCGGGTAACCTCCCCGCTGAACTGACGAGCCTGATCGGGCGCCGAACGGAGCTGGACCAGGTCCGCCGGGCCTGCCGGCGCTCGCGCCTGGTGACCCTCACCGGCGTGGGCGGCGTCGGCAAGTCCCGCCTCGCGTTGCGTGCCGCCGCCGACCTGCGGGCCGAGTTCGGCGGCGGGGCCTGGCTGGTGGAATTGTCCCCGCTGGACGACGGCACCCTGCTGCCGCACGCGATCGCCGAGTCGCTCCGGCTCACCGACCAGACCACCCGTCCCATGGTCGAGGTGCTGGCCGAGCACCTGTTCGGCCGCGAGGTCCTGCTCGTCCTCGACACCTGCGAGCACCTGGTCGGCTCCTGCGCCAGGACGGTGGGGACGCTGCTGGAAGCCGTGCCCGGCCTGCGCGTGCTGGCCACCAGCCGGCGCCCCCTGGAAGTGCCCGGGGAGCAGGTGCTCGTCGTCGAGCCGCTGCCGGTCCCGCCCCTGGGCGGCGCGGCGGCCCTGGCCGGTGGCGACGCGGTGGAGCTGCTGGCCGTGCGCGCCGCCGAGACCGTGCCCGGCTTCGACCTCGCCGACGAGGACCAGGAGGCCGTCGTACGCCTGTGCCGGCGGCTGGAGGGCATCCCGCTGGCCATCGAGCTGGCCGCGGCCCGCCTGCGCGAGCTGCCCGTCGGGCACCTGGCCGACCGGCTCGACGACCGGTTCGCCGCGCTCGGCGACGACCCCGCCGCGGCGCACGAGGCCGGCCCGCCGTGGCACCAGGCCCTGCGCACCGCCATCGGATGGAGCCACGAGCTGTGCGAGCCCGCCGAGCGGCTGCTCTGGGCGCGCCTGTCGGTGTTCGCGGGCGACTTCGACGCCGAGGCCGTGCGCCGGGTGTGCGCCGACGAGCGGCTGCCGGAGGCCGACATCGGGCTGCTGCTCGACGCGCTGGCCGACGAGTCGATCCTGACCTGGCTGCCGACCGGCGCGGGAGAGCGCTACCGGATGCTGGACACGCTGCGCGAATACGGCGCCGGCTGGCTGCGCACCCTCGGCGAGGAGGAGCGGTTCAAGCAGCGCCACCGCGAGCACTACCTGTCGCTGGCCACCCGCGGCGCCACCGGCTGGCTCGGCCCCGGCCAGATCCCCTGGTACGACCGTATGATCGGCGAGCACGACAACCTGCGTGCCGCCCTCGACGTCGCGCTCGCCGCCAAGGACGGCATCCCGGCCCTGGAGCTGGCCGGGACGCTGGCCTTCTTCTGGTACGGCTGCGGCTACGCCAAGGAGGGCCGCCACTACCTGCAGCAGGCCCTCGACCTGGACACCCGGCCCAGTCCGGCGCTCGTGCAGGCCCTGTGGGCCGACGGCCTGCTGGCGGCCACCCAGGGCGACGCGGACGGCGCCGAGATCAGGGCCGCGCAGTGCGAGCTCGCCGCCGAGGAGGACGACGCCTACGCGGCCATGTGCGTCCGGGCGCTCAGGTCGTCGGCCGGGGTCATCCGCGGCGACCTGCTCCAGGCGATGGACCAGTCGGAGACCGCCTACCGCACCCGGTGGAGCGACGAGCCGCTCACCATCGCCAACCTGCTGGCGCTGCTGTGCCGCGCGCACGCCCTCACCGTGAGCGACCGGATCGACGACGCCGTCGCCGTGCTGGAGGACCTGCGCTCGCTGTGCGACCAGCGCGGCGAGCAGTCGATGCGCTCCCACGGCGACCTCCTGCGCGGCCAGGCCGAGCTGGCCGGCGGCCGGCTGGACGCGGCCGTCGCCTACGGGCAGGCGGCCCTGCGCACCAAGCGGCGGCTGCACGACAGCTTCGGCATCGGCCTGACCGTGGACCTGCTGGCCCTGGCGGCCGGCGCGGCCGGGCAGGCCCGGCGCGCGGCCCGGCTGCTCGGGCTGGCGCAGCGGATCTGGAGCACCCACGGCCAGGCACAGGCCAGCGTCCCCGCGTGGGTGGCCGCCAGGCAGGCGTGCGAGGCGCAGGCCCGCGACGTGCTCGGCGACAACGCCTACCAGGTGGCGTACCGGACGGGGTTCGACAGCGACATCGACGCGGGCATCGCGTACGCGCTCGAACCCGAGGGCGAGGGCCTGCACAACGGCGGCCCGCACAGCTGAGGCGGCTCAGCGCTGCCGGGCCGGGCGGATGACGAGCTCGTTGACGTCCACGCCGGCCGGCTGCCCGATCGCGTACGAGATGGCGCCGGCGATGGTGTCGGCCGGGATGGATTCCGCCCGGTACGTCCGCATCGCCGCGCGCGCTCCCGCGTCGCTGATCGACTCGGCCAGCTCGGACTCCACGACGCCGGGGGAGACGGTGGTGACGCGGATGCTCGGGTCGAGCTCCTGGCGCAGCCCCTCGGTGATCGCCCAGGCGGCGTACTTCGTGGCGCAGTAGACGGCCCCCGTCGGCACCACCTGGTGGGCCCCGATCGAGGCGACGGTCACGAAGTGGCCCTCGCCCTGCCGCTGGAAGTGCGGCAGCGCGGCGGCGATCCCGTACAGCAGGCCGCGCACGTTAACGTCGATCATCCGGTCCCACTCCTCGACGAGCAGCGCGTCCAGCCGGGACAGCGGCATCACCCCGGCGTTGTTCACGATCACGTCGATCCGGCCGTGCCGCTCGGCCGCGGCGTCGGCGAAGGCGACGACGTCCGCGCGGTCGGTCACGTCGAGGCGGCGCACGTCGGCCTGGCCGCCGGCGGCCTCGATCGCCTTCGCGGTGGCCGCGAGCCGGTCCTCCCGGCGCGCGCCGAGCACGACCCGGTGCCCCTCCGCGGCCAGCCGCAGCGCGGTGGCCTCGCCGATGCCGCTGCTCGCACCCGTGATCAATACGACCTTGCTCATGCTGTCTCCTCAGTTACGGGATGGTCGGCGCCGAGCGTGGGCTCGCGCCAGGTTTCGGACGTGGTCTCGCGCGTGCCCAGCCGGTCGGGCAGCCAGACGGTCATGTCACTACCCTGCGGTTCCAGGGCACGGCGGGACGGCGCGCCGGCGGGGTCGCCGGCCCGCGGGAACGCGGGGGTCAGGACTCCTGCGGTGGCCGCCGGGTCGCGGCGGGCCCCGACGGGCGGTGCGGGCCGGGTGCGGCGGGGCTCGGCGGGCGGCGCGGGCCGGGCTCGGTGACGAGGCTGCCCAGCAGGGACAGCGCCTCCTCCGACGGGCTGCCCGGGTCGGCCTGGTAGACGACGAGCTGCTGGCCCGGCGCGCTGTTCACGGTCAGTGACTCGTAGTGCAGCGTCAGCTCGCCCACCAGCGGGTGGCGGAACCGCTTGGACTCGTGGGTCTTCTGGCGGATGTCGTGCCGCGCCCACAGCTCGCGGAAGGCCCTGCTCTTGATCGACAGCTCCCCGACCACCTCGACGAGCTGCGGGTCGTCGTGGTCGACGCCGGCCGCCGCGCGCAGCCCGGCGACGGTGTTGACCGCCACCCGGTCCCAGTCGGGATAGAACTCGCGGGCGTCCGGGTCGAGGAACACCAGCCGCACCAGGTCCCCGCTGTGGGTGTGCCCGGCGAACAGCGCCTCGCCGAGCGTGTTGGCCGCCAGCACGGTCAGGCGGCGGCCCAGCACCACGGCCGGGGTGTGCGGCCAGGACGCCATCATGCGCAGCAGGTTCGGGCTGACCTGCTCGCGGCGGGCGGCCGGGCGCCGCCTGCCGGTGGCCGGGCGGGCCAGCCGGTGCAGGTAGGCGACCGCGTCCTCCTCCAGCTCCAGCACGCGGGCCAGCGCGTCGACCACCTGGGCCGACGGGTGGCGCTCGCGGCCCTGCTCCAGCCGTACGTAGTAGTCGGTGCTCACGCCGGCGAGCTGGGCGACCTCCTCGCGGCGCAGGCCCGCCACGCGGCGGCGGGCGCCGGCCGGCAGGCCGACGTCCTCCGGCTGGAGCAGCTCGCGGCGGGCTCGCAGGAACTGCCCGAGCAGGTTGTCCGTCTCCATGCCTTCGAGGCTAGGCCAGGATGTGGGCTGGTAGGAGGGCTGAGGGTGGTCGCGCTACTCCCAGGGTGAGGGCGGCCCCGGAGGGAGAGGGCCGCCCTCGGCCCGGCGCAGGCGGCCGGCACCTGGGCTGTCAGCGCAGCCGGCCGGCGCCGGCGCCGGCCGGGACCACGTACCGCAGGGCCTGGGCCGGGTGTCTCCGGCCGACCAGCGCCGGCGTCCAGCCGGCGTCGGTGCCGAGCAAGGTGCCGTTGGCGGCGTTGTACGCGGCCACCACGTCGGCCGGCGCGCCGTCCACCAGGTTGTCCTTCGCGGTGATCGCCGTGCCGTTGAACACCGTCAGCACCTTCTCCGCCGCGATGCCGTCGAACGCGTTGGCCTCGGCGTAGACCTTGGAGCCGAAGCCCACGCCGATGCTGTAGCCGTGCCCGGGGCCGCCCTTGTAGTAGTTGTTGTAGACGTGCACCTGGCCGAAGCGCACCCGGGGCGTGCGCTGGCCGAGCGACTCGAAGTGGTTGTGGTGCAGCGTGACCTTGAGCTTGTCCTCCTCGCCGTACCTGGCCGGGTTGTCCGTGTTGCCGATCAGGGTCACCTTGTCGTGGCCGCTGAGGTGGTTCCAGGAGAGGGTGACGTAGTTCGAGCCGCGTACGACGTCGAGCAGGCCGTCGTGCACCTGGAAGGGGCGGCCGAAGTGGAGCGGCTGGCCGGAGTCCGGGTTGTCGCCGTCGTTGAGCGTGTTGTGGTCCAGCCAGACGTGGGTGGAGCCGGAGACCTCGACGTTGTCGAAGGAGGCGTTCCAGTTGCCCTCGGCGCCGTCGGTCGGGTCCCACTGGGGGAAGCAGTCGGAGGTGTCGGTGATGGTGAGGTTGCGCACGATGACGTTGTCGGCGTTGCTGACGCGCACGCCGAAGCTCTTCAGCGCGGCGTCCCGGCCCGCGCCGATCAGCGTGACGTTGGAGCCGACGGTGATCGTGACGTGCTCGGCCATCCTGGCGTACGACGCCTTGCGGGCCTCCTCCAGCGGGCCTGACGGGACGGTGTCGCGGCCCCAGACGGCCGGGTCGTACGCCGCCAGGTAGGCGGGCAGGCTGTAGCCGTTCACGGCGTAGTCGTCGCAGGTCAGCGGGGCGCCCGAGGCGTCGGTGTCGGCGTCGACGGCGCCCTTGACGTAGACGATCCTCGGGGTGTTGTCGGCGGGGTCGCCGAGCGCGGCCAGCAGCTCCGCCCGGGTTCGCACGACGTGGACGTCCTCGGGGCGGGCGGCCGAGCCGCCCGTGGTGCCCGTCGTGGCCGCCGCCCAGCCGTCGTCGCGCGGCAGCACCTCGCGGCCCGGCTCGTTCCTGGGGGCGGGGGTGGGGCGGCGTACCGGGTTCCAGCCGTCCGTGCCCGCAAGATACCTCTCCGGCGTGAACGCCCTGGCCTGCTCCGTGGTGAGCTGCGGGCGGTCGTCGCCGACGGTGGCGCCCGGGCCGTGGTTGCGGTATTCGGACAGGCGGGCGTCGCGCCAGCTCAGGCCGGACATGTCCGTCCAGGGGGCGTCCTTGAACTGCTGGCCCAGCCAGGACTCGCGGACCAGCACCTGGCCGCGCGCCGTGGCGGACCCGCCGGCCGGCCAGGGGCGGCCCAGGTGGTAGGTGCGGGCGGGCGCGTCGCTGGTCAGGTGGCTGCGGTGGATCAGGAAGCCGTACGGGTTGCTCAGCTCTGTGCTGGCGGCGGTGACGTAGCCGTTGTCGTCCGTGCTGCCCCGGTTCAGGGCCTTGATCACGCAGCGGTCGAACACGGCGGTGGCGCGGCCGAAGATGAAGTCGACGTCGCCCTCGACGTAGCAGTTGTGGAAGTACTGCCGGGCCGTGGTGGTGGCCGAGGCGGTGTTGGCGTACAGGGTGTCCTGGTTGCCGAGGAACCTGACGTTGTCGTACACCTGCCGGTCGCCCGTCGTCCTGACCGCGACGGCCTGGCTGTCGCCGTTCGCGGCCTCGTCGTAGGCGTTCTCGAAGGTGAGGTTGCGGGCGGTGAAGTCGGGAGCGCTGATCACGTACGAGGCGCTGCCGGAGGTGCCGTAGGTCCCCGAGCCCTCGGGCTTGGGGGTGGACGCGGAGACGTCGTACGTGAGCACCACCTCGCGCGGGTCGCGGGTGTCGCCGGCCAGCGTGATGTGCGGTTTGTCGGCGGGGATGACCACCTGCTGCCGGTAGGTGCCCTTGCGGACCAGGATGGTGACCGGCCGGGTGTTGCCTGGGGGCACGGCGTTCACCGCGTCCTGCACGGTCGCGTGGTCGCCGGAGCCGTCCGCCGCGACCACGATCGTGGTGCGGGTCGCAGCCGCCGCCGGGGTCGCCGCCGGGGTCGCCGCCGGGGTCACGGTCGCGATCACTGTCAGGGCCATCAATGGGGGGAGTAACAGACGTCGCATGCGTAACCTCGCAGAGCGCGGCAATCGGTTGCATGAAACGTTCGCCCAATACCGCTCACTCCGTCAATGGCATGCAGTGAAACTGCACCTTTGCTGCAACAAGCGGTTGCAGGGCCTGGCGGGACGAGTGGGAGTCTATTGACCGGCGACCGCCCCGGCTCTACAGTCCGCCTGATATTTATCGGCACTTCCTTGAAAGTTTCAGACCGGATGCCCTAGGAGCCCCGTGCGCACCCTGAGAGCCCTGGTGGTCGCCGCCCTGTTATGCCTGCTGCCGGTGCTCCCGGCACACGCGGCCGACCTCACGTACGACTTCGAGGACGGCACCGCCCAGGGGTGGGGGCCGCGCGGGGACGGCGTCTCCGTCACCGCGACGGCGGACGCGGCCCGCACGGGCGCGGGCGGCCTCGCCGTGAGCGGGCGCACCGCCACCTGGCACGGCGCCTCCATCCCCGCGCCGTTCACCCGGGGCATCGGCTACGAGGTGACCGCGCACGCCCGGCTGGCCGCGGGGCAGCCCGCGAGCACGATCGCGATGACCGTGCAGCGCACCCCGACCGGCGGCGCCACCACGTACGAGCAGGTCGCCGCGGCCACCGTCACCGACGCCGGCTGGGTGCGGCTGTCGGGCAGCTACCTGTTCACCGCCGAGTCCACCGACCTGCAGCTCTACGTGGAGAGCTCCGACGCCACCGCCCAGTACCACCTGGACGACATCGTCATCACCCCGCTCGGCGACCCCACCCGCGAGCCGATCACCAGCGACTTCGAGGACGGCACCGCGCAGGACTGGGCGCCGCGCGCCTCCGCCGTCCTGGAGCCGGGGACGGCCGCCGCCCACACGGGCACGCGGAGCCTCGCGGTGACCGGCCGGTCGGCCTCCTGGGACGGCCCCACCCTGAACGTGCTGGGCCGGATGGGCAAGGGCGACAAGTACGCCCTGTCGGCCTGGGTGCGGCTCGGCCCGGACACCGCGTCGGGCCGGCTGGGCCTGTCGATCGAGCGCAGGACCGGCGGCACCCCGAGCTACGAGCGCATCGTGGCGCCGAAGGACGTGCCGGCGGGGGAGTGGGTGCAGCTCTCGGGGACGTACACGCCGGCGTACGACGTCGAGTTCCTCAGCCTGTACATCGAGTCCGAGAGTGGCACCTTCCCCTTCTACCTGGACGACTTCACCATGAAGTACGTCGAGCCCAAGCCGATCCAGACCGACCTGCCCTCGCTCAAGGACGAGCTGCCCTTCACCATGGGCTCGGCCTTCACCAGGCCCGAGACGCTCGGCACGCATGGCGAGCTGCTCGCCAAGCACTTCGACGGCGTCACCCCCGGCAACGAGCTGAAGTGGGACGCCACCGAGCCCAGGGACGGCGAGTTCACCTTCACCGACGGCGACTACCTGGTGGACTTTGCCACCGAGCACGGCATGACGATCCGCGGCCACACGCTCGCCTGGCACAGCCAGACCCCCGACTGGGTGTTCGCGAACGCCACGAAGGAGGTGCTGCTCGAACGCCTGGAGCGGCACGTGCGCACGCTCGTGACCAGGTACAAGGGCAGGATCGCGGCCTGGGACGTGGTCAACGAGGTGGTGGACGAGAACCAGCCGGACGGGCTGCGCCGCTCCCAGTGGTACGAGATCGCCGGCCTCGACTTCATCCGCACCGCCTTCCGCGTCGCCCGCGAGGCCGACCCGGACGCGAAGCTGTTCATCAACGACTACAACACCGAGTTCCCGCGCAAGCGCGAGGCCCTGTACAACCTGGTCAAGCGGCTCAAGGCCGAGGGCGTCCCGATCGACGGCGTCGGCCACCAGCTCCACCTCAACATCGAGCAGCCGCCCGCCTCCTCCGTCGAGGCCACCATCGAGCGCTTCGCCTCGCTCGGCGTGGACCAGCAGGTCACCGAGCTGGACGTGAGCGTCTACACCGACTTCGTCTCCACCTACGACACGATCCCGCCCGAGCTGCTCGTCCAGCAGGGCCACCGGTACAAGGAGCTGTTCGACGTCTTCCGGCGGCAGGCCGCGCACCTGAGCTCGGTCACGGTGTGGGGGGAGTCGGACGACGTGAGCTGGCTGCGCTCCTGGCCGATCCCCCGGCTGAACGCGCCGCTGCTCTTCGACGACGACCTCCAGGCCAAGCCCGCCTACTGGGGGGTCGTGGACCCGACCAGGCTCGCCCCGCTCGTGCGGAAGCTGGAGGCGCCGGCCGGGGCCGTCAAGGTGGACGGCAGGCGGGACCTCGAATGGGACCTGCTGCCGGACTCGCCGATCGCGCGGGTCGGGGACGTGTCGGCCGGCTTCCAGGCCCGCTCGGCCGGTGCCGGGCTGTACGTGCTCGCCGAGGTCGTCGATCCCACGGTGAACCGGGACGACCGGGTCACGTTCACGGTCGACGGGCGGACCCGCTCCGTCGGGCGGGCGGGGCCGGGCGTCCGGCCCACCGCCACCGGGTACCGGGTGGAGGCGCTGGTCGGCGGCGGCACGGACGTGGAGGTGACCGTACGCGACCGGGGCACGGAGATCGCCTGGAAGGGTGAGGTGAGCGCCGTACCCGCCGTCAAGCGCACCTGGGCCGCCCACCGCGCCGCGCCCGTACTCGACGGCACCGTGGATCGGGCCTGGTCCGCCGCCCCGGAGATCCGCACGGGGACCTGGATCCAGGGCACCTCGGGCGCCACCGCGCGCGTGCGCTCGCTGTGGAGCGGCTCCACCCTGTACGTCCTGGCCCAGGTCAGTGACCCGGTGCTGAGCGAGGAGTCGGCGAACCCCTGGGACCAGGACTCGGTCGAGCTCTTCGTGGACCCAGGGAACGACAAGACCAAGGGGTACTCGGACGACGACGGGCAGTACCGGGTGAGCTTCTCCGGCAAGGTCACGGTGGGCGGGACGTTCGACGCCGCGGGCGTCCGGGACAACGTGCAGGCCGTGGCGCAGGCGGTGCCCGGCGGGTACGTGGTGGAGGCGGCCGTCAAGCTGCCCACCATCGAGGTGGCGGAGGGCGCCCTGCTGGGCTTCGACGTCCAGGTGAACGACGCCACGGGCGCGGCTCGTACGGGTGCGGTGACCTGGAACGACTCGACGGGCCGCAGCTACCTGGACACCAGCCACTGGGGCGTCCTGCGACTCGCCGGGTAGGCCGCTCCTGGCGGCCCGCCCGTCACCCTGTCACGTGGCGGGCCGCCCGACACCCGCCCCGAGCCGATCCATCGGGCCCCGCCCCGGGGTGAGGGGATCAGGCGAGCTGTCCGTTCCGGTGGAGGTCGTCGAAGATGATCTGGTCGACGGGGGCCACCCGGTCGCGGTCGGCGTACGTGAGCCAGACGACCTCCTCGATCTCGCTGCTGGGTGTCGGGGTTCCGTGGTGGTCGGCGGTGTAGCAGGTCATCTGGACGACGACGCCGTCGGCGTGGCCGTGCGCCTGGGCGTGGTAGGTGCCGATGTGGGTGGCGGTAGCGGGGAGGATCGTGACGGAGAGCTCCTCGCCGATCTCGCGGACGAGCGTGTCGAGGTCTGATTCGCCGGGTTCGCGTTTGCCGCCGGGGATGTAGTACGTGTCCTTGCCCCGTGATCGGGTGCTCAGGATCTTGCCGTCGTCCAGATGGATCCAGGCGACCTTGTCGATGGGGTTGTTCATGGTGCGTGCTCCTGCCGGTTCGGGAAGGCGGCGTGCTGGTCGGCCCGCCCCGGCCCGGTCGGTGCCCACCGGGCCCTTCGAGCCAGGTCGATCAGATCTCTCAGGCGCAGGGTCCGCCCGCCACCTCCTGGCAGCGGAACGTGCAGCGGCTCGGTCCAGCGGGCCGGGATCGCGGCCAGGCCGTGGACCGCCCCGGCCAGTCCACCGGTGACGGCGGCGACGGTGTCCGTGTCGCCGCCCAGGTCGATCGCCGCC
Source organism: Nonomuraea sp. NPDC049709 (assembly GCF_040674815.1). Taxonomy (NCBI): domain Bacteria; kingdom Bacillati; phylum Actinomycetota; class Actinomycetes; order Streptosporangiales; family Streptosporangiaceae; genus Nonomuraea; species Nonomuraea sp. NPDC049709. The sequence goes on from NZ_JBFANM010000063.1 coordinate 30,397, forward strand.
CGGACCGCGTCCTCGTAGCCGTACGTCGTACGCAGCGCCCATACGGCCGAGCCCAGGCATGGCCAGACGGCGCCGTTGAACTCCGTGGCCCGGTCGGGGTGCCAGCGCGGATCCAGCACCGTGGCATACCGCGCACGCTGGTCCGCCGGCACGGCGGCGAGGCTCTGCGGGATGGCTTCGAGCGAGTCCCCACCGTCCAGGGCCACGCGTACGAGGTCGTGGAAGATCGCCGTGCCCTCCCAGGCCGCCCGGGTCGCCGTGGGTGAGGGCGGCGATGCGCCGGGCCGCGTCCAGCCGCCTCCCCCGCACATCTCACCACCGGCACCCGGCCCCGGAAACCGGGCGGAGAAGGCGCCCGCCGGGCCGAACTCGAAGGGCGCACCCAGCGCGTCCCCCACGGCCGAGCCGACGACCGCACCCGCGGCACGCTCCAGAGCATCCACGCCGACAGGCTACTGAGCCATGCGCCTGCTTCGATCTCGGGCCCGTCCGTCCGTTCCGCGCGCCACGTGAGCGGTCCGGGCGGGAGCGCTAGCCGAAGAGGATCGGGGTCACCCCGCCCAGCGCGGCGGTTCCGACGGTCAGTCCCACGAGCAGAGCCGCCGACGGGTTCTTGCCCGAACGCCGCGCGATGACGACCGCGGCACCCCCAGTCAGCGCCGCGACGGCAAGCGCGATGATCGTTTTGATCACCAGGGCGGACATATCCATCAAACCTCCAAGGTCCACGGCCATCGAAATGACCCATAGGTGCACTTCCTGCGGTTGTATCTATCAGCGCTGCGGGGCAGGAGACTGATAGATCATCTTTTCGGCGCAAGGTGGACCTTGACGGATCGACTTGAAACAACTCGGAACAATGCTGAGTGATATGAGCAAGGCTCATGAGAGCTCCTGATGCGCTTGGGCATGAATGTGGCCAGAACACTCGTGATGTACGAGACAATTGGTGCCTCGTCAACGGCGACGACTACAGGTGGTGATACACCCGGTGGACGCTCCTCCTCCCAGCGCTGCCCTCGGTCAACTGAGCGCGGAACTTCGCAAACTTCATCAGAAGGCAGGCAAGCCGTCATATAGGGACATGGTGCAGAACTGGCCGATACCTGGGGAAATGAGCGTCGCATCACTCACTCGACTGTTGAACGGTCAAGGTGTCAGGTTCCCTCGTTGGAAGACGGTTGCGGGCTTCATCCAGGTGTGCCGGAAGGCCCTTGAGAAGACGGGGGTGAGCCCTGACGCCGAGATCGGCACGCTTGAGTCGTGGCACGCCTCCTGGAAGCATCTGAACGATCTTCACCTGGGCAACGCCGACGAGGGGCCGGCCACCGTCCTCGGCGATGAGGACTCGCGCGCGGGTCACGGCTCCGCCGGGCCGGACGTTCATGGCCAACCCGTAGGGCACGTGCCGAGGCATGCGTCCGACGGGAGGTTGTGGTCCACGCTCGACGAGATCCTGTTCAGGCGGTGGTTCGGATATCGGGGGACGGAATTGCTCGATTGGGCGGAGAGGGGGCAACCGCTTGCCGCCTTCGAGCTCGGAATTCTGCTTACCCTCCGGGGCCTGCCGGCCGAGGGTTCCCTTTTCCTGGAAAGGGCCGCTTCATTGGACCCTCGGTTCACCCTGAACCTTAGATTGGGCCCGGTGGGCAAACTGTACGGGCGCATTCCTTCGGATATCTGTCGCCGGGTGGGCATCGGCTATGCCTATGAAGGGCGGTCGGGCGTGGCGCAGCAATGGCACAGTTATGCGAGATCGCTCAACGGTATCCCGATGATCGGCATTCTGTCGCCCCCGGGACGGCATGTGGTGCCCGCCGACGTTCTGGACCTTCAGCCGGTGCGCCACGCACCGCTCGACCCGAACGAGGTCTTTCAGGTCGACACGGCTTACCACGAATTCTATGACTGGACGCCGGAGTCCAGCGGGGACCGTGAAATCCTGCCGATGCCGTTGCCGGCTGCGGCGGACATGGAAAATGCCCACGACCTCCGTGTCGCTTCCAAGCTCATCGCGGAGTGAGGGGTCGAGGGCTCCGACCCCGTCTGCGGAGGATTCCGGACGCTGCCGTACAGTGCGTTCCATACGGCACCGTATGGAGGCGTCATGAGAACCCCCGTGTACTGGTCGTCAGCCCTCGAGGACATTCCGGCGCCCGACTACGCCGACATGACGATCGGCGTGCTCCCGGCCGGCGCGCCCGAGGACCCGCGCGCCTGGGCGGAGGGCATCTTCTCGCCGGCCGTCATGCCTCGCTGGGTCATCGCCGCCTTGGCGGTACGCCAGGCCGTCGTGCCGCTGCTCGGCATCCGGCGGGCGCCTCGGGACACGTTCCGGGTGGAGCGGGTCGAGGGGGAGGAGGCGCTCATCGTCGCGGATGACCGGCATCTCGACTTCCGCTGCGGGGTGGCGGTGGACGCGGCGGCCCGGCTGGTGCGGGTCACGACGACTGTGCGGCTGAAGGGGTGGCGCGGCCGGGTGTACTTCTGGCCGGTACGTCTGGCGCATCCGATCGTCGTCCACGCGATGCTCCGATCAGCCCAGCGACGCCTCGCCGCGGCCTGAAGCGAACCCGCGAGTGGAGGCAGCGACTCATCGGACCGGCGCCTTCGGACCAGCGCGTGCCCACCTACGCTGTTAGGCCGAAGCCCGTCCATGTGGAGAGTTGAATGATCCGTAACCCCGTGCTGCCCGGTTTCCACCCCGACCCGTCCATCCTGCGGGTCGGTGACGACTACTATCTGGCCACCTCGACCTTCGAGTGGTACCCGGGCGTCCGCGTCCACCACTCGCGTGACCTGGTCAACTGGCGCCCGCTGGGCGGCATTCTGGGCGAGCGGAGGCTGCTGGACCTGTCCGGGGTGCCCGACTCGGGGGGTGTCTGGGCGCCCGACCTCACGTACGCGAACGGGCTGTTCCACCTGGTCTACAGCGTGATGGACACCTACGCGCACGGGTACAAGGACGTCGCCAACTACCTGACCACCGCGCCCGCGATCGAAGGGCCCTGGTCGGATCCGGTCAGGCTGCCGGGGCCCGGGTTCGACGCCGCGTTGTTCCATGACGAGGACGGCACCACGTACCTGCTGTACATGGTCTTCGACTCCCGTCCGGGGCGCGGGTTCGCCGGGATCGAGCTGCAGCCGCTGGCCGGGGGCGGCAAGCCGCGGCTGATTCTGGAGAACCGGAGCATCACGGAGGGGCCGCACGTCTACCGGGTCGGCGGCTGGTACTACCTGATGGTGGCCGAGGGCGGCACCGGCTACGAGCACCGCGTGAGCGTGCTCAGGTCCCGCTCGCTGGAGGGCCCGTACGAGGACGACCCGGCCGGGCCGATGCTCACCGCCGCCCACGATCCCGGCCTGGAGCTGCAAAAGGCCGGGCACGGCTGCCTCGTGCGGACCCAGGACGGCGAGTGGTACCTCGCCCACCTGGCCGCCCGCCCGTACACGCCGCGCGGCCGGTGCGTGCTGGGGCGGGAGAGTGCCATCCAGCGGGTCGAGTGGGTGGACGGGTGGCCCCGGGTGGCCGGGGGAGTGCCCGCCGTCGAGGTCCCCGCGCCCGCCCTGCCACCGCACCCGTGGCCGGCGCCCGGCGACGACTGGAGCACCCTGCGCCGGCCGGCCTCGCCCGACTGGGTGACCTTCGACGACGACCGCGGGGTGACGATCACGGGCGGGCAGTCCCCGTACGGGCGGCGCGCCCCCAGCCTGGTCGCCCGCCGCGTCACCAGCACGAGGTTCACCCTGGAGACGAGCGTGACGTTCGAGCCGGGCACCGTGCACCAGTCAGCCGGGATCACCGCCTACTACAACTCCCGCAACTGGTACCACCTCGCGCTCACCACCGACGGCCTGGTCCTGACCGGCAGCGACCGGGGAGCGCGCACCGTGCACCACACCGTGCACCTCACCGCGCACCTCGCCGCCGGGTCCCCGGCCCGGCTCGGGCTCGCGTTCGACGGCCCCGTGCTGCGCTTCTCGTACGACGGCGAGACCCTGCCGGTGGAGCTGGACGCCACCATCCTGTCCGACGAGTACGCCGACGAGATCATCGACGGTCAGATCCGCTCCTTCGGCTTCACCGGCGCCTTCGCCGGCCTGTGGGTGCAGGACCTGGCCGGCGAGGGGTGCCGGGCCACCTTCCGGGACACGACCTACCGCTAGCCGCCCGGGGTCGGGGACGAGGTCGAGGCGGTGCAGGGCGGGGCGTACGGGCGGCCGGGGAGGTATCGGGCCCACTCGCCCCGGGTGATCGAGGTGCCGGCGGCCTCGCAGACGTTCGCGCTCGCCTGTTCCACGTTCAGCGCCCACAGCTGGACGGCGCTGCCGGACGTGCCGGCCAGCACGGTGCCGTCCGGGCCGAGCTCCACGTCGCCGGCCCCCGCGGTCCGGTCGGCGAACACGGCCCAGAGCGTGGGGGCGGCGAGGTTGACCACGTTCCAGACCCGGACGGTCCCGTCCTGGGCGGCCGTGGCGAGCGTGCGGTCGTCGGCGCTGAAGGCGACCCCGGTCACGTCGCCGGATTGCGCCGGCAGGTCCGACAGGCGCCTGGGCTTCGCGGGGGTGGTGACGTCCCACAGGCGGGCCGTGCCGTCCGACGACGCCGTGGCCAGCGTCTTGCCGTCCTTGCTGAACCGCAGGTCGAGCACGCCGCCGGAGTGGGCGGAGAAGGTCTCCAGCGACTGCGGGTCGGCGGGCTTCGAGATGTCCCAGAGCCGTACGGAGGAGGTGCCGGAACCGGTGGCCAGGACCTTGCCGTCCGGCCGGAACGCGGCCACGTTCATCCGCCGGTCGGCGACCCCGAGCGCCGTGAGCTGCTTGGGGCTGGCGGGTGTGGCCACGTTCCACAGCAGCGTCCTGCCGTCGAGTCCGGTCGTCGCGACCATCTTGCCGTCCCCGCTGTACGCGGCCGCGCGCACCCCGTCGGTGTGACCCGTCAGCGTGCCCAGGAGCTTCGGGCTCTCGGGCGCGGAGACGTCCCAGATCCTGGCCGTCTTGTCCAGGGAGGCCGTGACCAGGCGGGTGCCGTCGGGGCTGAACGCGGCCCCCATGACCTGGCCGGTGTGTCCCGTCAGGGTGGACTGCGGGGTGGACACCGCCGGGTCGGCGATGTCCCAGAGCCGGACGGTCCTGTCGTCGGAGGCGGTGGCGAGCACGCGGCCGCTCTTGGCGATCGCCAGCCCGTTGACCTGGCCGGTGTGCCGGGCGAGGCGGGCGCGGGGGGCGACGCGGGCGGCGTTGGAGACGTTCCACAGGCGGGCGACGCCGTCGGTCGCGGAGGTGGCCAGGTTCTGGCTGTTCGGGCTGAACGCCACCCCCGTCACCGCGTCGGGGAACCCGGCCAGCGTGGCGGTGAGCTCGGGCTGCGCCGGGTCCTCCACGCTCCACAGACCGACGGTGGCATCGGCGGAGGCGCTGGCCAGGACGTTGCCGTCGGCGCTGAACGCGACGTCGTCCACGGCGGCGGAGTGCCCGCTCGCGGTGCCGACGAGCTTGGCCGCGGTGATGTTCCACACCTCGACCTTCCCGGTGCCGGAGGACGTGGCGAGGTGGCGGCCGTCGGGGGCGAACGCGACGCTCCGGACAGCGCCCTCCGACGAGGTCAGCGTCGCCAGGCTCGTCGGCTTCGCGGGGGTGAGCACGTCGAGGAGCGTGATCGTGCCGCCGGTGGCGGTGACCGCGAGCAGGCGGCCGTCCGGGCTGAAGACAGCCCTGGTCAGGTCGGTCTCCTGGCGCAGGATGGAGAGCGCGCTCGGCTTGGCCGTGTCCTTGATGTCCCACAGGCGCGCCGTGCCGTCGTTGGACGAGGTGGCCAGGATGCCGCCCTTGGGACTGAACGACACCGAGCCGACCTGCTCCTTGTGGCCCTTGATCGTCGACAGGGCGCGCGGGGCGGCGGTGTTGGAGACGTCCCACAGCCGGGCCGTGCCGTCGGCGGACCCGGTCGCCAGGATCTTGCCGTCCTGGCTGAACGCCACCGCGACCACGCCGCCCGTGTGCCCCTTCACGACGCCCAGGCTCGTGGGGCGGAGGGGGTCGGCGACGTTCCAGAGCCTGGCGGTGGAGTCGCCCGACGCGGTGACGGCCACGCGGCCGTCGGGGCGGTAGGCCACCCGCTCGACCGGCGCGGTGTGGCCGATCATCCGGGCACCGACCGGGCGGGAGAGCGAGCCGAGGAGCGCGCCGCGGGCCTCCGGGGTGGCCGAGACGCGGTAGGCGGCCAGGGCGAGCTGGGATCCGAGCGAGGTGTCCTGGGCGGCGTTGGCGGCCGCCGCCACCTGGCGGGAGAGCGCCTGGTCGCGCAGCGTGGTCGCGTTGCCGGCCAGGGTGCTCGCCTGCCTGCTCTGGAGGAGGGCCACCACCCCGCCCGCCGCCGCCACGAGGAGGAGCAGGGTGAGGGTGGCGATGGCGCCGCGGGCGATCAGGGAGCGGCGCTGCTGCCGCCGGCGGGACGCGGCGAGGAACTCCTGCTCGACTGGCCCGATCCCGCCCGCGGACTGGACTCCCACCCCGGATGCGGGTGGATCGCCGGTCACGGCCGCCTCGGCGGTCGCGAGGCGGTCGTCGGCGTACAGGTACGCGGAGCCCTGCCCGTCCCGGTGCCACATCTCCGCGTCCTCGGCCAGCCGCCGCCGCACGAGCAGCCCGGCCCGGTTCGTCTCGGCCCAGCTCGCGAGCCGGGGCCAGGCGCGGATGAGCGCTTCGTGGGCGATCTCCGCCGCGTCCCCGTCCACCGTGACCAGCCGCGCGCGGACGAACTCCGCCAGCACCTGCCCCTCGACGGATGCCGTACCGGAGCTCAGCTCGGCGACCGGAACCCGTCCGCGCATGCCGCCGCCCTGCTCGTCCACGTGGACCAGCCGGACCAGCAGGCCGCGCGCGACCGGCTCGAACTCCGCGCCCAGCCGCCGCAACGTCTCCTCCCCGCTCATCGCCACCGCCCGCACGACGCCGCCGGCCGCGCGGTAGCCGGCCATGGTGAGCACCCCGCCGGAACGCTTCTGCCAGGTCGCCAGCAGCGCGTGCGAGAGCTTCGGGAGCAGGTCGTCGTCCAGCGCCTGGAGGTCCTCCAGGATGAGCTCGGCCAGCCCGGGTTCGAGGGACAGCCCGGAACGGATCGCGGGCTCGTCGATCACCCGGAGCAGCTCGGCCCCGGACATGGGAGCGACGATCTCGGGCCGCCGCATCGTCTCCAGCAGCCCGGGGTAGGCCGCGCAGCGGCCGAAGAAGTCGCCCCGGACGGCGACCACCACCGCCGCCGAACGGGACAGCTCGGTGAGCGCCTCGACGAAGCGCCGCCGGACCGCCTCCTCGGTGCAGTGGGTGAACAGCTCCTCGAACTGGTCCACCACCAGCAACGTCCGCGCCGGCAGCCCGCGCCGGGCCGCGCTCGGGTCCGACTCGATGACCGCGCGCAGCCGCTCGGGGTCGCCCCCGCCCAGCGCGGCCAGCTCGTGCGCCAGCCTGGCCGTCGGCTGCGCGCCCGGCGTCAGCACGAGGCACCGGCCGGGCTCGTCCCCCAGCGCGGGGATCAGGCCGGCACGCAGCAGCGAGGTCTTCCCGCAGCCCGACGGGCCGGTGACGATGAGCGGGCCGCCGGCCTCGAACGCCTGCTTCCCGATGACCACCGGCGGTCCGGCGGACCGGAACGCCTGGCGGACGCGCGTCAGCAGCGACCGGGTCGGCTCCTCGCGGCCGAAGAACAGGTCGGCGTGCTCGGTCCCGTAGGCGGCCAGCCCACGGTAGGGGCTGTTCAGGTCGCCGGGCGAGGTCATCGGCGGCCCCGACCTGGTGGTGGGCGCGTCGTGCGCGGGGTTGACCGCGAGCGGCGGCAACTCCTTGAGCTCGCCGGCCTGCCGCCGCGGGCGCGGGAAGCCGGCGACGGGCAGGGCGCGGGCCAGGTGGTGGTGGACGTGGTCGAGGGTGAACGTCGCCGGTCCTGCCGGGTCGCCCTCGTTCAGCAGCCGGAGCAGCCCCCCGCTGAGCGCCGTGTGCCGGACCCCGGGCAGCGCCCAGGAGTTCTCGTCCTTGCTCGACGACGCCAGCACGTACGCCCCGGGCCAGTCGAGCGTCTGCTCCATGGCCTTCGCCGGCACCGGCCGGGCGCCCCCGGTGAAGCAGCAGTCCAGGACCACGACGACGAGGTCGGCCCGCGACGAGGAGAGGATCTGGCGCACCACCGAGTACGGCAGCGCCTGGTAGCCGGGCGGCCCCTGCCCCAGGTCGACCGTGGCCCGCGTGGCCAGGTGCAGCTCGTTGTCGGGGCCGAACACCCCATGCCCGACATAGTGGAACATCAGGACGCTGGTCGCCTCGCGCGCCACCCGGTCCAGGGCCTCGCCCAGGTTGGCCGGGGTGGCCGGGTCGAGCACCGTGGTCAGGCCCGCCGGGGCCAGGCCCGCCCGCTCGACCAGGCACTGGCCGACGTCGGTGACGGTCGCCGGGACGGCGCGCGCCTCGGGCAGGCGCGAGGCGGGACGGTGCGTCCCCGTGCCCGCGACCAGCACCCGGGCACCCTCGGACGCGAGGAGCAGGGGAGGAGCGTTCCGCCGGAGAGGTCGCACGAGCCGGGTCTTCTCGAGCGTCGTAGATTCGTCCTCGGTCATACGGCGCTCCACGGCAGTGGGGAGTCGATCGGGGGATGGTCGCGGTGCACGGCGACCCCCCGACCGGCGCATGCAGCGACGGGAACGCGGGATACCCCCCGTTTCCCGGTTGTTAGGGTACGCACGTCTTGGCCGGGCGTCGAGTGCTCGGTCAACTTCGGAGCGCCACAATACGGATGACCGATCACCGTACCGAGGGGCAGAAGATGGCAGATGGCCGAGCTCCGCGCGACGGCCCGAAAGGTCACCAGTTGGCGGGCAGGCCCGGCGTCGTGGCCGGGAGGGGGTGGTCCGGCGGGTGGATGACGTACGCCACGCCGCCGCTGCTGGAGCTGCGCAGCCACACGTTCTCGAAGTCGGCGCGCGGATAGACGTGCCGTACGGCCGAGTTGCTGGGAGAGGCCGGGTCGTTGGCGATCACGTCGCCGGTCGAGGTGAAGCCGACGATCGCCATGAGGTGACCGTTGGTGCCGTACCCGGCGCCGGGCAGCTCGCCCTTCTTGAACGACTGCGAGGTGATGACCGGGACGCCCGCCTTGACGAGCAGCTCCAGCTCGGTCAGCGACCGCAGCCGCGTGACGAACCCGTCCAGGCCGTACCGTCCGGCGTAGGCGGTGTTGAACGGCCAGTTGCCCGCGCCCTGGTAGGCGTGGTCGTAGGTGTAGCGGGCGGCGTAGTCGACCTCGGGGTTCGGGTCGGAGGGATCGACCCAGGAGGTGTCCTGCGCGCTCGGCCACTTGTCCCAGTAGCCCAGCACCATGGTCGTCGAGGTGGGGCTGCACCACGCCTCGCCGCCGCCGTCCCATTCGGGGTAGTGGCCCTGGTGGACGTTCTGGGAGCGGCGCGGTACGGCCAGCTCCGTCCCCCACGCGCCGCCGCCGGGGCTGACCGGCACGGTCTTGCGCTCGGGCACGTTGGAGCTCATCACGCCGGACGTACGCACGCGGGGCGTCACCGACGAGCCCGGCGTCCGGTAGAGGGTCAGGCGGAGCTGGTAGCCGCTCATGGGCTTGCCCGCCGCGGCGACCAGCGTGTCCACGGCCACCGAGGCGTCCGCGTCACCCTGGTTCGGCACCGAGGTGCGCAGGATGTCGCCTTCGGCGTAGGACCAGCGGCCCAGGGAGTACCACTTGGTCAGGCCTTCCGCGTTCCGGCCGCGGGCCTCGACCTGCAGCCAGCTCCCCGGCGGCACGTCCGCGGTCCAGGAGGCGATCAGCTCGGTGGCCGGGAAGCCGATGTCCCGCTCAGGCCCGGTCCAGCGGGCGTACTCCCAGGTCTTGGTGCCCAGGGCGTCGGTGTGGGAGATCGTCCCGGCGGCGGAGCCGAACGACAGCCCGCTGCCGGACGTCGTGCCCTCCGGGGTGCCGGAGGAGAAGTCGGCCCGCTGGAAGACCACGTCGGGGGTGGCCGCGGCCGGTTTGGCGCCGGCAGGGGAGGAAACGGTCGTGACCAGGGCGAGAGCGGACAGGAACACGATCAGCGCGCGCATGGACCCACCTTCTCGGAAGGCGCTCGGTGCGGCCGACATTAGGCGCAGCGGGCAGGCAAAGCATCGGGAAATCTACGTATCAGCGCCTCAGCCGAGGGTCTGGGTGAGCTCGTTCCGGTCCGCGGTGCACACGAGCCGGCCGCGGGCGCCGTTCACGATCGGCAGGTACGGCGGCACGTGCCCGCACTCGACGTCGGCGACGATCGGCACGCCGAGTCCGCCCAGCGCGTCGAGGACGGCCTCGTGCTGGGTGAGCCCCGCCGTGCCGGGGGCGTCGAGCGTGAACTCGTTCACCTCCGGGGCCGTCCGGTAGTCGTCCCAGCCTTGCGCGCGGTGCCGGTTCGGCGGGACCTGGGTGAACGTCGTGCCCGGGGCCATCGTCACGATGTCGAGCCAGGTGAGCAGCCCTTCCGGGGCGCGGTAGGGGGTGTCCATCAGGTTGTTGCCGTGCACGGTGGCGACACCGGTGAGCAGGGTCAGGGGCGTGATGATCGTCGACATGTCCGAGAAGCCCACGACCCAGGTCGGCTCGGCCGCGCGCAGGGCGTCCCAGTCGAGCAGGGGCAGCAGGTCGATCGCGGTCTGCCCGCCCCACGGGGGCACGACGGCCTTGACGGTGGGGTCGGTGAGCAGGTCCATCAGCTCGCGCGCGCGTTCGGCCGCCGGGGCGCTGACGTGCCCCGCCCCGTCCATGCACGAGCCGACGACCACCTCGTACCCGCGGGCTTCGACCGTACGGATCGCCACGTCGAGGCGGGCTCGCAGGCCGTCGTCCACGCCGGCGGAGGGGGCGGTGACGCCGATCCGGTCACCGGGGCGAAGGGGAGCGGGGTATCTCATGCCGAAGGATCTTGGCATGCCTGCCGACCGGTTTCCTCGGCTCCGTGCTGCCACACCACACACGTCTTCCCAGGCATGAACACCAGATGGGAGGGTGACGATTCTCAGGACATGAAACAGCCCCCGGGAAGTGGGACATGCGGAAATACGTGATCATGGGCGTGCAGGGGAGCGGCAAGGGCACGCAGAGCGCCCTGCTCGCCGCCGACCTCGACCTGGTGCACATCAGCGTCGGCGACATCTTCCGCTGGCACGTCAAGAACCACACCAAGCTCGGCGCCCAGGTCCGCCGCCTGGTGGCCGCGGGGGAGCTGGTGGGCGACGACCTGGTGGAGGACGTGGTCAGGGACCGCCTGCAACTGCACGACTGGAACTACGGTTTCGTCATCGACGGCTTCCCGCGCAACCGCCGCCAGGCGGAGTTCTTCCTGGAGAGTTACGACATCGACGGGGTGATCCACCTGGACCTGCCCGACGCGGAGGTACGCCGGCGCGTCCTGGCCCGGCGGCTCTGCTCGCGCTGCGGCATGGACTACAACCTCATCGCCCACCGGCCGGAGCAGGAGGGCCGGTGCGACGTGTGCGGCGGGGAGCTGGTGAGCCGCGCGGACGACACCCCGGACGCGCTGGCCCGGCGGCTGACCGACTACCACAGCAAGATCGACCCGGTGCTGGAGCTGTTCAGGCGCAAGGAGTACGTCATGACCATCGACGCCCGCGCCGACAAGGCCACCGTCCAGCGCACCATCCGCACCCGCTTCAACCTCCCGCCGTACCTTCCCGCCCAGGAGGAGACCGTCGCGCTCAGCGAGCAGCCAGGCGGCGGCTGATCACCGGGCGCGGGCTCACGTGCCGAAGGCCACGACTGACAGCGTGTGCTCGTGGGGGACCGCGTTGCCGTACGCCGTGTGCCGCGGATGTACACCGTAGGCATGGTGGGCGCTAGTGTCGGCAGTCCACTGGTGATGATCGACTTGGGAGGGTCCCTGTGCGGCGCGTCATGATCCTGCTGGCCCCGATCGTGGCCTTGACCGCCGGTCTGGTCGTCGCCCGGCGTCGTTTCGTCATCGTCCGGATCAGCGGGGCGAGCATGCTGCCGACCTACCGCACGGGCGACCGGGTGCTCGTCCGCAGGACCGCGGGGGCGGGTGTCAGGCGCGGCCAGGTCGTGGTGCTGCAGACGGTGCTGCCCGGGGGGCGGTGGCGTACCGGGCCGCTGCCGCAGCCGGGGGCGGCCAGGTGGTTCATCAAGCGCGCGGTGGCCGTGCCGGGTGACCCGGTTCCTGCCCAGGTCATGGCTCGTGTAGGGGCGTCGCCGGGTGACACGGTGCCGGCGGGCCGGCTGGTCGTCCTCGGTGACGGGCCGGTCAGCGAGGACTCGAGGGCGTGGGGTTACGTGCCCGTCGACCGCGTGCTCGGCGTCGTCGTCCGCGGGCTCGCCCCTTCTGGCGAATCCTGAAAGTCCGGGACGCCCGGCGAGCTCCGGGAGCCCGTCGGCTCGTAGCCCTGAGCCTGCAGGGTGAACAGCTTCGCGTACTGCTCTCCCAGCGCCATCAGCTCCGTGTGGGAGCCACGCTCGGCGATCCGCCCCTCGGCGAGGACGACGATCACGTCCGCTTCTCGCACCGCGCCCAGCCGGTGCGAGATCAGCAGGCTGGTCCGCCCCGCCCGGTGGCGGCGCAGGCTCTGATGGATGGCGTGCTCGGCCTGCGCGTCCAGGCCGGAGCTCGGCTCGTCGAGCACGAGCAGGTCCCGGCCCTCCCGCATCAGGGCGCGGGCCAGCGCGAGGCGCTGCCACTGCCCGCCGGACAGCACCACTCCGGCCTGGGGGTCGTCCCGGTCGCCGAAGAAGATCCGGCTCAGCAGCGTGTCGTAGCCCCGCGGCAGCCCGTCGATCGTCTCGTGGACACCGGCCAGCCTCGCGGCGGCCTCGACCCGGTCCCGGTCGTCGACCGCCGCGACGTCGCCGAGCCCGATGTTCTCGGCCGCGCTCAGGTCGTAGGACATGTAGTCCTGGAACACCGCGCCGATGCGGCCGCGCAACTCGGCGGGATCCATCTCCCGCAGGTCGACGCCGTCCCAGTGGATGGACCCGCGTACCGGGTCGTACAGCCGGCAGATGAGCTTGACCAGGGTGCTCTTGCCCACACCGTTCAGCCCGACCAGGGCTAGGGAGCCGCCGCGGGGGATGAACAGGTCGACCCCGCGCAGCACCCACGGGTGCGCGTCGTCGTACCGGAACCACACGTCGCGCACCTCGATGCCCTCGCGCAGCGAGGGGACGGGGCGCGGATGCCGTGGGACGGGCAGGTCGGGCGCGTCGGCCACGACGTCGAGGTAGTGCCCGAACATCAGCAACGCGTTGTGCGCATCGGCCGACTGCGCGACGACCGACGTCAGCGCGGACTGCACCCCGGCGACGGCCGCGACGAACACGGCGACGTCGCCGACGCTCAGCGCGCCCGACGCGGCGCCGGTGATCGCCCAGAGCAGGCCGAGCGCGGCGACGGCCGCCCCGATCAGCGACAGCGACCCCTGGGTACGCAGCGTCCTGCGAGCGAGCCCCTGCTCGGCCGCGTTGACCGCGCGCAGCTCGCCCAGCATCCTGGCGCGCAGGAAGTCGCCGAGGCCGAACAGCCGGATCTCCTTGGCCGCGTCGGGGCTGGTGAGCAGGTTGGCGAAGAAGATCTGCCGCCGGGTCCCCGCACTGACGCCCCACATCATCCCGGCGCGCCGCCGGGACAGGTCGAGCTGGGCGCGGACCGAGGGGATGGCGGAGAGCGCCACGACGAGGATCATCCCCGGAGCCAGGGCGGCCAGCGCCGCGGTGAATCCGGCGAGGGTCACGGCTCCCTGGGCGATCCCCAGGCAGGAGCGGACGATCCGCTGCGGCGCGTTCTGGCCGGCCTCCTGTGCCAGCCGTACCTGGTCGTGGAAGACCGGGTTCTCGAATCGGCTCAGCCCCGGGTGGGCGTTGACGGCCTGGAAGAGGCGATCCTGGATCAGCACCTGGAGCGCGCGGCGCAACTGCTCCTGGGCGTACTCCGCGACCGGGGGCAGGGCCGCGCCCGCCAGGCCGGTCACGGCGAGAGCCACGCCCTGCGGGAGCAGCTCGGCGGGGCCCGCCCCGGCCGCCAGGCCGTCGAGAACGAGCTTGATCAGCCACGCGGTGACCACCGGGACCAGGCCCATGAGCAGCACCGTGGTCCCGGATGCCAGTACGGCGGCCGGGTGCGCCCGCCAGGCCAGCGCCGCGGCCGCGCGAAACCGCCGCCGCCGGGCGGTGCCGCCGGGCCCGGCAGGAGAGGTCATCGGCGCGTGGCCGCCGGCAGCCGGCCCGGAGCGGTGTCGGCGGCCACGACCACCGCGTCACCGTCCACCAGGTAGAAGCTGGGGAACTGGGAGACCTGCAACGCCCGGCTCACCGGGCCGCCCATCGGCTCGAGCACAACGGTGGCCGAGGTCAGCTCGCGGGTGAACCGCCGGGCCTCGTCGGGGTCGCCGGTGACCACGGCCAGCACGCGTTCGGGACGGGTGTCGGCCAGGTAGGACGTGAACTCCGGCAGCCGCTCGTGGCAGGACGCGCACTCGGTGGAGAACACCGCCACCACGGAGGGCCCCGAGAAGAACGCGCGCGACACGGTCTCGCCGCCGACAGCGGTCGCGCTGAAATCGCCGAGTGCCGTTCCCGGCTGCACCAGCGGGGCACGCGTCGGCCCCAGCTCCGCCAGCCGCAGTGTGTGCTCGCGCAGGCGGCGGATCACCGCCAGGGTCAGCACCAGATCCACCAGGCACAGCAGTCCGACGACGATGACGGCGGCGACGAGATATGGCATACGAGCTCCTCAGGGGCGGCGCGGCTGGGCGGCGAACAGGTCGGCGAGGTCGTCGAAGAAGATCACGATGACGGCGAGCACGGCCCCGACCAGCACGCTCAGGGAGACGCCCGCGGGATGCGGAGAGGTGCTGCCCGGCACGAGCCCGGCGGCGACGAGCGCGAGCAGCCCGGCCGCGACGAGCGCGAGCAGCCCGGCGTTGCGGACGAGGTGGCGCCGGCCGAGCGGCGTTCCGGTGACGCCGAAGCACCTGCACGGCGTCGTGGAGCCCGAGCGCATCGCCCTGACGATGCCGGCGCAGAAACCCGCCAGGACGGTGCCGGCCAGCACCAGGCCGACCCGCACTGTCCCGGGGATCGCCAGCAGTACGACGACGCATCCTTCCGCGAGGACGACTGCGCCGCTCAACGCCGTGGAGGCCCGCGGCCCCAGAGGGACCAGGCCGCGCACGGACACGCGGAAGCTCGCGAACGCGGACTTGCCGCGCACCTTTCCGAGCACCGCCACCAGGAAGACGACTCCTATCGCCACCCGGCAGGCCGGCACGACGTACTGCATGGCTGTCACTGGGGATCGGAAGGACGCGTCAGCAGTAGTCGAAGCTGCCGCAGCTGACCGTGCCGTTGTGGTCGTGGTAGCAGCAGGTTCGGCAGAACTTGCCCTGGCAGCACCATTCGGTCCAGCACGCGGCCGAGGCGTCGGCCGAGGGCAGGAGCTTGTCGAGGAAGCGGTCTCCCAGCTTGTTGAGTGCGCGGATCATGGCGACCTCCTTGCGGGGGGATCTTTACGCGCCCACAGTCACTCAGCAACAGCACCTAGTTAACGGAGAGATTGGCCGACATCGGGGGGCACCTTCGGCAGATCATGATCTTGACATGCGGGTGTTCTCCTCAATGCCCACGTCGCGATCTTGCCGGCGGGCGCGCGAGTGGCCGCGTGCGGACCGTGGAGATTCCCGCGGCGTTCGACCTCTCGGGCGGTCACCGTGCCGCGGACGAGCCCCGGGCACAAGACGGCGAACCCCGCCGCCGAGCACCGGCAGGCGGGGTTTTCGCAGGTCAGAGGTTACTTGGCCAGATGGCGGCTGATCACCAGCCGCTGGATCTGGTTGGTGCCCTCGAAGATCTGCATGATCTTGGCCTCGCGCATGTACCGCTCCACCCGGAACTCCCGCGTGTACCCGTACCCGCCCAGCACCTGCACCGCGTCCGTGGTCACCTTCATCGCCGCGTCCGTGGCCACCAGCTTGGCCACGCTCGCCTGCCGGCTGTACGGCAGCCCCGCGTCCCGGCGCCGGGCCGCGTCCAGGTACGTCGCCCGGGCGCTGTCCACCGCCGCCGCCATGTCCGCCAGCAGGAAGCCGAGGCCCTGGTGGTCGATGATCTTCTTGCCGAACGTCCGCCGCTCCTTGGCGTAGGCCACGGCCTCGTCCAGGGCGGCCTGGGCCAGGCCGGTGGCGCAGGCGGCGATGCCGAGGCGGCCCGAGTCGAGGGCGCTGAAGGCGATCTGCAGGCCCTGACCCTCCTCGCCGATGAGCCGGTCGGCCTCCAGGACCGCACCGTCCCAGTGCGCGCTGGTCGTCGGCACCGCGTGCAGGCCCATCTTCTCCTCCGGCCGGCCGAACGTGAGCCCGTCGGCCGAGCCCGGCGCGAGGAAGCAGGAGATGCCGCGCGAGCCCTCGCCCGTGCGCGCGAACAGGGCGTAGAAGTCGGCGATGCCGCCGTGGGTGATCCACGCCTTGTTGCCGGTGATCCGGTAGCCGGTCTCGACCCGCTCGGCCCGGCACGTCAGCGCGCCCGCGTCGGACCCGGCCTGCGGCTCCGACAGGCTGTAGCCGCCGATCAGGTGGCCGGCCAGCATGTCGGGCAGCCACCGGTCCCGCTGCTCCCGGGTGCCGAAGGCGGCCACCGGGTAACAGGCGAGCGTGTGCACGCTGGTCGCCACCGCGACGGCCGCCCAGCGCATCGCCAGCTCCTCGATCACCTGAAGGTACACCTCGTACGGCTGCCCGCCGCCCCCGAGTTCCTCCGGGTACGGCAGCCCGAGCAGCCCCGCCGCGCCCAGCGTGGCGAACAACCCCTCCGGGTACGTCTCGGCGCGCTCATGCTCGTCCACCCGGCGCGCCAGCTCCTTGTCGGCGATCTCCCGGGTGAGCTCGATGAGGTCCCTGGCGTCCTGGTCGGGGAGCAGGCGGTCGACGGTCACAATCACTCCTGGTAGTGGGTCACGGGGCAAGGGTTTCCAGGGCCTCGCTCGCGCGGGCCCGGAACTCGGCGACGCGGGCGAGCTTGATGTCCTCGTACCCCCGGATCAGGTCCGGCAGGCCCGCGATCTCCGTCACGGCCGCCGCGGTGGCGGGGGTGAGGCGGGTCAGGGCGGTGCGCACCAGCTCGCGGTACTCGGTGACCAGCTCGCGCTCGACCCGGCGCACCTCGGCGCGGCCGAACACGTCGAACGCCGTCCCGCGCAGCACCCGCGCCGCGCGCAGCCCGCGGAAGAGCACGCCGGCCGAGCGGCGTACCTTGATCTTGCGCTTCATGCCCATCGCGCGCAGCACCGGCGGGTGCAGCAGCACCGACACGACCGCGTCCGCGCCGAACTCGCGCTCGCGCCGCTCCCGCTCGGCGGGGTCGAGGTGGAGGCGGGCGACCTCGTACTCGTCCTTGTAGGCCATCAGCTTGTGCAGGCCGCGGGCGTAGGCGAGGGCGATCGCGGCGCCCGCCTCCTCGCCCGCCCGGTCCACGGCCAGGGCCGTCACCTGGCGCACGTCCTCGGCGTACGTACGGGCGTAGGCGGCGTTCTGGTAGCCGGTCAGGTCGGCCACCCGCGTGGCCACCACGTCGTCCAGGCCCTCGGGCTCCGGCTCGGCGCCGGGCAGGACGGCCGCGCGCACCGCCTCGGGGTGGGACACGACGGCGCGGCCCCAGCGGAAGGCGGCCAGGTTCTGCTCGACGGAGGCCCGGTTGAGCTCGATGGCCCGCTCGATCGAGGCGGCGCTGACGGGCAGGCAGCCCTGCTGGTACGCGGCCCCGAGCAGCAGCAGGTTGGCCGGCATGTGGTCGCCGAACAGCGCCTCCGACAGCGCGTGGGCGTCCACGCAGACCTGCTCCCTGGTGGCCGACTCCACCCGGGCCACCGCGGCGGCGTGCCCCGGCACCGGCACGCGGCCGGTCACCATGGCGGCGGTGGGCACCACGGAGGTGTTCAGCACGGCGACGGTGCGCTCGGGCGCGGCCACGGCCAGGGTGGCGTCGGCCGCCGCGCCCAGCACGTCGAACCCGATGAGCACGTCGGCCCCGCCCCGCGAGGCGCGTACGGACCCGGCCGGCGGCCGCTTCGAGATCCGCACGTCGCTGACCACGGGGCCGCCCTTCTGCGCCAGCCCGGTCTGCTCCAGCCCGGCCGCGTGCAGCCCGTCGAGGTGGGCGGCCATCTGCAGGATCTGCGAGACGGTGACCACGCCGGTGCCGCCGATGCCGGGCATCCTGATCAGCACCTCGTCCCTGGCCTCCGGGATCGGCTCCGGCGAGCGCACGGGCAGGTCGGGCGCCTTCCGGGGCTTCCTGGTGGTGCCCGGCTCGACCAGCAGGAACGAGGGGCAGTCGCCCTTGAGGCAGCTCAGGTCGGTGTTGCAGGAGGCCTGGTGGATGCGGGTCTTGCGGCCGTACTCGGTCTCGACCGGCTGCACGGACAGGCACGTGGAGACGTCGCCGCAGTCGCCGCAGCCCTCGCAGACGCGCTCGTTGATCACGACCTTCTGGGTGGGCGTGGGCAGCTTGCCGCGCTTGCGCAGCCGCCGCTCCTCGGCCGCGCACCGGTCGTCGTGGATCAGCACGGTCACGCCGCCCAGCGCGGCCAGCTCCTTCTCGACCTCGGGCAGGTCGTCGCGGTGCCGTACGGACGCGATCGGCGCCAGCCCGACCCCCCGGTACGTCTCCGGCTCCGGCGTCGTCACCACGATCCCGCGCACGCCCTCGACGGCCAGCTCGTGCGTGAGCGCCGGCACGTCGAGCCGCCCCTCCGCGCGCTGGCCGCCGGTCATGGCGACGGCGTCGTTGTAGAGCAGCTTGTACGTCATCGACACCCCGGCCGCCACGGCGGCCCTGATCGCCAGGGAGCCGGAGTGGTGGAAGGTGCCGTCCCCGAGGTTCTGCACGAAGTGCCGGTCCTCGGTGAACGGCGACAGCCCGATCCACTGGGCCCCCTCGCCGCCCATCTGCGTGATGCCGACCTGGGTGCCGCGCCCGTGCCCGTCCAGCGCGATCATCGCGTGGCAGCCGATGCCCACGCCGACCAGCGTGTCGTCCGACGTCCGGGTGGAGGTGTTGTGCGGGCAGCCGGAGCAGAAGTAGGGGGTGCGCGCCGCCACCACCGGCAGCAGGCCGCGCCCGCGCTCCCGGCGGGGCGGGGCGATGCCCAGGCACTTCGCGATCGCCCCGGCCACGTCCTCGGCGCCCAGCGTGCCCCGGGCGGTCAGCAGCTCCCTGCCCACGACGGCCGGGGCCCGCTCGCCTCCGTACAGCGCCTGCTTGAGATGCCCCTCCAGGAACGGCACCTTGTCCTCGACCACCAGCACCCGGTCGAGGTCGGACGTCATGGCGGCCAGCTCGTCGTACGCGAGCGGGAACGGCATCGCGAGCCTGATCAGCCGCAGCCCGTGCTCGTCCATGGCCGCCTCGTCCAGCCCGAGGTCCGCCAGGGCCCGCTCGACGATCGCGTAGGTGGCGCCGGAGGCGATGACGCCCAGGGTGGTGTTGCCGGCTCCGGACATGACCCGGTTCAGGCCGTGGGCCCGGGCGTACGCGCGGGCCAGGTCGAGGCGGCGGGTGAGCATGTCGTGCTCGGCGTCGAGGGCGGCGGGGCCGAGCAGGATGGGGGCCGGGCCCCTGGAGGCCGTCGCGGGCGCGGGGATGTGCTCGCGCAGCGGGGCGAGGTCCACCGTGGCGGACGCGTCGGCGATGTCCGCGACGATCTTCAGGCCCACCCAGAGGCCGGTGGCGCGCGACATGGCCACCGCGTGCAGCCCGAACTCGACGATCTCCGCGACCGAGCCGGGCGCGAGCAGCGGCATGGACAGGCTCTGGCACATCGGCTCGCACGAGCTGGGCAGGGTGGAGGACTTGCAGCCGGGGTCGTCGCCGATCCAGGCCACCGCGCCGCCGAGCGGGGCCGTGCCCGCCACGTTCGCGTGCCGGATGGCGTCGGCGGCCCGGTCGAGGCCGGGGTTCTTGCCGTACCAGAAGCCCGTCACGCCGTCGTGGCGCCGGCCCGGCACCTGCTCCAGCAGCTGCGTCCCGGCCACCGCCGTGGCCGCCAGCTCCTCGTTGAGCCCGGGCTTGAACACCACGCCCGCCGGCTCCAGGAACCGCGCCGCGCGCCCCATCTCCAGGTCCACGCCGCCCAGCGGCGAGCCCTGATAGCCGGTGACGAACGCCCGGGTGTCCAGATCGCGCTCCTCGTCCAGCCGGCGCTGTTCCAGCGTCAGGCGGACCAGGGCCTGGATGCCCGAGATGAGCACCCTGCCGTCGAGCGCCGTGTACTTGTCGTCGAGTGACACGGGGGCGGGAGTCTCGCTCACGCTCGAACCTCCTGGCTTGTGGTACGTGCCCGCTTGATGTGTCCGGTGGTTCCCAGCACAGCAACGAGGGCATGATGTGCGCAAGTATTAGATGAGAAAGCGGGCCTAAGACGCAAACAATATGAGTTCATGGGCTTCGTGGCTGAGGTTATTTGCGCCTGAAGGAGGCGTTCCCGGTGCCTGACGTGGACGAGATCGATCACCATGTGCTGCGGCTGCTGCGCGAGGACGGGCGCAGGACGTTCTCGGAGATGGCCGAGCTCGTCGGGCTGTCGGTGGCGGCGGTCAAGCGGCGGGTCGACCGGCTCAAGGAGATCGGCGTGATCACCGGCTTCTCGGTGCAGATCGACTACGCCAAGCTGGGGTGGGGCATCGAGGCGTTCACCGAGCTGCGCTATCCGGGCACGACGCCGGTCAGCGAGATCATCCGCACCGCCACGGACGTGCCCGAGGTGCAGGCGGTGTTCACGATCGCCGGCGATCCGGACGCGCTGATCCAGGTACGCGTGCGCGACCTGGGGCACCTCCAGCAGGTCATCGACCGGCTGCGCCGGGCAGGGGACGTCACGGGCACGAAGACGCTGCTGGTGCTCGGGTCGTGGACCCGGGACCTGCCGGGGTGAGCTCAGGGGGTGCGGCCGGTGTCGTCGCGGCGGGAGAAGTAGCGTACGAGCAGGCCGATCGCGAGCAGGACGGCCACGCCGAGACCGAGCATCCAGACCGACACGCCGGTCAGGGGCAGGGACTGGCCGGTGTGGTGCGCCGGGGGCGGCACGTCCTGGTCCACGGCCGAGGCGGGGGCGGCCCGGGGCTCGTCCCTCGCCGGCTTCTCCGCCGGGCCCTCGCGCCTGACGTGCCCGTCCTTCCGCTCCTCCGCCCTGGGGGTCGCCAGCGCGGCGGGGGTGGGAGCGGGGGCGGGCTCGACCTCCGTGCCGGCGCAGGAGCGGTTGCCGGCGGTGTCCTGCTCCTGGCTGCCGGTGTGGACGGTGGCGCAGCTCTCGAACGTGCCCGCGGCGTCCGGGGTGACGGTGAACGTGAACGTCCGGCTCTCGTCCGGGGCCAGCACGCCGATGGGGCAGATCAGAGCCGGCCCGTCCCCGGTGCATCCGGCCGGCCGGTCGGCGATGCCGCTCGCGGTGTGGTCGCGCACGAGGACGTCCCTCGCCTGCGAGGGGCCGTGGTTGGTCACCGTCACGGTGTAGGCGATGGTGTCGCCGGCCATCGCGGCGGACGGGCCGCTCTTGAGGATCTCGACGTCGGCCATGGCCCGGGTCTGCGTGACGAACCGGGTCTCGTCGCCGCCCGTGACCTGGACGCGGCTGATGAGGGGCGTGCCCTCCGGCAGCGCGGGGTCGGTGGTGACCGGGACCTCGTAGGTGACGCTCTGCCCGGCCGGGACCGTCAGGCCGGGCCCGCCGCAGGTGACGGTGCGGTCGGTGCGGAAGCAGCCGGCGGGGAGATGACCGGGGGTGAGGTTCCGGTCGAGCAGGTCGGTGACGGTGACGTCGCCGGCGTCCTGGCCGCCGGTGTTCGTGACGGTCAGCGTGTGGACGGCCTCGGCGCCGATGACCACCGGGTCAGGGGTGACGGACTGGACGATGCGCAGGTCGGCGCCCCCGGGGGACGGGGGTATGGCCGGGTCCCCGGCGCGCGGGCCCGCATCGGGGCCCGGACCGGCGCCGGGGCGGGGGTCCAGGCGGGGGTCCGGTCGGGGGTCCGGTCGGGGATGGGCGGCCGGACCGGACGGGTCGCCGGGGCCGGTCACGGCGCGGGGACGGGGCGCGTCGCCGGCCGAGGCGGGTGCGGGTCTCGGGGCGCCGCCGGCGGAGGCCGGTGCGGGGTCGGCCGCGCCGGCGGCCGCGTCGACGGCCGGGACCGAAGCGGCCCAGCCCCCGCCCAGCGTGGCGAACGCGAGGATCGTCGCGATCCCGGGCCTGCCCATGTCGTACCCCCGCCTGAAAGTGCCGTCGTGCCTGCTCGACCCGGGGGTGATCCTCCTACCGCCCGGCGGGACCGCGGTGGCGATCAGACCGCAACCAGGCACTCCCATGACCGACTCTTTACCCGGGCGGTCACGTCCAGCGGTGCTCCTCGGTCTCGAGGTCGGCCGGGTAGAAGCTCTCCACCCGTAACTCCTGCGCCGTGATGTCCTGGGGCGTGCCCACCGTGGTGATCATCGAGAAGTAGCTCACGGTCACCCCGCCCTTCGCGAAGGTGACCGGGACGATCGGCAGGACCGTGGCCGCCAGGTCGGGCTCGCGCCAGGCGGCCGGCAGGTCGGGGCGGGAGAGCACCTCCGCCAGCAGCGCCCGGGTGGCCGGGTCCGGCACGCCGCCCACGGCCTCCCGGTGCACCCGCTGGATGAGGGCGGGGGCGACCTGCTCCCAGTTGACGACGTGGGGACGCAGCTCGAGCGGGTCGAACATGAGCCGGACGACGTTGGCGGTGGCGTTCGCCGGCGGGTCGCCGCGCAGGTGGGCGAACATGACCTCCGCGGAGCGGTTGGCCTGGGTGATGTTCCAGTGGCGGTCCATCACCACGGCCGGGTACGGCTCGTGGTGCGCCAGCACCCGCTCCAGGGCCGCCCGGACCCGGGCCATGGCGGGCCCGGCGAGGTCGCTCTCGCGGTAGGCGGGGGCGTACCCGGCGGCGAGCAGCAGGTCGTTGCGCTCCCGCAGCGGCACCTGCAGCGCGCCCGCCAGCGTGATCACCATCTCGCGGCTCGGCGCCGACCGGCCGCTCTCGATGAAGCTGAGGTGTCGTGGCGAGACCTGCGCGTGGTGGGCCAGGGCGAGCTGGCTCATCCGCCGGGCCTGCCGCCAGTAGCGCAGCAGGTAACCCAGCGGGTGCTCCGTCGGCCGGAGCGCTGATGTCCTCACCCTCGACAGTCAACGGCCTGCGGCGTCCGCGCGCACTTCCCTCCGAGGGAATTGGAACGGGGCGCCGGCGACCCGACAGTGGTGGCTACCGGCCGGGGACCGACCCGCGGCCGGAGACACCGGAGGTCTGACATGACCGTCTTCACCGTTCACTCCGTCGACTCGGCGCCGCAGCCGTCCCGGCAGCCGCTGGACGAGCTGCGGCAGCGGGTGGGGTTCGTGCCCAACCTGGCCGGGGCGATGGCCGTGGCCCCGGTCGCCATCGACGGGTTCAACCAGTTGCAGCGCGCGCTGCGGCAGACCACGCTCACCGGGGCCGAGCGGGAGGTGGTGGGCCTCGCGGTCAGCGTCGCCAACCGGTGCCCGTACTCAGTGGCGGCGCACTCCGCCTTCGCCGGGCGGGAGGGCGCCGCGCCGGAGGTGATCGAGGCCCTGCGGGCCGGCAAGGACGACCTGCCGGAGGAGCGGGCGGCTGCGCTGGCCACGTTCACCAGGGCCCTGCTGCGGACCGGCGGGCACGTGGGCCAGGACGTGATCGACGCGCTGCTCGGCGCCGGTTGCACCCGGGCCCAGGTCCTGGAGGTCATCACGCAGGCGGCGTACACGATCATGGCCAACTGGGTCGCCAACGTGACCGGCACGCCGCTCGACGCGGCACTGGCGGGCAAGGCCTGGAACGGCGCCGCCTGACCCGGCGCTCCCCGGGAGAGGACAGGCCGATGGCGGCCGCCCGCCTGCGGCCGCCATCGGATGGTAGAGGTCAGGAGCTGGGGCAGGTGTGGCGGTACTCCTCGATCGACAGGCCGCTGGGCGGCGGGCAGAGGAAGCGCTCGTAGCGGGTGTCGTCGTCGACGAACCGCTTCAGCCAGGCCACCATCGACTTGGCCATCGTGGTGTTGGTGGTCTGCGGGAAGAAGTGGCTGGCGTTGTTCAGCTCCAGGTACGCCTTCTCCGACGAGGACGGGATGCTGTTGTAGAACGGCTCCGAATGGGTGGTCACCGAGGCGACGCTGTCGCTCTCACCGCCGATGATCATGGTCGGGACCTGGATGCCCGACCAGTTCTTGGTCAGGTTCCAGGGGGCGAGCGGCACCGCCGCCTGCAGCGACGGCCGGTCGTCGGCGGCCTCCAGCGAGCCGCCGCCGCCCATCGAGTGGCCGGCCACCGCGAGCCTGGAGCCGTCGATGCGGCTGCGTACCGTGGTCGAACTGTCCTCGACCAGGTAGTCGAGCGCCGCCAGGAGCTGGCGGCCCCGGCTGGCGGGCTGGTCGTAGACCGAGTTGGTCTCGATGCCGATCACCACGAATCCGTGCGAGGCGATCCTCGGGCCGAGCCAGGACAGGCTGGACCACCTGGCGGTGTACCCGGGAGAGATGGCGATCGCGCCGAACGTTCCCTGGCTGGTGTCGGTCGGGTAGTAGATCGTGCCGCCGCCGAAGCCGCTCACGCTGAGCGAGGAGACGCTGGTCTGCGCGGTCGCGAACGGGCCGCGGCCGGCCTCCAGGATGGCGTCGGTGGGGTCGGGGCCGCGGTCGTACGGGCCGGCCGCCGCCTGGGCGGGGGTGGCGGCCGCCAGGGCGCCGCCGATCAGTGAGACGGTGAGGGCGAGCTTGGTCAACGTTCGCGCGCCGGATCGGGGGGTGGAGAGCTGCACGTCGTCATACTCCCTGCTCATCGGGGGCTCACTGGGGAGCTCACCGGGGGGTGACTGCTGTCTGTCGCCATTGTTCGGATGCGCAGTCAGCCGTGCATCGGTGAAATCACCGGTCCTTCGATCAGGACATGAGGCGTACCAGTTCGACGCGGGAGCGGATGCCGAGGCGGCTGAAGATGTTCCTGAGGTGGTGCTCGACGGTACGGCGGCTGAGGAAGAGCTGCTCGGCCACCTCCTTGTTGGTCGCGCCCTCGGCCACCATGCGGGCGATCTGCAGTTGCTGGGCCGTGAGCTGCCCCGTGGTCGCGTCCATGGCGGGGCGGACGGGGTCGCCGGAGGCGCGCAGCTCCGTCCTGGCCTGCTCGGTCCACAGGCGGGCGCCGTACCGCTCGAAGGTCTCCAGCGCCGAGTGCAGGTGGGTCCTGGCCGCGCCGGGGCGGCGGTCGCGGCGCAGGGCGCTGCCGTACAGGAGCTGCGTACGCGCCGCCTCGAACTCGTACGCGCCCTGCCCGTGCAGCTCCATCGCCTCCCGGAACAGCTCCTCGGCCTCCCCGGGCCCGGCCAGCAGTGCGCGGCAGCGGGACACCAGCGCGCGCAGGTCGGGGCTGCGCGTGCTGCCCACCCAGCGTTCGAGCACCCGCAGCGCCGAGCGGGCCCGCTCCTGGTCGCCGGTGCGCGCGCACGCCTCGATGAGATGCGGCGTGGCCATGACGCGGATGACGACGTGGTTGTGGTTGCGCCGCTCGGCGCGCAGCCGGTTGGCGGCGTCGGCCGGGCGGCCCGCGGCCAGGTCGAGGTAGGCCAGCGCCCAGTTGCCGATGGCGCCCGCGATGCCCAGGTCGTGCGCGTCGGCCAGGCCGATGGCGGCGTCCGCGCGCACCCGGCAGGTCTCCTGGTCGCCCTCGACGGCCGCCGTGATCGCCAGCCAGGCCAGGTGCTGGGCCGCGGTGTTGAGCTGGCCGGTCTCCTGGGACAGGCGCAGGCCCTGGGCGGCGGTCGCGGCGACGGAGGCGTAGCGGCCCATCCAGATCTGCGGGTAGATCATGTACTCCAGGAGCTGCGGCATGGCCGAGGCCGCGCCGCGCACGCGGGCCGCCTCGACGGCGCGAGCGGACAGCCGGTGGGCGGTGGCGTCCTCGCCGAGGAGCATGCTGGCCACGCAGGCCCAGACGAGCACGGCGGGGTCGCGTACCGACCCGGCCAGCTCGACGACCCGGCGCAGCGGGGCGGCCGCCTCCTGGTGCGAGCCGCTGAAGGTGGAGGCCATCCCGGCCAGATACTCGAACATGAGCTGCGTCGGCACCGTCTCGTCGGGGCGGCGCAGCGCGGCGGCCTGCCGGGCGATCGCGATGAACGCCCGGTTGTCGCCCGCGCGGTAACTGGCGTCGGCGGCCCGGACGAGCGCCCGCACGCCGAGCATGCGGTGGCTCTCCAGTAGCCAGGCGGCGGCCGAGAGCAGCTCCTCGCGGGCGCTGCCGGTCTCGCCGCCGAGCAGTTCGAGGCTGCCGTGCAGGAGCTGGACGTGGGCGCGCAGCTCGTCGGGGGCGGCCAGGCTGCGCAGCCTGGCCAGGAGCGAGCGGGCCGCCTGGGGGCGGCCGGCCACCCACGCGTGCCGGGCGGCGGCGGCCAGGCGCTCGGCCTTGGCGGGGTGGTCGTGCTCGGTGAGCTCGGCGGCGCGTTCGAGGGCCAGGTACGGCTCGGGGTGGCCACGGGGCGGGCAGGCGTCGAGCGCCGCCGCGGCCAGCTCGTCGGCCAGCCGCTCGGCCGGGCCGTCCAGGGCCCAGGCGCGGTGCCAGGCGCGCCGCAGCCGCTGCGCCCCGCCGTCCCCGGGGTCCTTCAGCAGGGCGGACAGCAGGCGGTGGGCGCTGCGCCGCCGCAGCAGGGAGGCCCCGTAGTACGCCACCCCGCGCACCGCCGGGTCGCGGAAGTCGTAGCGGTCGCCCGCTGAGTGCAGGATGCCCGCGCGCTCGGCCGGTTCCAGCGCCGTCAGCGGGCACGCCGGCCGGGCCGCCCGGATCAGCGTCGGCACGTCGAGGCCGGGGTCGGCGGCGATCAGCAGGAGCAGCCGCCGCGCCTCCTCCGGCAGCTCGGCCAGGCGGGCGGCGTGCGCCCGCCACAGCCGCCCGTCCCTGGGCAGCGCCGCGGGCGGGGCGGCCAGGCCGGCGAGCTGGTCGGGGGTGAGCGAGCCGATCAGCTCGGCCAGGGCGAGGGGGTTGCCGCAGGCGATCTGGTCGAGCGCCGCCAGCAGGTCCTCGGCCACCTTCCCCGGCGCCAGGTCACCGGCCAGCTCGCGTACGGCCGCCGCGTCCAGCCCGCCCAGCTCCCGCGCCGGGATGCCGTCGGGCACGCCCGTACGCGCCGTGAACAGCAGGGCCACCGGCTCGGCCGACACCCGCCTGGCCGCGAACGACAACACCTCCCGGCTGGCCGGGTCCAGCAGGTCCACGTCGTCCACGCAGGCCAGCACCGGCTGCCGGGCGGCCACCGCCGACAGCAGCCCGAGCACGGCGGCGGGCAACGCCAGCCCGCCGGCGGCCGTACCGGACTCCAGGGCCGAGATCAGGGCGAGGGACTGGGCGTCGGGCAGGGCGGTGGCGGACGCGGCGACGGGGCGCAGCAGGCCGTGCAGCCCGGCGTACGGCAGCCGCGACTCGGCCGCCACCCCGGAGACCTGTAACAGCCGGAAGCCGTCGGCGGCATGCGCGGCGGCCAGGTCGAGCAGCGCCGTCTTCCCCATGCCCGGCGCGCCCACCAGCAGCAGCGCCCCGCCGGATCCCGCACGGGCGCCGTCGAGCAGCCGCCGAAGGGCGCGCTCCTCCTCGCCACGGCCGCGCAGCGGGGGTGCGCACTTGACAGGGGACATGCCGTCCAGTGTTACGCGCGGATGTCATGTCTGAAAGGGGACGTTCAGGAGAGACCGGTGATTTCACCGATACGTGGTCTCCGCCCGTTTCCTGGACAGGCGGCCGGAGACGGCGGGGACCAGGCCGTGCGGCATGAACAGCACCACCACGATCAGTACGAGCGCGTACACCGCGTACGACAGCACGCTCGGCGCGTACGTGGGCATCCCCGGCAGCGAGGCCAGGCTGTCCAGCCCCTGCACCAGCAGCGTGATCGCGGTGGCCCCCACCACGGCCCCCCAGATCGTGCCCAGCCCCCCGACCACCGCCATCACGATGTACTGGATCGAGATGAGCACCGGGAACGACCCCGGCGCCACGTAGCCGGTGTAGAAGCAGTAGATCCCGCCGGCCAGCCCCGCGAAGGCGGCCGACAGCGCGAAGACGACCAGCTTGTAGCGTCCCACCGGGATCCCCGACGAGGCGGCCGCGGTCTCGCTGGTGGCCAGCGCGCGCAGGGCGCGGCCCGGCCGGGAGGTGATGACGTTGTGGGTCACCAGCATCACCAGCGCCAGCCCGCCCCAGGTCATGTACGCGTACGCCGCCGCGCTCCCGACCTCGAACGGCCCCACGCTGAACTGCGGGATGCCCTGGAGCCCGATGTCCCCGCCGGTGAACTCCAGCTGCCCGGCCAGGGAGAGCAGGATGAGCTGCATGGCGAGCGTGGCGAAGGCCAGGTGGTGGCCGCGCAGGCGCAGCAGCGGGGTGCCGATGACGAGCGCGGACACGGCAGCGGCCACGGGCGCGGCGACCAGACCGGCCACCGGTGGGACGCCACCGAGGGAGAGGAGCGCGGCGGTGTAGGCGCCGATGGCGTAGAAGGCGCCCTGGCCCAGCGACACCTGCCCCGCGTAGCCCATCAGGAGGGAGACCCCGACCGTGACCATCGCGGCCAGCCCGAGCAGGATGTACACGGCCAGCACGCTGTCGTCGAGCACCGCGGGCAGGGCGAGCGTCACGGCGGCCACCAGGATCCCGGCCGCGAGCCTGATCATGCGGACTCCTCGGAGATGGCCGAGCGGCGGCTCGCCTGCACGATCATGACGATGATCATGAGACCGAGCGCCACCTCCAGCTGGTGGGAGCCGTAGCCGTAGCCGGCGGCCATGGTCTCGGCCACGCCGAGCAGCAGCGCCCCGGCCAGCGCGATCACCGGCCGGGTGAGGGCGCCGAAGACGGCCGCGGCGAAGCCGTTGACGATCAGCGTGACGTCGGTGTCGAACGAGATCGGCCGCAGCGGCGTCACCAGCACCCCGGCGATGCCGCCGAGCAGCCCGCCCAGCGCGAACGCCAGCAGCCCCATCCGCCGGGTGTCGATGCCGACGACGCGGGCGGCGTACGGGTTGGAGGCGCACGCGGTCAGCGCCTTGCCCAGGTAGGTACGGCCGAAGAAGAGCGCCAGCACCACGAACGTGGCCGCCGTCACGCCGATGACCAGCAGGTGCTGCGTCTGGATGCGCGCCCCGGCCACGGTCAGCGAGCCCGCCAGCCCGGGGGCCGAGCGCGGCTGATCGCCCCACAGGACGATCTCCACGGCGTACGCGAGCACGCCCACGCCCAGGGTGACGATCAGCGCGGAGAGGGGGGTGGTGCCCGGTTTGCCGATGGCGGCCAGGCCCGTCAGGAGCCCGGCCACGGCCGCCGCCAGGACGGCGGCCAGCTCGCTCAGGCCGTGCGGGAAGCCGAGGCCGAGGAGGGAGGACGTGCACAGTCCGGCGACGACGGCGAACGTGCCCTGGGCGAAGTTCACCACGCCGGTGACGCGGTGGATGGTGACCAGGCCGCTGGCGATCAACGCGATCGCGCATCCGACCGCGAGGCCGTTCAGGAGGTAGGTGAGGAACGCGCTCACGCCGTCGCCCCCTTCGGGCCGCTCATGTGATCGCCCCGCCCAGGTACGCGCTGGCCACCCTGGGGTCGTCGGCCAGATCCGCGCACTCGCCCTCGGTCACCACGCGCCCGACCTCCAGCACGTACGCCCGCGAGCACAGGTCGAAGGCCAGCCGCGCGTTCTGCTCGATGAGCAGCACGGTCAGCCCCTGCGTCCGGTTCAGCTCGGTCAGGTGCGCGGCCAGGTCGGCGGTGACGTTGGGGGCCAGCCCGAGCGACAGCTCGTCCACGACCAGCGCCTCGGGGCGCGACATCATGGCCCGGCCGAAGGCCACCATCTGCTGCTCGCCGCCGGACAGCACCCCTGCCCGCCGCCCGGCCAGCTCGGCCAGCCGGGGGAGGAGGTCGTACACGAAGGAGGGGTCGCGCAGGCCGGACCGCCAGCCGCCGAGGGCCAGGTTGTCGGCGACGGACAGGCCCGGGAACAGCTGGCGGCCCTCGGGGATGAGCGCGAGCCGGCCGCCGATCCGCACCGTGCCCGAGGCGGGGGCGAGCAGCCCGGCCAGCGTGTTCGCCAGGGTCGACTTGCCGGCGCCGTTCGGGCCGAGCAGGGCGACCATCTCGCCCTTGCCGACCGTGAGGGTGACGTGATCCAGCGCGGTCGCGGTGCCGTACGAGACCACCAGGTCCTGGACGTCGATCATGAGGCCTGTCCGAGGTAGGCGGCGAGCACCAGCGGGTCGGCCCGCACCTCGGCGGGTGAGCCGTCGGCGATGACCTGGCCCAGGTCGAGCACCACGACGCGGTCGGCCAGCCGGGTCACGAACGCCACGTCGTGCTCGATGAGCAGGATCGTCAGCCCGCCCGCCCGCAGCTCCTCCACCAGCGCCGCCAGCCGCTCGCGCTCCTCGCCGCGCAGCCCGGAGGCGGGCTCGTCGAGCAGCAGCAGCCGGGGCCGCGCGCACAGGGCGCGGGCCAGCTGCAGCGCGCGCTGCTGCCCGATCGGCAGCCGGTCGGCGGGCCGGTCCGCCCACTCGGTCAGGCCCACGCGTTCGAGCGCCGCGGCGGCCTCGGCCGCGATCTCACGCTCGTCGTGCCGGTGCCGCGGCAGCCGCAGCGCCGCCGAGACGAACCCCGCCCGGGTACGCCCGTGCAGCCCCACCATGACGTTCTCCCTGACCGTCATGCCGCGGAACACCCGGGCCGCCTGGAAGACGATCGACATGCCCAGCCGGGCCCGCCGGTGCGGCGCGAGCCGGTCAACGCGGTGCCCGAGGAAGGAGATCTGGCCGTGGTCGGCCGCCAGGTGCCCGGTGATCAGGTTGAACAGCGTGGACTTGCCGGCTCCGTTCGGGCCGATGACGCCGCAGACTTCGCCGTCCGCGACGCTCAGCGAGACGTCGCGGACGGCGTAGACGCCCCCGAAAGAGCGTGAGACCCCGGTGACCTGCAGCACGCCTCACCCCGCCGCGGTGACGGTCTTGGTGAGCTGCTCCTTGGCCCACTCGGTGGGGACGAACTGGCCGTTCTTCACCGTGTTGACCGAGATGAACTCGGGCGACAGGCCGGAGTGGTCGGTGGGGGAGTAGCGGAAGCGGCCGTTCGGCGTGATCAGGTCCATGCTCTCCAGCGCCTGCTGGATCTTGGTCTTGTCCGTGCTGCCGGCCTTCCTGATCGCCTCGAACAGCAGCAGCGAGGCGCTGTAGCCGTCCTGGGCGAACTGCGGCGGCGGGTAGCCGTGCTTCTGCTGGTACGGCTTGGCCATCTGGTCGATGATCTGCTTCTGCTTGCCGTCCGGCAGGTGGTCGCCGACCACGCCGATGGCGCTCTGCACGGTCATGCCCTCGGCCGCGGTGCCCATCGGCTCCAGCCACAGCTTGCTGGCCTGCGACGCGGTCAGGAACAGCGGTGTCTTGAGCCCGGAGGCCACGTACTGCTTGGCGGCCGTCACGCCGGGCGCGCCCGAGCCCCAGAACACCAGCGCCTCGGCCTTGGAGTCGCGCACGTGCTGGAAGACCGCGCTGAAGTCGGAGGTGGTGGTCTCGTACGGCTCGTCCACGGCGATCGTCACGCCGTACTTGGAGGCCAGGGCCACCATGGACTCGTGGCCGGAGACCGAGTAGGCGCTCTTGGAGTCCCACGCGACCGCGATCGTCTTGATGCCCTCGGCCTGGATGTACTGCAGGTAGCGCTCGGCGTACATGCTGGACAGGGCGGGCGTGACGAAGATGTACGACTTGATCGGCTCGACCTGCTCCTGGGCCGGTGCCAGCGACAGGTACGGCATCTTCTCGCGCTGCGCGAGCGGCTCGACCGCCAGCGCCGCGTTGGAGAACACCGGCCCGATCAAGGCGTCGATCTCGCCCTTGATCTGGTTGTAGGCCACGATGGCCTGGTCGGGGGCGGTCTTGTCGTCGCGCGGGACCAGCTCCACCTTGCGGCCGAGCAGCCCGCCCTGCGCGTTGACCTGCTCCACGGCCAGCTCGACGGCCTTCTTGTCCTCGCTGCCGAGCGGGGTGTAGTTGCCCGTCAGGGAGACGATGAGGCCCACCTTGATCGGATCCTGCCCACCGGATCCGCCTCCTTCTCCGCCGCCGCAGGCGGTCACGGCCAGGAGGAGACAGGCCAGGGACGGTAGAAGCCTGCGCATCAGAACCTCCTGGACCGGGCGATGTGGCCCCGAATGTAGGCAGGTACATTACGGCTGTCAATAGAGTGCCGAATATCTGGAGACAAGCTGTTATGAGGCCTCAATCGGTGATTCTGACCTTCCTCGGAGATCACGTATATGGCCGTGGGATCTGCGTTTCGTCGCGAAGCTTCATCGAGGCGTTCGGCAAGGTCGGGATCTCCGAGGAGGCCACGCGCTCGACGCTGACCCGGATGGTCCGCCGGGGGCTGCTGCGCCGGCAGCGCTCGGGGCGGCGCATGTACTTCGGGCTCACCCCGACCAGCAGCGAGGTGCTCAAGGACGGCGAGTGGCGCATCTGGCACAGCGGCGTGGTCAACGACGCCGACGAGGATCGGTGGACGCTGATCGGCTTCTCGCTGCCGGAGTCCTGGCAGCGGCAGCGGCACGAGCTGCGGTCGAGGCTGGTGTGGGCCGGGTTCGGCCCGCTGCAGAACGGCCTGTGGATCGCTCCAGGCGAGGTGGACGCGGCCGGGGTGATCGAGGACCTGGGCGCGAACGTGAAGGTCTTCGCCGCCGAGCCGCGGCACCCGACCGACATGCAGGCCCTGGTCGGGGACGCGTACGACCTGGCCGGGCTGGGCGCCCGCTACCGGGCGTTCCTGAGCCGGTGGGACCAGGCCGACCCGGCGCCGGACGCCACCGACGACCTGGCCCGGTCGCTGACGCTGCTCACCGGCTGGCTGCAGATCATCAGGACCGACCCGCGGCTGCCGCTGCGCTACCTGCCGCACGACTGGCCGGCCGAGAAGGCGCAGCGGGTCTGCCACACGCTGCACGAGCGGTTCCGGCCGGAGGCGGAGCAGGTCGTGGCGCGGTTGCTGGACACCGTTCCCGATGAAACCTGGGCAGAACGGTGACAGCGATCACATAGTGGCCTAATTTGAGGGCTTGAGCCTCAAGGAGTGCCGATGCGGAATCAGGGGATCGGCTCGTGGCCGGCGCGCAGGGCCCGCATGACGCCCGGCCGGGTCGCGCTGTCGTACCGGGGTCGCGACCACACCTATCGTGACCTGCGGGAACGCGTGAACCGGCTGGCCTCGGCGCTGGACGTGCGGCGCGGCGACCGCATCGCCTTCCTCGGGGCCAACCAGCCGTCGATGGTGGAGACGTTCTTCGCGGCGGGGCTGCTGGGCGCGGTGTTCGTGCCGCTCAACACCCGGCTGGCGGAGCCCGAGCTGCGCTTCATCCTGGAGGACGCCGATCCGGCGGTGCTCGTGCTGGGGGAGGAGCGGGACGGCGCGGGGCTGCCGGGCCGCCACCTGCCGGCCGCCGGCTACGAGGCGCTGCTCGCGTCGGGCTCGCCCGAGCCGATCGACGAGCCCGTGGGCCAGGACGACGTGTGCCTGATCATGTACACGTCGGGCACCACCGGCCGCCCCAAGGGTGCCATGCTCACCCACGCCAACCTGACCTGGAACACCGTCAACCTGCTCGTGGACGTGCCGCTGGCGCACGACGAGGTGGTGCTGATCAGCGCGCCCCTGTTCCACATCGCGGCGCTGGCCCAGACGCTCGTCCCGAGCGTGCTCAAGGGCGGCCGGGTCGTCCTGGAGTCGTCGTTCGACGTGGAGCGCACGTTCGACCTCATCGAGGCGGAGCGGGTGACGGTGATGTTCGGGGTGCCGTCGATGTTCGGCCTCCTGGCCCGCTCGCCGCGCTGGGCCACGGCCGACCTGTCGAGCCTGCGGCACCTGCTGTGCGGTGGCGCGCCGGTGCCCGAGCCGCTGATCCGGCTCTACCAGGAGCGCGGGCTGACGTTCCTGCAGGGGTACGGAATGACGGAGGCGGCGCCCGGCGCGCTCTTCCTCGGGGCCGAGCACTCCATCGACAAGGCCGGGACGGCCGGGGTGCCGTGCTTCTTCTCCGACGTCCGGCTGGTCGCCCCCGACGGCTCGCCCGCCGCCCCGGGAGAGCCCGGGGAGCTGTACGTCCAGGGCCCCAACGTGATGCCCGGCTACTGGCGGCGGCCCGAGGAGAGCGCCGAGGTGCTGTCCGCCGACGGCTGGTTCCGCTCGGGGGACGTCGGCGTCGCCGACGAGGACGGCTACGTGCGCATCTCCGACCGGATCAAGGATGTGATCATCTCAGGCGGGGAGAACATCTATCCCGCCGAGGTGGAGAGCGCCCTGTACGAGCACCCCGCGGTCGCCGAGTGCGCGCTGATCGGCGTGTCGGACGAGAAGTGGGGCGAGGTGGGCAAGGCCCTGGTCGTCCTGCGGCCCGGAACCGTGGCCGATGGTGACGAGCTGCTGAAGCACCTGGACGGCCGGCTGGCCCGCTACAAGATCCCGAAATATCTGCAATTCGTGGCTGAACTGCCCAAGAATGCGGCGGGCAAGCTCCTCAAGGCCCCGCTGAGAAAGCTCTACGGAGAAGGATGATCTTCCATGCGTACCTCACCGCCTTTCCGCGCAGACCATGTCGGCAGCCTGCTCCGCCCGGCCGCGCTGCTGCGCGCCCGTGAGACCCTCACCGGCGACGCGCTGCGGGAGGCCGAGGACGAGGCGATCCGGGACGTGGTGCGCAAGCAGCAGGAGGCAGGGCTGCAGAGCGCCACGGACGGCGAGTTCCGCCGCGCCTCCTGGCACATGGACTTCATCTACCGGCTCGGCGGCATCGGCCAGGCGGCCGACGAGCACATCACGGTCCGCTTCCACAACGAGCAGGGCGACATCGAGTTCACCCCGGCCGCGCTGCGCGTGCACGACCGGATCCGGCTCACCGAGCCGATCTTCGCCGACGACTTCGCGTTCCTGCGCGACACCGTCGGCACGGCGGTGCCCAAGCTGACCATCCCCTCGCCGAGCATGGTGCACTACCGGGGCGGGCCGGCCGCCATCGACCCGGAGGTCTATCCGGACGTCGAGGAGTTCTGGCGCGACCTGAGCGCGGCCTACGCCGAACAGGTCCGCCGGATCGGCGCGCTGGGGTGCACGTACCTGCAGTTCGACGACACGAGCCTGGCCTATCTCAACGACCCGGCCCAGCGGGCCGAGCTGGCCGGGCGCGGCGACGACGCCGAGCACATGCACCTGCGCTACATCAGGCAGATCAACGCCGCGCTCGCGGCCAAGCCGGCGGGCATGACGATCACGACGCACATGTGCCGCGGCAACTTCCGCTCCTCCTGGGCCGCCGCCGGCGGCTACGACTTCGTCGCCGAGGCGCTGTTCGGCGAGCTGAAGGTGGACGGGTTCTTCCTGGAGTACGACGACGAGCGGTCGGGCGGGTTCGAGCCGCTGCGGTTCGTGCCCCCGGGCAAGATGGTCGTGCTCGGGCTGGTCACCACCAAGCGGGGCGAGCTGGAGTCGAAGGACACGCTGAAGCGGCGCATCGACGAGGCGGCCAAGTACATCGACCTGGACCAGCTCTGCCTGTCGCCGCAGTGCGGGTTCTCCTCGACGGTCGAGGGCAACCAGCTCACCGAGGACGAGCAGTTCGCCAAGCTCCGCCTGATCGCCGAGACCGCCCAGGAGGTCTGGGGCTAGAGGGTCACCACGGAGCCGGTGTGGCGGGCGCGTTCGGCGGCCCAGACGACGCGGTGCGTCATCAGGCTCTCGGCCGCGTCCGAGCGCAGCAGCGAGCCGTCACCCGAGGCGACGGCGGCCAGGAACGCGTCCGTCAGCCCCTCGTCGCCGCCGCCGTGCCCGTCCGCCGCCGACGGGCCCGCCACGTCGTCCGTGGTGACGGTCTCCTCCTCGCCGGTGCGGAAGTCCACCACGCGCAGCGTGCGCCCGTCGCCGTCGATGTAGCCGTGGGTGCCGAACAGGCGGGTGCGCCGGTGCTCCATCGGGGTGAACGCGCTCATCGTGAACGAGCAGGTCCCCCCGTCGTCGAACTCCATCACCACCTCCTGGTGGTCGACGACGTCGTTGTCGCAGGCGTACACGCACCTGCCGTACGGGCCGGTGCGCAGCGCGTCGAGCACCGCCTCCTCGGTCCGCCCCGGCGTGACCGCCGACAGCGGCCAGAACTCGCTGTCCGGGTCCCCGAGGCAGCCCAGGTAGAGGCGCTTGGCCGAGTACGGGCACGACGGCTCCAGCGGGCAGTCGAGACACCGGTCGGCCGCCTCGGCGGGCCGCTCCTCGGCGCGGAAGTGCGACAGGGAGCCGAACGACGACACCCGGGACGGCGGCCGGCCGAACAGGTGCACCAGCCAGTCGATGTCGTGGCACGCCTTGGCCAGCAGCATCGGCGCCGAGGTGTCCTGGCGCCGCCAGTGCCCGCGCACGAACGAGTGCGCCTGGTGCCACCACCCAACCGGCTCCAGGTGCTGCACGCTGACGAGCCGCCCGATCCGCCCCGCGTCCAGCAGCTCCTTCACGACCTTCGTGTACGGCGTGTACCGCAGCACGTGGCAGACCGCGAGCATGATGCCGTTGCGCCGGGCGGCCTCGGCGATGCTGATCGCCTCCTGCTCCTCCGTCGCCATCGGCTTCTCCAGGAGAATGTGGTAACCGAGGTCCGCCAGCGTCACCGCGGGATCGGTGTGCAGCCGGTCGTGCGTGGCGATGATCGCCGCGTCCGCCCGCCGCCCGTCCGCCGCCAGCTCCTTCCAGTCGGAGTAGACCTGCTCCGGCACGATCCCGAACTCCGCCGCGAACGCCGCCCGGCGCTGCGGATCGGGCTCGGCCACCGCCACCACCCGCCCCGCGCCCGTGGCGTGCGCGCGGCGCGCGTAGGTCAGCCCTCGCAGGCCGCCGCCGACGACGGCTAGAGTCACCTCAGTCATGGAACCTTCCCCGAAGAAATATCATGGAGAGCATCATTATTCGGTCTGAGGAAGCAGACAGCAAGGGGGGCCGATGGCGGCGGAGATGAGCGGCGGGGATCTGTCGCGGCTGCGGCAGCTCAACGCGCTGGCCGTGATCAAGGTGCTGCAGGGCCGGTCGTCGCTCACGCTCACCGAGGTCGCCAAGCGCACGGGGCTGTCGCGGGCCTCGACCGAGGACGTGGTCCGGGAGCTGCTGCAGAAGGGCTGGGTGGCCGAGGCCGGGGCCACGGCGGGCGGGGTGGGCCGCCCGGCCAGGCGCTACCGGTTCCGGGCCGACGCGGGCCGGGTGCTCGGCGTCGACATCGGCGGGCACAAGATCCGCGCGGTGGTCGCCGACCTCGACGGCGACGTGCAGCACAGCGCCCGGGTCCCGGTCACGCCCGAGATGGGCCGGCTCGAACGCCTGGCGGCGGTGGACCGGGCGGTCGCGGAGTGCCTGGAGGGCGCCGGGCTGACCGGGGGCGACGTGTGGGCCTCGGGCGTCGGTACGACCGGCCTGGTGGACGGCGCGGGCAAGGTCATGCTGTCGGAGGCGCTGCCCGAGTGGACCGGCGTGGACCTGGCCGTGCACGTGCGCCGGCTCGTCCCGGCCCCGGTGCTGGTCGAGAACGACAGCAAGCTCGCCGCCCTGGCCGAGTGCTGGCGCGGCGTGGCCCGCTACGCCAAGGACATGGTGTTCCTGCTGGCCGGGCTCCGCACCGGCGCGGGCCTGGTCATCGACGGCAAGCTGCACAAGGGTTTCGGCAACGCCTCGGGCGAGATCGGCGCGCTGCCGGTGCTCGGCTGGATCCGTGCCCAGGAGCACCTGAGCGACGCCAACGGCGAGGCGGGCGACGTGTTCGCCGCCGCGCGCAACGGCGACAAGGCGGCGCTAGCGGCCGTGCGCCGCTACGTGAAGGACCTCGCGCTGGGCGCGTCCGCGCTGGTCCTGACGCTGGACCCGCAGATGGTCGTGGTCGGCGGCGGCTTCTCGCGCTCGGCCGACGTGCTCATCGAGCCGCTCAGGCGGGAGCTGGACCGCTGGTGCATCCGCACCCCCGAGGTGCGCATGTCGGCGCTGGGCGACGAGGCCGTGGTGCTCGGCGCCGTACGCCTCGCGCTCGACGACGTGGAGGACCGCGTGCTCGACGGCCGCACCCCGCTCGTGAGCCATCTGTAACAAAGCCACTCTTGCCAACAATTTTCCTGGACTCCATCATTACTCCCACGTTCTAGGAGAGGACCGGGAGATGTGGAAGTCGGCACGGAGCGGTGCGGCGCTCCTCTGCGTGGCACTGCTCGCCTCCGCGTGCGGCGGCGGTGAGCAGGCCGGCACGGACACGCAGCCTGAGAAGCGGGTGAAGCTGTCCTACGGCGTCTGGGACGCCACCCAGCAGGCGGTCATGCAGGAACTGGCCGCGGAGTTCACCAAGACCTACCCGAGCATCACCGTGGACGTCCAGCTCACCCCCTGGGTCGACTACTGGACGAAGATGAAGGCCGCGGTGAGCGGCGGCGCGGCGCCCGACGTCTTCTGGATGAACGGCCCCAACTTCCAGCTCTACGCCTCCAACGGCGTGATCAAGCCGATCGAGGAGCAGGTCGACTCGTCGGTGTACCCGAAGGCCCTGGTGGACCTCTACACCTACGAGGGCAAGCTGTACGGCCTGCCGAAGGACATGGACACGGTCGGCGTCTGGTACAACAAGACGCTCTTCGACGCCGCGAAGGTGAAATATCCGGCCGACGACTGGACCTGGGCCGACTTCAAGGAGACCGCCGCCAAGCTCAGCGACCCCAAGAAGGGCGTCTACGCCGTCGGGGCGCAGCTCACGAGCTTCCAGGAGTACCAGTACAACACGATCTACCAGGCCGGCGGCCACGTGATCTCCCCGGACGGCAAGAAGTCCGGCTACGACGACCCCAAGACGATCGCGGGCCTGAAGTTCTGGACCGACCTCATCGCCGCCAAGCAGTCGCCCGACCTCAAGACCATGACCGACACCACCCCGCTGCAGCTCTTCGAGGCCGGCAAGCTGGCGATGTACTGGGGCGGCTCGTGGAACGTGGCCGAGTTCGGCAAGAACGACTACACCAAGGACAAGGTGGACGTCGCCCCGCTGCCGAAGGGTGAGAAGCAGGCCACGATCATCCACGGCGTGGCCAACGTGGTGTCGGCCAAGACCGAGCACCCGGCCGAGGCGTGGGAGTTCGTCAAGTTCCTCGGCTCCAAGCCGGCCGCCGAAATCCTCGGCAAGAAGGGCCCGATCCCGGCCTACAACGGGACCCAGAGCGACTGGGTGGCCGCCCACCCCGAGTGGAAGCTGCAGACGTTCCTCGACTCGGTCGCGTACGCGGTGCCGTACCCCGTCTCCAAGAACACCGCCGCCTGGCAGGAGGCCGAGCTCACCCACCTCACCAAGGCGTGGACCGGCGAGGTGCCGGTCGAGAAGGCCGCCGCCGACCTCGCGGCCGGCATGAACGACCTGCTGGCCAAGGAGTGACGTGAGCACGACCGCCGAAACGCGGCGGCCCGCCGGGGCCGCCCACGCGGTGAAGCGGCGCCGGCCGCGGGCCGAGGCCCTGTGGGGGTACGCGTTCATCGCCCCCACCGGGCTCGGCCTGGCCATCTTCTACCTGTGGCCCGTCGTGCAGACCGCCTACTTCTCCTTCACCGAGTGGGGCGCGTTCGGCGGGCACACCTGGACCGGTCTGGAGAACTACACCCGGCTGTTCTCCGACCCCGAGGTGGGGCGGGCGGTGCTCAACACGCTCACCTACACCGTGCTCGGCCTGCTCGGCATTCCGCTGGCCATCGTGTTCGCCGCGCTGCTCAACCGGCCCGGCCTGGGCGGCGTGAGCCTCTACCGGACGGCGTTCTTCCTGCCCGTGGTGACCATGCCGGTCGCGGTCGCGATGCTCTGGCGCTGGCTCTACAACGGCGACTACGGCCTGGTCAACCAGGTGCTCTCGATCGTCGGCATCGACGGGCCCAACTGGATCGCCGACCCGGCCACCGCCATGTACGCGCTGGTCGTGGTCGGCATCTGGATGAGCGTCGGCTACAACCTGATCATCTTCCTGGCCGGGATGCAGGGCATCCCCAAGGAGCTGTACGAGGCCGCGTCCATCGACGGGGCCGGACGGATCCGGCAGTTCTTCAGGATCACGCTGCCGATGTTGTCGCCGACCGCGTTCTTCATCTCGATCGTCTCGGTGATCGGCTCGCTGCAGCTCTTCGACCTGGTCTTCGTGATGACCGGGTCCGGGCAGTCGGCGCGGGCCAACCCGGCGTACTCGCGGCTGCAGACCGTCGTGCAGCTCTTCTACGAGCGGGCCTTCGTCACCAACGACCGGGGCTACGCGGCCGCCATCGTGATCGCGCTGCTCGTGCTCATCGCGGTGCTGACGATGCTGCAGTTCCGGCTCCAGCGGAAGTGGGTGCACTATGTCTGAGCGCCGCCCGTTGGGCGTGCACGCGCTGCTCATCGTCTCGTCGCTGCTGATGGTGGCGCCGTTCGTCTGGCAGGTCATCACCTCGCTCAAGACGCTCAGCAGCGCCACCGC
Source organism: Nonomuraea sp. NPDC049709 (assembly GCF_040674815.1). NCBI lineage: Bacteria > Bacillati > Actinomycetota > Actinomycetes > Streptosporangiales > Streptosporangiaceae > Nonomuraea > Nonomuraea sp. NPDC049709. Next base: position 71,027 of record NZ_JBFANM010000063.1, read on the forward strand.
CGTGCCGCCGACGTTCCTGCCCGAGGGGCGCTGGGACAACTACGCGAAGGTCTTCGACCTGCTGCCGTTCGGCGAGCAGTTCCTCAACACCGTGCTGATGGCCGCCGGGCGGGTGACCGGGCAGGTGCTCTTCTGCTCGATGGCCGCCTACGCCTTCGCCCGCCTGCGCTTCCCCGGCCGGAACCTGCTGTTCGGCGTCTTCCTGTCGGTGCTCATGGTGCCGCCGCAGCTCTTCGTGATCCCGCAGTACCAGATCATGTCCTCGCTGGGCTGGCTCAACAGCCTGCAGGCGATCATCGTTCCCGGCCTGTTCAGCGCGTTCGGGGTGTTCCTGCTGCGGCAGTTCTTCCTGGGCCTGCCGCGCGAGATCGAGGAGGCGGCCCGGCTCGACGGCGCCGGCCCCGTGCGGATCTACTGGTCGGTCATGCTGCCGCTGGCCCGGCCCGGGCTCGTCGCGCTGGGCATCCTCACCCTGCTGTGGGCGTGGAACGACCTGTTCTGGCCGCTGGTGGTCAACACCGACCCGGAGAAGATGACGCTGTCGGCGGGGCTGGCCGCGCTCCAGGGCCAGTACCAGACCGACTACCCCGTCCTGATGGCCGGCTCGCTGATCGCCTCGCTCCCCGTGATCGCCGTGTTCGTGTTCCTGCAACGACAGTTCATCCAGGGCATCGCCCACACCGGCAGCAAAGGCTGACTCATGTTCTTACGCAGAGCCGCCGCGGTCGCGGTGCTCCTCCTGGGCTCGTTCACCGGCACGGCCCACGCGTCGTCATCCGCGGACGAGCCCGGCCTGTCGCTGGCCGTGCCCGCGTACTTCTACCCGGGCGACCTGTGGGGCCAGCTGTCCGACCCGGGGGTCGGGATCGTGGTGGCGAACCCGTTCTCCGGCCCCGGCAAGGACTTCGACCCCAACTACGCCAAGGCCATCTCCGACGCCCGCGCCGCCGGTGTCACCGTGCTCGGCTACGTGGCCACCGGTTACCTCGGCAGCACCGGCCGCGCCACCAGGCTCGGCGAGACCACCCCGCTCGCCTGGCTCGCGCAGGCGCAGCAGGAGGTGGCCCGCTGGTACGACCTGTACGGCGCCCACGGCCTCGGCGGCGTCTTCCTGGACGAGGTCCAGAACGTCTGCGGCCCCGGCAACGCCTATTCGGACACCTACCGGGCGCTGGACGAGTCGATCAGGAGCCTGCACCGGGGCGCGTTCACGGTGATCAATCCCGGCATCGGCACCGAGGAGTGCTACGCCGACATCGCCGACGTGAGCCTGACGTTCGAGGGCACGTACGAGACGTACCAGGGCTGGCAGCCGCCCGCCTGGCAGCGCGGCCGGGACCCGCGCCGGTTCTGGCACCTCGTGCACGCCACCGCCACCCAGGAGCAGATGGAAGACGCGCTGCGCCTGGCCAAGGAGCGCGGGGCGGGCCACGTGTACGTCACCCCCGACGTGCTGGCCAACCCCTGGGACACCCTGCCGGACTACTGGCGGGCGGAGCTGGACGCGGCCAGGTCGCCGGACACCAGGGCGCCCGCGCGCCCCGGCCCCGCCACGGCCGTCAAGCGCGGCCCGACCTCGCTCACCCTGGCCTGGCGGCCCTCGCCCGGCGCGGTCGGCTACGACGTCCACCTGGACGGGCTGCGGGTCACCGGCACCGCGGGCCGCGTGCCCGCCGTCACCGTCAAGAACCTCGACCCGGGCACCGCCTACACGGTGACCGTCAAGGCCCGCGACGCGGCCGGCAACGCCTCGGCCGCCGGCGCCGCCGTGTCCCTGCGGACCAGGAAGGCGGATGCGGCGCCGCCGGCCACTCCCGCGGGGCTGGGCGCCGGCCAGGTCAAGGTGGCCAGCGTGCGGCTGGCCTGGGAGCGCACCGCGGACACCGCCTGGTACGACGTCCTCATGGACGGCCGGCGCCTGCTCCGCCTGCCCGCCGCCCTGCTGCCCGCCGACGCCACCGTCCCGGTCACCGGCCTCACGCCGGCGACCTCGTACACCTTCACCGTCCTCGCCAGGGACGCGAGCGGCAACGAGTCCGCGCCCGCGCGGCCGCTGACCGTCACCACCGCCGTGCCCAGCGGGGACCCCATCTCCGAGGCGGCCGGCTCCGTCGCCGACGGCAGCGCAACCTACCAGGCGCGCTACAACCTGCCGTTCGACTTCCACCACGTGTACATCGACGCCGACAACGACGCCGCGACCGGGTTCGCGGTGGCGGGCATCGGCGCCGACTACCTCATCGAGAACTCCTGGTACTACCGGCACGCGGGGTCCGGCTGGAACTGGACGCCCGTGGACCTGAACCCGCTGGTCTCCTCGGCCGACGACCTGTTCGTGTGGCGCGTGCCCCTGACTGCGCCACTGAGCGGGGCGCACCGGGTGGTCTTCCACGGCTCCGGCAGCTCACCCGAGGCGTACAGCCCGATCGTGCCGGTCTCCTGAGGCGCCGGGGGGGGCCCCGGGGGGCGGGGGCCCGGGGGACCCCCGGGGGACCCGTCCCACCAGGTGGTGGGCGCCCCCCGGGGGGGCGGGAC
>NZ_JBFANM010000064.1:0-73049 GCF_040674815.1 Nonomuraea sp. NPDC049709
AGTACAACCACTCGGCCCCCGGTCCGCTGAAGAACGCGATCGACTTCCTCTACGCGGAGTGGACCAACAAGGCGGCCGGGTTCGTCGGCTACGGAAGCGCCGGCGGCGCCCGCGCCATCGAGCACCTGCGGCTGGTGATGAGCTGTCTCCAGGTCGCGCACGTCAGCGCGCAGGTGGAGCTGTCGCTGTTCACCGATTTCACGGACTTCACCGTCTTCCAGCCGGCCGGCCGCCACGAGGACACCCTGACCACCCTGCTGGACCAGGTCGTCGCCTGGAGCAGCGCACTGAAGACCTTGCGCAAAGGAGAGCACCATGGAGCCTGACCGCCTGCAGACCTTCATCGACGAGGTAGGACTGGTGGTGAGCGGCACCGCCGACGAGCACGAGATCACGGCGCGGGTCGCCGAGCTGCTGTCCGCCCTGCTGGCCGACGGTTACCGGCTCCCGCCGGAGGTCACCCGGTCATCGCCGGCGCGTCACCTGACGTATCCGCTCCACATCGCCCCCGACGGCAGCTGGTCGTTGGCGTCCGTGGTCTGGGACGTGGGCCAGCGCACCAACGTGCACTCGCACGAGACGTGGGGCGTCGCCGGCATCTACGCGGGAGTCGAGCACGAGAGCCGCTACCTCAAGCCGACGGCGTCCACCGCGGGCGCGCCGCTGACGCCGGCCGGCGAAACGCGGTGGGAGCCGGGGCAGGTGACCGTCTGCTGCACCACCGACGACGATGTCCATGCCGTCGCGGCCGTCGGCAGCGAACCCACCGTCGGCATCCACGTCTACGGCGGCAACATCGCCACGATCAGACGGCGGGAGTACGACCCCGCCACCGGCGAGGCCCGCTGGTTCGTCTCCGGCTGGGACACCCCTGAACCGGCCGCTGCCCTTTGAGAGCGTCGATGACGAGGACGGACCCGGCTTCCGGAAGCTACTGCGTCGCCTCCTTGAGCAGGTCGCCCAGCCGTTTCACCAGCTCGGGGTCGCCGTCGAAGGTCAGCGCCGCGCCGTCCGCCCTTCTCCACAGCCACAGCAGCACGTCCTGGGGTGCGCCCGAGATCGACGCCTCTCCTGGGGCATCGTCCCTGGAGACCTCGACGCCCGAGGCGGCCAGGCGGACGAGCCGGCGATCCGCTCCCGCGGCGATCGACACCGCGCGGCCGTCCGCGCCGGCGAGGGCGTCACCGAAGTCCTCCGGCCACTGGCGGGAGGCGAAGGCGAGGAAGGTCACGAGGATCTCGTCGATGCCGTCCACGGCCAGGTCGGCCGGGATCGGCGTGATGGGTTCGCCGGCCGCCAGCTCGGCGTCCACCCGGTGCACCACCGTCTCCAGCGCCATCCTGCGGGCCCAGAAACCAACGGTCTGGTCGGGGTCGTACCACGTCAGTGCCTGCTCCTCCGGTTTCCGGGAGGTGAGCTCGCCGCGCAACTCGGCCATGGCGCGGTCCAGGTACGCTCCGGGGCCGTTCGGATCCGGCTCCGGCGGCCAGGGCCGCGGCCAGGTGCCGCGGCGCATCGTCTCGACCTTGTGGAGGAAGGTGTCGCCGACGTGCTTGAGCAGGTCGGCGGTGGTCCACCCCGGGCAGGAGGGCACCGGGGCGGCCAGGTCACGGGTGGCGGTCTCGCGCATGCGCGCGTGATCCAGCTCGATCAGGTGCAAGTACCGGCGCTGATCCATCCGCCAAGTCAAACACAGACGCGCGGGCACGGCACTGCTGCCGCCCGCCCCGGAGAGCCTCCTGGATCGCGACCCCACCGAGCGGCGGACGGGGACGGCCCTGATCTCGGCCGTCACCCCCGCCCCGCTGCGTGAAGCGGGGGCGTGGAGGGGCAGGTCGTCAGCCGCGGTTCAGACGGTGGTCATCTGTACGGCGGAAACCAGTCATGAAATATCGTGACACTCCGCCACATGCGTACCACCACCCCACTGTGCTTGGCGGCGGCCACCATGTCCGTGCTCGCCATGTTGCCCGCCACCACCGCCGCCGCTCGCGCCGAGCGCTCCGGCATCGAGTTGTCCCTGCTCGGCCGCTACTCCGCCGGTGCCGTCGGCGCCGGGGCCGCGGAGATCACCGCGTACGACGCGAAGACCAGGCGCGTCTTCGTCGTCAACGCGGAGCAGGGCACGGTGGACGTGCTCGACCTCCGGAACCCGCGGGCGCCGCGCAAGGTGGCCACGCTCGCCACGCCCGGCGCCAACAGCGTGGCTGTGCACGACGGTCTGGTGGCGGTCGCCCAGCAGGCGGCGAACAAGACGGCCGCGGGCACCGTCGCGTTCTTCGACGCCCGGACCGGCAAGAAGCAGCGTGAGGTCACCGTGGGGGCGCTGCCGGACATGCTGACGTTCACCGCCGACGGGCGGCGGGTCGTCGTGGCGAACGAGGGCGAGGCCGCCTCGTACTGCACGGGCGCCGTCGACGACCCCGAGGGCTCGATCAGCGTCATCGACGTGCGGCGCGGCACCGTGCGCAGTGCCGGGTTCCGGGCGTGGAACGGGCAGGAGGACCGGCTGCGCGCCAAGGGCGTGCGGATCAGCGGGCCGGGGGTGAGCGCGGCCCAGGACCTGGAGCCCGAGTACATCACCATCGACAAGGGCACCGCCTGGGTGACGCTGCAGGAGAACAACGCGCTGGCCGTGGTGGACCTGGAGCGGGCCACGGTACGCGACATCGTGCCGCTGGGGCTGAAGGACCACGCCCAGCCCGCCAACGCGCTGGACGCCTCGGACCGCGACGGCAAGATCGACATCCGTACGCACCCGGTCAAGGGCATGTACATGCCGGACGCGATCAGTCACTTCGGCGACCGCGGCCGTACCTACCTGGTGACCGCCAACGAGGGCGACAGCCGCGACTGGGAGTGCCACACCGACGAGGTGCGCGTCAAGAGCGCCGAGCTGTCGCCGACGGCGTTCCCGAACGCGGCCGCCCTGAAGCAGGACGCCGAGCTGGGGCGGCTGACCGTGCTGTCGGACTCGCCGAAGGACGCCGACGGCAGGTACACCGAGCTGCGCGTGTTCGGCGCCCGGTCCGTCTCGGTCCGCGCCGCCGACGGGTCGCTGGTCTGGGACTCCGGCAGCGAGCTGGAGCAGCTCGTCGCGCGGGAGCTGCCCGGGCAGTTCAACTTCGACAACGAGGAGAACGACTCCTTCGACTCCCGCAGCGACAACAAGGGGCCCGAGCCGGAGGGCGTGGCGGTCGGTGAGGTACGCGGCCGCACGTACGCCTTCGTGGGTCTGGAGCGGGTCGGCGGCATCGTCACGTACGACCTGTCCAACCCCCGCAAGCCCGCCCTGGCCGGGTACGTCAACACGCGCGACTTCGCCGGCGACGTCGAGGCGGGCACGGCCGGGGACGTCGGCCCCGAGGGCGTGCTGTTCATCGACGCCCACGACAGCCCGACGCGCAGGCCGCTGCTGGTCGTCGGCAACGAGGTGAGCGGCACCACCGCGGTGTACGAGATCAGGTCCTAGCCGATCCGCCCGGCGCGCGTGGGACTCCCCTCGCGCGCCGCACGGCTTGAGCAGGCTCAGAAATCGAAGCCGCCGGGGCGGGCGTTGCGGTCGGCGATCAGGCCGGCCAGGGTGGCGACGGCGATCTCGGGCGGGGTGTGCGAGCCGATGTTGAGGCCGATGGGCCGGTGCACCCGGGCGATCTCCTCCGGCGGCACCCCCAGGTCGGCCAGCGCTTGCACGTGGGGCGCGGTGTGGCGAGGGCTGCCCATGATGCCGATCCAGCGGGCGGGCGACTTGAGCAGGTCGCGGAGGACCGGGCCGATCTCCTCGCGGTGGTGGTCGGTGAGCACCACGTCGGCGGTCGCGTCGACGAGGTCGCCGAGCTCGCGCACCGCCGCGTGCCCGTCGAGGCCGCGCGCCGGGTCGGGCTCGACCAGGATCGGACGGTAGCCCAGCTCCGCCCCGAACCTCAGCAGGCAGTCGGCCACCGGCGAGGCGAAGACGGCCACCAGCGTCCGCCCGGTCTCCCCGGCCGGAGCCTCGGCATGGGCCACCTCACACGCCGGGTCGGATTCGTGGGTGTGGGTCATATCGGCAGTCTGGCACGAAGTCCTGCGCCCGCGCCCGAACGCCACCGCCACAACCGAGAGGCACGCACGGAGTTTGTCGAGCACGCGCCACCGTCACAAGCCGGACGCACTCCCGCAGCCCGTCGAGCGCGCCACCGTCACCTGCCGGAGGCGCGTGCGGAGTCCGTCGAGAGCACGCTTCGCACGGCCTCCTCCGAGCGGCCGATCACCGTCGTCCCGTCGTCGGCGGTGATGATCGGCCGCTGGATCAGGATCGGGTTCTCCGCCAGCGCCCTGATCCACCGGTCCCTGGCCCGCGCGTCACGCGGCCAGCCGTCCATGCCGAGCTCGGCCGCCTTCGCCTCGCCGGTCCTGGTGATGTCCCACGGTTCGAGGCCGAGCCGGGCCAGGACCTCACGGATCTCGCCCTGGTTCGGGGGATCCTCCAGGTAGCGGCGTACGGTGTAGTCGGCGGCCTCGGCGTCCAGGACGGACAGCGCGGAGCGGCACTTGGAGCACGCGGGATTGATCCAGATCTCCATGACCCACGACCCTACCGATCGATTGCCACCGCTCAGCGCTCCGCGAGGTTCTTCACCCAAAGGGACACGCTCTGCATGAGCACGTCGAGCTCCTTGCGCAGCACCCCGTTCTCCCTGGTGAGCTCCTCGTTCGCGCTGCGCAGGTCCGCGTTCGCCGTGCGGAGTTCGGCGTTCTCCGCACGCATCCAGAGCAGTTCGGCCCGCTCGTCGGCGGAGAGCCCGCCGCTGCCGGGCCGCGAATCGTGTCCGGGGCTCTGCCGCGGGTCGTGCTGCTGCGGCCGGAAGGGGTCGGCGTGCGCCTGGTGACGGCCGGTGCCGGCGTCGTGCGAGCGGAACGCGTCCCCCCAGGGGCCCAGCTCCTCGTGCCCGCGCTCCATGGCCCGGGTGACCCGGGCGGTCAGCCGGGCCACCTCGGCCTGCGCGGGAGGCAGGGGCGCACCGCCCTGCGCGGCCGGCCCGGGCGGCCGGACCTGCTCGCCATGCCCACCGGGACGGGACACCTCCGCCGTACCGAACGCCGTCTCCGAACGGAGTGCCGCCACGGAACCGGGGGCACCGGCCGGGCCGAGGACGTCGTCCGCCGGGTGGGAGGCTGCGGGGACGGCGGGGCGGGGCTTGGGGAGGGTGAGGGTGACCAGGGCGGCCGAGAGGGCGACGCCGCAGCCGAGCAGCAGCGCGGTACGGAATCCGGACTCCGAGGGCAGCGCGTGCCCGCCCACCGTCACCGTCATCTGGGCCAGCACGACGCCGACCACGGCGGCTGACACCGAGGTGCCGATGGAGCGCATCAGCGTGTTGAAGCTGTTGGCCGAGGCGGTCTCGCTCTGCGGCACGGCACCCATGATCAACGCAGGCATCGCCCCGTACGCCAGGCCGACACCGATGCTGGCCACACACCCGGCGATCATCAGCCCCCAGGCCCAGTCCATCAGCCCCAGCGCGGTACCGTACCCGAGCGCGATGATCAGCACGCCCACGAACAGGCTGGTCTTGGGCCCCCGGGCGGCCGACAACCGGGCGCCGAGCGAGGAGACGGCCATCATCATCAGGCCGGACGGAGCCAGCCACAGCCCGGCGGCCAGCATCGACTGGCCCAGGCCGTACCCGGTCGCCTCGGGCAGTTGCAGGATCTGGATGAGGACCAGCGACTGGGCGTACATGGCGAAGCCGACCAGGATCGAGGCCAGGTTGGTGAGCAGGACCTGGGGCCGCGCGGTGGTCCGCAGGTCGACCAGCGGGTCGCGGGCGCGCAGCTCGTAGACGGCCCACAGCAGCAGGACCAGCACCGCCGCGCCGAGCAGCCCGAGCGTGGTGCCGCTCCCCCAGCCCCAGTCGCCGCCCTTCGACACGCCCAGCAGCAGGCAGACCAGAGCCGCCCCCAGGCCGAGCGCGCCGACGAGGTCGAGGCGGCCCTTGGCGCTCACGGGCGTGGCCGGCACCAGCAGCCAGATCAGCACGGCGACCAGCACGCTCAGCACGGCCGAGCCCCAGAACAGCATCCGCCAGTCCGCGTACTGCGCGACCGCCGCCGAGAGGGGCAGGCCGAGCGCGCCGCCGATCCCCATCGAGGAGCTCATCAGCGCGATCGCCGGCCCGACCCGCTGGGGCGGCAGCAGGTCGCGCAGCGCGCTCACGCCGAGCGGGATCATGCCCACGCCCAGGCCCTGCAGGCCACGCCCGGCGATCATCGGGATCAGGGAGCCGGCCAGCGCGCACACCACCGAGCCGGCGATGAGCGGCAGCGAGCAGATCAGCATCATGCGCCGCTTGCCGTACAGGTCGCCGAGCTTGCCCACCACGGGGGTGGCGACCGCGCCGACCAGCAGCGTCACGGTGATCACCCACGACGTGTCCGCCGGCGTCGCGTCGAGCAGCCGGGGCAGCTCGCCGACCAGCGGCACCACCAGGGTCTGCATGAGCGAGCCGACGATGCCGGCCACCGCGAGGACGCTGACGATCCCGCCGCCGGGGCGTCCGGCAGGTGCGGAGTGCACCATATGTCCCCCTTTGCCCGATTATTCCGAATGCACCATACACACCTCATGCCTCTTGCACAACTTATGCATGATGCACATCCCTGGGCGGCCGCCGGGGATGACAGGGCGGGCCGCCCGTTCACGGGCGGGGCCAGGGGCGCCCTTCGAGTCGCTCGATGTCGGAGTTGAACCGCTTGAGGTAGGCGGCGAAGGTGGCGGCGTCCTCGGCGCTCCAGCCGGCGAGCACCTTCTCCAGGCCCCGGATGTTCTGCTCGCGCTCGCTCCGCAGGCGCTGCTCGCCCTCCTCCGTGACGCGGAACTTGCGCGCGATGCCGCCCTCGGGATCGGGGATGCGCTCCACCAGCCCGGCGCGCATCATCGCGGAGGTCTGCCGGTTGAGGGTGGAGGGGTCGAGCCGGAACGCCTCGCTGAGCCGGCCGATCGACATCGGGCCGTCCAGCTCCAGGCGGCTGAGCAGGATGTACGCGCTGCGGTCGAGCCGCTCGCCGTCGGAGCGGGGCCGGGGAGGGGCCAGGTAGCGGTGCCGCCCGAGCAGCATGGTCTCGTACTCGATGCACTCTGCGGGCTTGCCCATGGCCGGTCTTTCGCCCCTCCCTCGACGTGAAAAGTGCATCATACACAAGGCGTGCATGGTGCACATCATCGCAGCAGGCCGGGTGTGCGCTCCTTGAGCAGTTCGACGAAGGCCGTGGCCAGCCGGCCCTGGTGGCCGCGCCGCCTGCGTACGACGACCACGGGCAGGCCGGCGTCCATGTTCTCGATCTCGATCGCCCGCAGGCTGCCGATGCGCAGCTCCTCCCGGACGCTGCTGGTGGGCATGAGCGCGACGCCGAGACCCGCCTCGACCAGCCGGCGCTGCGCGGTCAGGCTGTCGATCCGGGTGATCGAGGGGTTCACCAGCCCGTGCGCCGGCAGGTGGCGTTCGAGCAGGTGGCCGAAGGAGTCGGCCTGGCCCCGCGCGGGCGGGAAGCCGAGCCACCGCTCCCCCTGCAGCGCCCGCAGGTCGGGCAGCCGGCGGGCGGTCACCGGGTGCGAGGCGGGCACCACGACCAGGAGCTTCTCCGTGCCGAGCGGGATCGACTCCAGCCGCGGGTCGGCGTCGGGGAAGTAGCGCAGCCCCAGCGACGCCTCGCCGCTGCGCACGAGCGCGCTCACCTCGCGGCTGGTCGCGGTCCGCAGCTCGACCGCCGCCTCGGGGAACTCCGCCTCGAACGTGCGCAACGCGTCCACGATGTGCGAGTCGGCCAGGGTGCCGACGATGGCCAGGGTCAGGGCCTGCGGGCCGCCGGGCGCCTTGGCCGCCTCGCGTACGGCCCGCTCGCCGTCACGGATCGTCGCGAGCGTGGCCTCCGCGTACGGCAGCAGCGCCCGCCCCGCGTCGGTGAGCACCACCCGGCGCCCGGCCCGCTCGAACAGCTCCGCCCCCAGCGACCGCTCCAGCTCCCGGATCCGGCGGCTGATCGCGGGCTGGGACCGGTTGAGCCTCCTGGACGCCTCCGTGAACCCGCCCCACTGGGCGATGCCCACGAACGCCTCGATCTCATCCACCGTCATCACATCCATAAGTTTTCCTGATAATGACGATTCACACTATGCATTTGACTGATGACTTCGGTGATGACGAGAGTGAGTCGATGACACCGGCCCACCTTGGGAGCGCATCATGACCGATCAGACGGAGCGGGCGGCCCGCTTCCGTGCCCTGCACGAGCGCCCGGAGCCCTTCCTGCTGCCCAACCCCTGGGACGCGGGCACGGCCCGGCTGCTGGCCGGCCTCGGCTTCGAGGCCCTGGCCACCACGAGCCTCGGCGTGGCGAACACGCTCGGCCGCCACCGCGCCGCCCGGCAGGACATCCTCGACAACTGCCGCGCCATCAGCGAGGCGACCCCTCTCCCGGTGAACGCCGACCTCGAGAACGGCTACGCCGACGACCCCGCCGAGGCGGCCAAGATGATCGCGGACGCGTGCGCGAGCGGCGCCGTCGGAGCCTCCGTCGAGGACGCGACGGGCGACCGCCGGACGCCGATCTACGACTTCGGGCTCGCCGTCGAGCGGGTGCGGGCCGCCGTCGAGGTCGCCCGCGGCCTGCCGGTCCCGCCCGTCCTGACCGCCCGGGCCGAGAACCTGCTGTACGGGGTCGCGGGGCTCGACGACACCATCAGGCAGCTGCAGGCGTTCGAGGCGGCCGGCGCGGACGTCCTGTACGCGCCCGGGCTGCGCACCCTCGACCAGATGCGCGCGGTCGTGTCCTCGGTCGGCCGGCCGGTCAACGTCGTGATGGGCTTCGCGGACCCGTCGATCACGCTGGAGCAGCTCGGCGAGATCGGCGTGCGGCGGGTGAGCATCGGGGGCGCGCTCTCCCGGCTGGCGCTGCGCTCGTTCCTCGACGGCGCCAGGCAGATGCGGGAGGGCCGGTTCGGCTTCGTCACCGAGATGATCTCGCTCCCGGAGCTCCACCAGGCGTTCGGCCCCTGAGCCCCGAAGGTGTCCAGCCACGTAAGATCAAGGGTTCTGCCGTCTCCACGCCCAAGGGACCCATGAACTCTCACGCCTACGCGGAACCCGCCCCGTTGCTCCCCGAGATCCCGCTCGCCGGCGGTGACGTCACCGAAGGGGTCGTGCGCGTCGGCGACACCGTGCGCCGTCCGGTCGGTCCCAACGCCCCTTTCGTCCACGCGTTGCTGCGCCACCTGGAGGCGGTCGGGTTCGCGGGCGCCCCGCGCTTCCTCGGCATCGACGCGGCCGGCCGCGAGGTGCTGACGTACCTGCCGGGCGAGGTCGCCGGGCGGCCGCGGCCGGCGTGGCTCGCCGACGAGAAGCGGCTGGCCTCCGTCGGGCGCCTCGTACGCGACTATGACGACGCGGTCGCGGGTTTCGTGCCCCCGGAAGGGGTGCGCCCCGAGACGGGCTACGCCGAGGCGCCGGGCACGCCGCCCCTGCCGCCCTATCCGCCCGAGGTGACCGGGCACATGGACTACACGCCCGACAACATCGTCTTCCGTGGCAGCGAGGCGGCCGCGCTGATCGACTTCGACCTCGCCAAGCCGGTCACCAGGGTGGATGAGGCGGTGAACGCGATGTTGTACTGGGCGCCCCTGGGCGACCCCGCCGACGCCGACCCGCTGCTGCGGGAGGTGGACGTGCCGCGCCGCTGCCGGGTCCTCGCCGACGCCTACGGGATGTCGGACGTCGACCGCTCGCGAGTCGTCGAGGTGGCCGTGCTGCGGACCCGGCGGTCGTGGTTCCTGATGAAGCAGGCGGCCGAGGAGCGGGGCGGCGGGTGGGCGCGGATGTGGGACGAGGGCGTGGGGGACCGGATCAAGCGGCGCGAGGCCTGGCTGGACCGCAACGGCCCGGCCATCGACGCCGCCCTGAAAGCACCGTGACCCCGGCCCCTCGCGCGCCCGTACGGGGTCATCCGCCGGTCCTGTCGGGGATGGTGCCGAGCTTGTCGGGGTTGCTGACCACGTAGACGTCGCGTACCTGCTCGCCGTCGAGGTCGAGCACCATGACGGCGAACGGCGCCTCCTGCTCGAACACGACCACCGAGGGATCGCCGTTGACCTGCCGGTACTGGATGTCCACGCCCTGGTTGGCCCGCGCGTTGGCCACCAGCACGCGGGCGACCTTGTCGCGGCCGCGGATCTGGCGCGGCCCGCCCGCCGCCGACTTCCCGCCGCCGTCGGCCCAGAGGGTGACCTCGGGCGCCAGCATCTCCATCAGCGCGGCCAGGTTCCCGCCGAACGCGGCCTCGATGAACCGCTCGGTCACCGCCTGGTGCGTGCGCCGGTCGATCCTGGCCCGGGGTCGCCGCGCCCGTACGTGCTCGCGGGCCCGGTGGGCGAGCTGGCGGACCGCGGCCGGGCTGCGGTCGATCATGGAGGCGATCTCGGTGTGCTGGTACGCGAACACCTCGTGCAGGACGAACACCGCCCGTTCCAGCGGGCTGAGCGTCTCCAGCACCACGAGCATCGCGAGCGACACCGACTCCGCGCGTACGGCCGGCTCGGCCGCGTCTCCGTCGGTGACCAGCGGCTCGGGAAGCCACGGACCCGGGTAGGTCTCCTTCCGCCTCCGCAGCGCCTTCTGGTGGGCGAGGGCCTGGTTGACCGCGATGCGCACCAGGTAGGCACGGGGGCTCTCGACGCGGGCCAGATCGACCCCCGACCACGCGAGCCACGTCTCCTGGAGCACGTCCTCGGTGTCGCCGACGCTGCCGAGCATGTTGTAGACGATCGAGAACAGCAGCTCGCGCTGGCCGGCGAAGACCTGGGAGGCGTCGGGGGCGTCGGTGTCATGCATCAGAGAACTCCTTGTCAGCACGCATACCCCCTCAAGAGGTCCTGCGGGCCGGCAAGTGTGACATCGGCCGGGTGAGGCGCGTCACACCGGCGGGCGGGGCGTCACACTCGCACGCCGCGGGCTCTCTCAGGACGCCGACACATCCGTCAGATCGAGCTCGAAGGAGTGCACGGCATGACCGTCCTCGTCACAGGAGCCACCGGCACCGTCGGCCGCCAGGTCGTCCGCCACCTGCTCGGGCGCGGTGCGAAGGTACGCGCCCTGACCCGCGATCCCGCCGCCGCCGTCCTGCCCGCCGGCGTGGAGGTGGTCGCGGGCGACCTCACCGACGCCGGGACGCTGGAGCCGGCGTTCGACGGCGTCACCGCCGTCCATCTGATCAACTTCGGCGGCGACTACCGGCCGTTGCCGAACGGGGAGCAGATCGTCGACCTCGCCGTACGCGCCGGGGTCCGCCGGGCCTCGGTCCTGGTCGGCTGGCAGGAGGGCACCCTGGAAGCCGCGGTCAGGGCCGGCGCCCTGGAGTGGACCTTCCTGAACCCGGTGCAGTTCATGGCCAACTTCCTCGTCGACTGGGGCGAGCCGCTGCGGACCGGCGACCGGGTGCGCGAGCCGTACGGCGACCGCAAGAGCCCGCCGGTCGACGAGTCCGACATCGGCGCCGTGGCCGCCACGGTGCTGACCGAGGACGGCCACGCCGGGGAGTCCTACCACCTCACCGGCCCCGAGGTGCTGACGGCCCGGCAGATGGTCGCCATCATCGGCGAGGCCACCGGCCGCTCGCTGCGGTTCGAGGAGCTCACCCCCGACCAGGTGCGCCAGGAGTGGAGCGTTCCCGGCCGGCGGCCGGCCCTGTCCGTCTTCCGGGTCCTCGGCCAGGCCGCCTCGCCCGGCGCCGCGGATCCGGTGGAGCTGCTGCTGCGGCTGTACGGGACGCCGAACGAGTACGGCACCACGCTGACCGACCACGTGGAGAGGGTCACCGGCCGGCCGCCGCGCACGTACGCGGAGTGGGCGCGCGAGCACGCCCACCACTTCCGCGCGGCGTGACTACGGGCGCACGAGGAAGACGTTGCCCAGGGAGCGCTGGCCGGTGGCGTCGGAGGGCCGGTTCACGATGCCGGCGGCCGAGGTGACCATGACGCTGGAGCCGCCGCCGTCGAGGTTCATGGCCTCCCGGGCACCGAGCAGCTTCATCAGCTCGGCCGTCTGGGCGATCCCGAGCCCCTCGCTGTAGCCGTCCTGCCGCCCGTCGACCACCACCAGCATGAGCCGCCCCCGGTCGTCCATGCCGATCGCCGACCGGGGGTTGGCCCGCACGGCCCAGTTGTAGGTGAACGTCTGGTCCGTGCCCTCGCGGATCAGGCCGTCGGCCGCCGCGTTCACCGACACCCGGCCGTCGCGTACCAGGGTCGGGCCGACCTGGAGGATCGTGGTGTCCGGGGTCAGCGCGACGCGCCGGCCCCGGCTGTCCTCGACGCGCTCGCTGACGCGCAGCCGCTCGCCGACCTTGGCGTGGCCGAGCAGCCAGGCGGCGCTGTCGCCGATCGCCTGGACGGTCGACCCGCCGGCGGGCCCGGCGGTCAGCGGTGGGGTGCGGGTCGCGTGGTGGCCGCGATGCGTGACCGGGTGCGGGCCGGGGCCGTCGGGGGCAGTTCGGCCAGGATGTCGGCGAGCGAGACCCCGGCCAGGCTCCCCCGCCACGCCTCGTGCGCATCGGCCATCCGCGCCGCCAGGACGCAGGTTCGCCGGCAGTCCTCGTCCGGCAGCGCGCCCACGCCCTGCCGCCGGATCTCGCGGCACTCGTACGGCGACGACGCGCCGTCCACCGCCTCGACGATCGCCAGCAGCGTGATCTCGGCAGCCGGCCGCGCCAGCCGGAACCCGCCACGCGGCCCCGTCGTCGCGGACAGCACCCCGGCCCTGACGAGCGCCTGCAGCTGCTTGGCGAGATAGGGCGCCGGGAGGTCGTAGTACTCCGCGAGCTGCGCCGCCGACGCGGTGGCTCCCGGATCGAGCTGCGCCAGCGTCGTGGCGCAGTGCAACAGCCATTCGGTGCTCACAGGCAGCTTCACGACACCCAGCCTATCGCGGACTTTGAGGATCTGTTAAGTCCGAGATATGGTCGGCAGCGTAACGAGAGAAGGAGAGATCATCATGCGGATCGCAGTCGCCGGCGCGACCGGGAACATCGGGGCCCTGACCGTCGCCGCCCTCCGGCGCCAGGGGCACGACGTCGTGGGCGTCAGCCGCTCGCTCGGCGTGGACCTGCTGACCGGCGCCGGGCTCGACGCCGCCCTCACCGGTGTCGACACGGTCATCGACGTCACCAACGGGCCGGGGGCCGGGCGGGCGGAGACGGTGGCGTACTTCGGGACCGCCACGCGCAACCTGCTCGCCGCCGAGGAACGGGCCGGCGTCCGCCACCACGTGCTGCTCTCGATCGTCGGGATCGACCGGGTCGAGGGCAACGCGCACTACGCCGGCAAGCGGGAGCAGGAACGCCTGGTGGCCGAGGGCCCGGTGCCGTGGACGATCGTCCCGGCCACGCAGTTCCACGATTTCGCCGCGATGGTGGCGGGCTGGACCGAGCAGGACGGCACCGCCACGATCGCGCCGCTGCTCGTGCAGCCGATCGCGCCCGCGGACGTGGCCGACATCCTGGCCGAGATCGCGCTGGGCGAGCCGCGAGGTCGCCACGTGGACGTGGCGGGGCCCGAGCCGCAGGACCTCGTCGACATGGCCCGGCGCACCCACCAGGCGCGCGGCGTCGAGGTACGGCTCGTGCCGACGTGGTCGGGGCTGTTCGGCCCGTCGATGGCCGGCGACGTGCTGCTGCCCGGCGAGGACGCCCGCATCGCGCCGACCACTTTCGACGAGTGGCTCGCGGGACAGCGCTGACGGCGTGAGCGCGCCGCCGAAAATTGGTCATCTCATGACCGGCGTCCCAGCCGGTCGGGGTCGCCTCACCCTACGGGCCTACTGATACTCTCTGCTATAGATTGGTTACTTTGCGTACAGTAGGGAGCTGTTGTGAAGGTCGCCTGCGCCGGCGGCGGACCCGCCAGCCTGTACTTCTCGATCCTGATGAAGCGGGTCGACCCGGCCCATGAGATCACCGTCTACGAGCGGAATCCGGCCGGCTCGACGTACGGCTGGGGCGTGACCTACTGGGGCGAGCTGCTCGAGTTCCTGCAGGGCATCGACCCCGAGACCGCGCACGCCATCCGCGAGAGCTCGGTCTCCTGGGACAGCTGGGTGGTGGACCTGCACGAACGCGCGACGGTGACGATCGAGCACGGTGACCAGGGCTACGGCATCGGGCGGCAGCGGATGCTCGACATCCTCGCCGAGCGGGCCCGCTCCCTCGGCGTGCGCGTCGAGTTCGAGCACGAGATCGCCGACGAGGCCGAGCTGGCCGACGCCGACCTGGTCATCGCCGGCGACGGCATCAACAGCGTGCTGCGCGAGCGCCACGCCGACCACTTCGGCACCCAGGTCGAGGTCGGGCAGAACAAGTACGTCTGGCTCGGCACCACCAAGGTCTTCGACGCCTTCGTCTTCGCCTTCGTCGATACGCCGCACGGCTGGATCTGGTGCTACGGCTACGGCTACAGCCAGGAGGGCAGCACGCTCGTGGTCGAGTGCTCCCCCGAGACCTGGCGGGGCCTCGGGTTCCACGAGGCGAACGAGGCCGACAGCCTGGGCCTGCTGGAGAAGCTCTTCGCCGAGGTGCTCGACGGCCACCGGCTCATCGGCCGTGCGCAGTCCGACGGCGGGGCGAACTGGCTGAACTTCCGCACCCTGACCAACCGGACCTGGTACCACGGCAACCTGGCCCTGATGGGGGACTCCGCGCACACCACGCACTACTCCGTCGGCGCGGGCACCGTGCTCGCCCTGGGGGACGCGGCCTTCCTGGTCGACGCGCTGTACGGGGAGCCGGACCTGGAAGGGGCGCTGGCCCGCTACGACCGGCTGCGCAGGGCCGCGATCAAGGTCCCGCAACGGGCGGCCCGCCTCAGCGCCCGGTGGTACGAGAACCTCCCGCGCTACATCGACCTGCCGGTGCAGCACGTGATCGCGCTGCTCGACAACCGGACCTCGCGGCTGCTCCCGTACGTCCCGCCGCGGCTGTTCTACCGCACCGGCCAGCTCACCGAGCAGCTGTGGCGGCTGGGCTCGAAGCTCACCCGGGCCCGCTGACCGCCGGCATTCCCGGGTGCGAGCGCCATGAGCGAGATCGATGAGGTGACGGCCGCCGCCTACCGCTTCCCCACGGACCGTCCCGAGGGCGACGGCACCCTCGCCTGGCGCTCCACCACGATGGTCGTGGCCACCGTCGGGGCCGGCGGGACGAGGGGCCCCGGCTGGACGAGGGGCCCCGGCTGGACGTACGCCCCGTCCGCGGCCCGGCGGGGGCGGGGCCTCATCCGCGGCTCGCCAGGCCCGACGGGATGGGTCAATCGCGGCGGGCGGCGGCCCAGGACTCCTTGTACTCCTCGAGGAGCGCCTCGATGTGACGCACCATGAAGGTGTAGTAGTCGTGCATCTCCCGCAGGCGCCCGCGCTGCGGCTCATCGAGCTCCGCCCCGTGCGCCTGCGCGTTCTCGGCCAGCGTCAGCAGCTCGCCCGTCTGCTCCAACTGGTGCTGCAGGCAGCCGATCCACGCGTCGTCGCGCCACTCGTAGACGTAGTGCCGGGAGCCCGGCTCCTTGAAGCGCCGCACGGTCCCGCTGACGACGAGCAGGCGGGTCATCTCCGACACCGAGCCCTTGCTCGCGTCGAGCGCGCTCTGCAGCTCCGCCGTCGTCATGGGCGCCCGGCTCAGCATGAGCACGCCGGCGGCACGTCCCGCCATGGGCGGCCACCCCATCGCGCGGCCGATGCGCTGGCCGAAATCTTCGATCAAGGGGGTCATGTCACCGACCGGGCTGGCCACCTGTCTCCCATCGGTCAGAAAAAACTGAACATTCACTCTTGACTGAACTTTGGCGCTACCGGCAGTCTACCGGCTAGTCGCGGTCCGGACATTTTGCCAGGACCGCCCTCCCTGAGCCGAACGCAGGAGGTTCGCCGTGACAGGTACGGGCTGGGACATCATCGTCGTGGGTGCGGGCTCGGCCGGCGCGACACTCGCCGTCCGGTCTGCCGAGCGGGGGAAGCGCGTTCTGCTCCTGGAGGCCGGTCCCGACTACCGGTCGGCCGCGATGCACGAGGCGTGGCGCTCGCCGAACCCCGTCCGCGCGCTGCTGGATCCCACCGCCACCGAGGGGGTGGTCTGGACGGGGGTCAACGCCTCCCGGACCGACAGGCAGGCGCAGGCGCCCTACTGGCGGGGGCGCGGCGTGGGCGGCAGCTCGTCGATCAACGGGCAGATCGCGATCCGCCCGCCCGTGGAGGACTTCGACGACTGGGCCGCGGCCGGATGCGCGGGCTGGTCATCCGGCGACGTGCTGCCGTACTTCGCGAGGCTGGAGGACGACGAGGAGTTCGGCGACGAGCCCTACCACGGCCGGGGCGGGCCGACCCCGATCTACCGGATGCCCCGGGAGCGGTGGGGGGCCGTGGACTCCGCGCTGTCCGCCGCGGCGCTGGCCGCCGGGCACCCCTGGGCGCCGGACGTGAACGCGCCCGGGGCGACCGGGGTCTCGCCGTACCCGATCACCTCCCGGGCCGGCCGCCGGGTCACGGTCAACGACGGCTACCTCGAACCGGGCCGCTCCCTTACCGGCCTCACCATCCGCGGCGACGCCCTGGTCGACCAGGTCGTCTTCGCCGGCAACCGCGCCGTCGGCGTCCGGATCGTCCAGGACGGCGCGACCACCACCGAGTACGCCGACGAGATCGTGCTCAGCGCGGGCGTGATCCACTCCCCCGCGATCCTGCTGCGCTCGGGGGTCGGCCCGGCCGCCGACCTGCGCCGCCTGGGCATCACCGTACGGCAGGAGCTGCCGGTCGGCGCCGGCATGCAGGACCACCCGATGGTCCTCGTCGAGCTGCCGCTGACCGAGGAGGCCGCCAACAAGACGGCCGACGACCGCCACACCAACGTCTGCGTCCGCTACACCAGCGGGCCCGGGGGCCTGCCCCACGACATGATGTTCGTCTCGCTGAACCAGAACGTGCTGTCCATGGAGGCCGCCGACCCGCGTTTCCCGGCGGGCGGCTTCGGCGTGTGGCTGAACCAGAGCTTCTCGCGCGGCGTCCTGAGGCTGACGTCCACCGATCCGCGGGCCCAGCCCGAGGTACACGAGCGCATGCTGTCGGACGCCCGCGACCTCGAACGGCTGCGCGGGGGCGTGCGCGCCCTGGCCGAGCTGGCGCGCGGCCCCGAGGTCGCCCCGATCGTGGCGGCTTCCGTCGAGGCGAGCAACAGCCGCCTGTTCGCGGTCCTGGACGACGACGACCAGCTCGACGACCATCTCCTCGCCACCGCCGTGGACGCGCAGCACGGCACCAGCACCTGCCCCATGGGCGCTCCCGGCGACGCCGCCACGGTGGTGGACCCGTCGTGCCGCGTCCTCGGGGTCGAGGGCCTGCGCGTGGTCGACGCCTCGATCTTCCCGTCGGTCCCGCGGGCCAACACCAATCTCACGGCGATCATGGCCGGCGAGCTCATGGCCGACCGCCTCTAAGGAGCACCCCTCGTGAAGACCCTGCAGAACCTCATCGGCGGCACATGGGAGGGCTCCCGCGGCGACGCCTTCCACCCGGTGGTCAACCCCGCGACCGAGGAGGTGGTGGCGAGCTGTCCCAGCGGCTCGCCGGAGGACGTCCGCCTGGCCGTGGACGCCGCCGTACGCGCCCAGCCCGCCTGGGCCGCGCTCCCCGTCGCCGAACGGGTGGGCCGGCTGTCGCGCTGGGCCGACACGATCGCGGCCCACGCCGGCGAGCTGGCGGAGATCGAGTGCCGCGAGATGGGCAAGCCCGTCGCCCTGGGGCGCGCCTTCATCGGCGGGGCGGCCCAGGGGCTCAAGGTGGCGGCGGCCGAGGCTCTGGACTACGCGTTCGAGGAGACGATCCCCGGCCCGGACGGCAGCAGCACCACGATCGTCCGCAACCCGCTCGGGGCCACTGCCGTCATCGTGCCGTGGAACTTCCCCGTGCCCATGATCCTGGGCGCGCTCGGCCCGCTGCTCGCCTCCGGGAACACCGTCGTGCTCAAGCCGTCCGAGCGCTCGCCGATGTCGGCCGTGCGCTTGATGGAGCTGACGGACCTGCCGCCCGGCGTGGTCAACCTGGTCCTGGGCGACGCCAGGGCCGGCGCCCCGCTGACCGCCGACGAGCGGATCGGCCTGGTGCACTTCACCGGCTCCGTCGAGGCCGGCCGCAAGGTCGGCGCCCAGACCGGGGCCCGGCTGCGCCGTTCGATCCTCGAACTGGGCGGCAAGGACCCGGCGATCGTCGACGCGGGAGTCGACCCGAAGGCCACCGCGGCGGCGGTCGCGTTCGGCGCCTTCGCCAACTCCGGCCAGATCTGCACCTCCATGGAACGCGTCTACGTCCACCGCGACGTCGCCGAGGAGTTCATCGAGGCCCTGGTGGAGGCGGCGGCCACCTACACCCTCGGCGACGGGCACGACGCCGGCACAGTCCTCGGGCCGCTGGTGGACCGGCGCCAGCGCGACCTCGTCGTACGCCACGTCACCGACGCGGTCGAACGCGGCGCGACCATCCGGGCCGGCGGGTTCGTGCCCGAGGGCAAGGGCTTCTTCTACCCCGCCACCGTGCTGACCGACCTGGACGACTCCATGCTGGTCATGACCGAGGAGACCTTCGGCCCGATCGCCCCCGTCATCGTCGTCTCCTCCTTCGAGGAGGCGCTGGAGCGGGCCGGCGCGTCGCGCTTCGGCCTGGCCGCCACCGTGTACACCGCCGACCCCGCGCACATGGCCGCCGCCCGCCGCCTCCCGGCGGGGGTCGTGTGGGTGAACCAGTGGCAGGGCGGCGGGCCCGAGCGGCTGTACGAACCGGCCGGCGACAGCGGCATGGGCGCGACCGGCTCCCGGGCCGCCTACGACGCGGCCACCCGCCCCACCTCGATCCACACCGCCCCCTAAGATCGAAGCACGATACCCGGAGAGTAGAACGGAATCTTACGTTCCCGTACACTGGGGTCATGACCAGCGCACCCATGAGCGGCCGCAAGGCGCAGGCCGCGCGTAACGACGAGTTGATCCTCCAGGCGGCGCGGGCGGTCTTCACCGCCGACCCCGGCGCCCCCATCGCGGCCGTGGCCGAGAAGGCGGGCGTCGGGATCAGCGCGCTCTACCGCCGCTACCCCAGCAAGGAGGCCCTGCTGCAGAAGTTGTGCGGCGACGGGCTGAAGCTGTACATCGAGGTCACCGAGCGGGCGCTGGCCGACGACGGCGATCCGTGGGAGGCGTTCGCGGGCTACCTGCGCGGGATCGTGGATGCCGACACGAACTCGCTGACGATCAAGCTGGCGGGCACGTTCACGCCGACCGAGGAGCTCGGCCGCGACGCGGTCCGCGCCTCGGTCGTGGCCACCGACGTGCACCACCGCGCGGTGGAGGCGGGCGTGCTGCGGCCGGACGTGACGGTGGCCGACATCGCGCTGCTGTTCGAGCAGATCGCCTCGATCAAGCTGGGCGGCGAGGAGCGCACGGTGCAGCTCCGCCACCGCTACCTGACGCTGGTGATGGACTCGCTGCGGGTGCCGCCGGCCCACCGCGACCTGCCCGGCCCGCCGCCCGAGGACGAGGAGCTGTCGGCCCGCTGGTGGGCCCCGCAGGCATAGCCTCCCCGCCTCAGTCCTCGCCGGTCTTCCAGTGGTAGAGGTACGACATCACGAAGCCGAGCAGCCCGGTCACCCCGGCCGAGACGGTCATCGCCATGCCGAGCGCGGACACCGCGCCGGAGACCAGGCCGGGACTCCCGGCGACGAGGCCGGCCACCTGGAGCAGCACGACGGCGACGCCGAGCACGAGGAACAGCACGAGGCCGGCCTTGAACAGGATCATGATGAGGCTCTTCACGACGGGACCTCCTCTCAGATCGGCAGCACGCCGGTCGCGACCAGCACGCCGAGGACCAGGGTCGGGATGACGAACCAGACGATCAGCCGGCCGAACGTCCTGGCCGGGTCCACCTGGGCGATGCCGCTGGCGATGTAGATCGGGGCCGCGCCCGGCGGGGACGCGCCCTCGGTCGAGGCGAAGATCATAATGGCGGTGGCCGCGGCGGCGGGGGCGACCCCGGCCGCGGTCAGCGCGCTGAAGGCGACCCCGCCGACGGCGGCGATCGTGGCGGTGCCGGTCAGCGGCGCGGCGATGATGACCAGCAGCAGGCCGACGAGGGTGGCGATGACGACGGCCGGCGCGTCCAGCCCCTTCATGATCGCGGTGAGCTGGTCGACCAGGCCCAGCTCGCCCAGGCTGGCGGCGGCCGCGAAGGCGAAGAACAGCGTCGCGCCGATGACGGCGTACCGGGGGGCCATCTCGCCGAGCAGCTCGTTCCAGGCGCGCGCGGTGCGCGGCAACCGCTTCCACGCCACCGCGAACGTGGCCAGCACCGTCAGCACCGGGATCCACACGACGATGCTGATGTCATCGGCCGCCTCGCCGACCCGCGACTCCAGCAGCGCCACGCCGAAGTCCAGCGTCATCAGCACCGGTACGAGAATGCCCGCGTACACCAGCAGCGACGTCCACCCGGCCCGCAGCGCCGCGCGCAGCGGGACGAGGTCGGCCGCGTCGGCCGCCGCGATGCGGTGCCTGCGCACCCACACGAACACCACCACGAACCGGTACGCCACCGTCCACAGCCCGCCCACGAGAGCCGGCACGAAGAGCTGGTCGGCGGTCAGCACGGGCGCCACGGCGGCCGAGCCCAGCAGCAGGAACATCGACGAGCTGGGCGGGATCGAGATGCCCAGCCCGGCGTTGCCCGCCACCAGCGAGGCGGCCAGGTCGGGGCGCCAGTTCGACCGGATCATCCACGGGATGGTCACCGAGCCGACGGACGCCGAGATGCCGGACCCGGATCCGGAGGGGCCACCGAGCAGCGCGGCGGCGGAGGTGGAGACGTACCCGGCGCCGCCGCGCAGGCGGCCGAAGATCGAGTTCAGGACCGTGACCTGCTCCTGGATGAGGCCCAGCCTGGTGAGCAGGTAACCCATGAAGACGAAGGCCAGGGCGGCGAAGACGACCTCCTCGGCCATGGCGTCGGCGATGCCCGCCCAGGCCAGGGTGAAGAACCCGGTGCCGCCGAAGAGGCACACGCCGGCGAAACCGATGAGCATCGCCTCACCGATGTTGCGTTTCAGCACGCCGTTCCAGACGACGATGATGGCGATGTAGGCGATGAGCGCCCATACGGCGATTCCCATGGCGTATGACCTCCGATGGGGACGAGCTGGGGGTGATCGGCGCGCCGTTCGCGCCTTCGGTCAGGTGCCGGACACCGGCCGGCCGGACGGCGGGCCGGACGGCGGGTCGGACGGCGGGTCGGACGGCGGGTCGGACGGCGGGTCGGACGGCGGCGGGTCGGCGAGGCGGCGGGCCAGGTCGACCGTGCGGCGGGCTCTGGCCACGATGGGGGCGTCCACGAACCGGCCGTCGGGCAGCGCCACCGCGCCGATGCCGGCCGCCTCGGCCCGTTCCGCCGCGGCCACGATCTCGGCGGCCCTGGCCGCCTCCTCCTCCGTCGGCCGGAACGCCCGCCGGATCGCGGGGACCTGGCGCGGGTGGATCGCGGTCCTGCCGAACAGCCCGAGCGCGCGGCCCGCCCGGCAGGACGCCAGCAGGCCGGCCTCGTCCTTGATGTCCGGGTAGACGGACATGGGCACCGGCGGCAGCCCGGCCGCCGCGGCGGCGAGGACGACCTGGAGCCTGAGGTGGTTCATCGCCTGCTCGTCGGTGATGCCCAGCTCGGCGGACAGGTCCTGCTCGCCGAGCGCCACCCCCACCACGCGCGGGTGGCCGGCGATCTCCCCGGCCGCGACGATCCCGGCCGCCGACTCCAGCAGCGCGTACGCGGGCGCCGCGCCGGGCAGGGCGTCGAGCACGGCGGCCGACTCGACCTTGGGCAGCCGTACGGCGTCGGCGAGGTCCCCGACGGCGGCCACGTCGTCGCGCCCGCGGGCGGTGGCCGGATCGTTGACCCGCACGTGCACCTGGCAGCTCACGTCCGGCCGGTCGCGGAGGTAGGCGACGGCGTTCCGCCGGGCCTCGTCCTTCCTGACGGGGGCGACGGCGTCCTCCAGGTCGATGATGATCACGTCGGCGCCCGACGCCACCGCCTTGGCGAAGCGCTCGGGCCGGTCGCCGGGCACGTACAGCCAGGTCACGGGGTTGGAGGTGGTCACGCGATCACCCCGTCCGCGCGCAGGGCGGCGATCCGCTCGCCGGAGTAGTCGAGCTCGCCGAGCACCTCGTCGGTGTCCCGGCCGAGCGGCCGCCCCGGCCACCGGATCTCGCCCGGCGTGTCCGACATGCGGAACATGACGTTCTGCATGGTGACCGAGCCGAGCTCCTCGTCCGGCACCTCCACGAACGTGCCCAGCGCCGCGTACTGCGGGTCCTCGGCCAGGTCGGTGACGTCGTAGATGGGCGCGACCGCGGCCTGCACCTCCTCGAACCTGGCGATGACCTCGTCGGCGTCCCGCTCGGCGATCCAGGAGGCGACCGCCTCGTCCAGCTCGTCCACGTGCTGCACCCGGCCGTGCCCGCTGGCGAACCACGGCTCCGCCACCAGGTCGGGCCGTCCCACGAGGGTGACCACGCGCTCGGCGATGGGCTGGGCGCTGGTGGAGATCGCCAGCCAGCGGCCGTCGCGGGTGCGGTAGGTGTTGCGCGGCGCGTTGCTGCTGGAGCGGTTGCCGGTGCGCTTCGGCACCACGCCCAGCGCCTTGTACGCGCTCATCTGCGGCCCGAGCAGCCCCAGGATCGGCTCGATGATGGCCAGGTCGATGACCTGCCCGCGACCGGTCTGCTCGCGGGCGCGCAGGGCGACCATGATGGCGTACGACATGGCCAGGCCCGCGATGCCGTCGGCCAGGGCCAGCGGCGGCAGCGTCGGCGGCCCGTCGGGCTCGCCGGTCATGGCCGCGAAGCCGCTCATGGCCTCGGCCAGCGTCCCGAAGCCCGGCCGCTTGGCCATCGGCCCGAACTGCCCGAACCCGGTCATCCGCGCCACGATCAGCCGGGGGTTGAGCTCGAGGAGGTCTTCAGGGGCCAGGTTCCAGCGTTCGAGGGTGCCGGGGCGGAAGTTCTCGATCAGCACGTCGGACCGCTCGGCCAGGCGGCGCAGGATCTCCTGCCCCTCAGGGCGCGACATGTCCACGGCGGCCGTGCGCTTGTTGCGCGACAGCGTCTTCCACCACAGGCCCACCCCGTCCACGGAGGCGCCGTGGCCGCGCGAGGGATCGCCGCGGCGGGGATGCTCGATCTTGATCACGTCGGCGCCGAAGTCGCCCAGCATCATCGCGGCGGAAGGACCGGCGAACAGCGTCGCCGCGTCGATGACCCGCAGGCCGTCGAGGCTCGTCATAAGCATGTAACTTATAAGAAATATGTCATAGGTCAACCGAATGACCGTTATGCGCGACACTTGGGGACATGTCATCCAGCGAGCCGCGGCCGCCCATGAGCAAGGCCGAGTACGTCTACAGCGTGCTTCTCGACGAGATCCGCAGCGCGCGGATCCCCGGAGGGACGGCGTTGCGGGCTGGAGAAGTGGCCAAGCGCCTCGGCGTCTCGGTCACGCCGGTCCGCGAGGCGCTGCGCAGGCTGGAGAAGGACCGGCTGATCAGCTACGAGGCGCACCACGGCGCGACCGTGGTGGACCTGGGGGACGAGGCGCTGGCCGAGTACTACGGGGTGCGCTCGGTCGTCGAGGGCCTGGGCGCCCGCCTGGCCGCGGCCAGGATCACCCCCGAGGAGCTGGCCGCGCTGCGCGAGCTGCACGCCTCCATGGCGGACGACGCCGCGCACGGCAGGCACGAGCGGCTCGGCGAGCAGAGTCTGCGCTTCCACCTGCGCATCGTGGACATCGGCGGGCCCGCCTTCCTGGGCGAGCACGCCAGGTCGGTGCGCAACAGCTTCCCGGTGCCGGCCGAGGCCTCGCTGTGGCTGGACGAGACGCAGGTCAACGTGCAGCTGGCGGCGCACGAGGGCATCCTGGCCGCGCTGGAGGCGGGCGACGGGGAGCGCGCGGAACGCATCATGATCGAGCACGTACGCCGCGCCGGCGAGTTCCGCCAGCACCACTGACCCCCCACGCGACCGCCGGACCGGCGCGCACAGCCGACCGGCGCGCACAGCCGACCGGCGCGCACAGCCGACCGGCGCGCACAGCCGACCGGTGCGCACAGCCGACCGGCGCGAGCAGCCGACCGGTGCGAGCAGCCGACCGGCGCGAGCAGAAGGAGCGCGGGCTCGCGCGATCGGGTTATCCGACGCGGGCGACGCCGGCCAGCCAGGCCGTGCGCTCGGGGGCGACGGGCGCCTCGTTCCCGTCCGGCCGCCACTGCGGCGCCCACACCAGGCCGGGATCGAGCAGCTCCAGCCCGCCGAACAGGGCGAGCACCTGCTCCCGGCGCCGGAAGTGCACCGTCAGCCCCAGGTCCCGGTTCGCGGCCGAGACCGCCGCGCGCATGTCCTCGTCGTAGGCGTCCATGCTGAGCGCGGTCAGCCACAGATGGCTTCCGGCCACCATCGACCGGCGCAGCGCCGCCGCCCAGGCGGTGTCCCCGAGGGCGATCTCGTGCACCGACAGCACGCCCACCGCCACCGGCTCGGCCCAGTCCACGAACGTGCGCACCATGGGGTCGTCCAGCAGCCCGGCGGGGTCGGCCAGGTCGCAGCCCACGATCCTGACCCGGTCGCTGCCCTTGGCGGTGACCGCCTGGGCGTGGGCCAGCATGTACGGGTCCTGCTCGGCGTACACCACCCTGGCCGGCGGGAACACCGCGTGGATGGTCTCGTGAGCCTGCCCGGTGCTGGGCAGCCCGGTCCCGTACAGCACGAACTGGTCCACCCCCCGACCCGCCAGGTGCCGCACCACCCGGTGCACGTGCTGGTGGTGCGCGACGAGGGCGGTGGCGGCGTCGGCGCTGAGCCGCTCGGCCAGCTCGAGCGCCTCGCGGTCGGCGCTGAAGTTCTGCTTCCCGCGCAGGGCGGCGTCGTACATGCGGGCGCTGCTGGCCCCGGCGAGGGACACGACCGGACTGTCGTCTTTGGGCACCTGGTGACCTCCGTCCCGATCGACCAGATTTCATCCTGTCAGCCGGAAAGCGCGGCGCGTACCCCTTCCAGCACCTCGGATGTGGCGTCCACGGGGAAGGCCGACAGCGACAGCCGGGCGAACGCCTGCTGGTGCTCCTCGACCCGCCGCCGGTCCTCGACCACCACCGGGGCGTGCAGCAGGTGCAGCACCAGCGCGTCCGGACGGTCCCGGTCGGGGAAGCGCAGCAGCGTGAACGGCGGCCCCTGGTAGAGGTAGCCGGTCTCGGCGACGGGCCGGGAGATCTGCACCGCGATGTGCGGCTGCTTGGCGGCCAGGGCGAGCGCGTCGAGCTGCGCCACCCGGTCCTCGGGCCGGGACAGCGGCGGGTCGAGCAGCGCGGGCCGGTCGAGCAGGGCCCACAGGTGCGGCCCGCGGTGCCGGTCGAGCACCTTCTGCCGGACCGCGACCAGCCCGGCGGCGCGGGCGGCCCGCTCGTACGTGGCCCCGGGCGGCAGGGTGGCCGGCGCGGCGGCCAGGGCGTACGCGGGGGTCTGCAGCAGCGCGGGCACCTGGTGCGGGCAGTACGTGTAGATCACCTGCGCCTGGTCCTCCAGCTCCAGGAACGCCGACAGCCCGAGCGGTACCCCGGGCGCGTCGTACCAGCCGGGCACCCGCTCCTCCCGCAGCAGCGACAGCAGCCGGGGCGCGTGCTCGCCCTCGCCGTACAGCTCCAGGAGGGTGCGCACGGTGGCCTCGCGCGGCGCCACGAGCCCGTGCTCGATGCGGAAGATCGTGGAGGTGTTGAGCCCGGCGGCCTCGGCCGCGGACTTCATCGACAGGCTGCTCCCGGCCCGCAACGAGGAGAGCCGGGCCGCTACAACGCTCAACTGCATACGTCTGTCACAACCGCCGATGACAAAAATCAGCGTTTACACCTGGTCTATTGCAACGGAGTGACGGGTGATGCACGATTGCCACTCTAGTGGTCAGACACGTAATGCATACGCCCAATCGGAAAGGCAGAGACTGTGGCGGACGCGTGGATTCTCCATCCCGACTACCGGACTCCCCCGGTCCCCACAGATGCGGACATCACGCCCGGCCCATGGCGGCACCCCGACGGCGGCCAGATCATGAACGGCACCTATGAGCGCCCCCTGCCCAGGCTCCGGGTCGAGGTCGTCACCGTATGGTACGGCTACGCGCTCAGCCAGTGGCGCGGCCCGCGCATGCCGCGCTTCAGCAGCCCGCTGGTGTCGGCCTGGAACCCGGTGCTGGCCCAGGGCCTGACCGTCGACCCCCGCTCGCCGGCGCCCTACCGCGACGAGCTGTGGTGCGACCGGTGGATCGCCGAGGCCCTGCTGTACGGGCGCAAGCCGTACGGCGCCTTCACCCTGCCCGCCCCGGAGGCGCTGCGCTGGTTCGCCAAGAGCGGCGGGACGAACCTGGTCTACCACGCGAAGCACGACGGCGACCTGGTGCGCGTGGTGGCGGGCACCTCGGAGCGGTACTCCCAGCTCTTCGACCTGGACGCGCTGATCGCCGACTACCAGGAGGCGCTGCCCCGGGAGCTGGCCGAGCGGGAGTCGGCGGCGCTGGACGCGCACCGGTCCCGCTCCCCGGCACTGGACTACGTGCTGACGGAGGACGCCGAGACCCTCTTCGCGCAGGCCCCCCTGTCGGTACGCGGCCTCACCCTCGGCTATCCGCCCCGCGAGACGGCGGCCCGCATCGCCGCCGGAACCGCCCGGTGACCACACCCGCGATCAACGCCACGGCCGGTCCCGCCCCTGACGCCGGGGCCACCCGGTGACCGCGCCCGCGCCGGCCGGCGTCAAGGGGATCCTGTTCGATCTCGACGGCACCCTGCTCGACCACCGCACGGCCGCCGACACCGGCATCGTGTCCTGGTTCGAGGACCGCTCCCCCGGCCACCCGCGCCTGGCCGAGGTGGCCGGGCTCTGGGCCGAGCTCGAAGGTCCTTACCTGGCGATGTGGCAGGCGGGCAGGTGCTCGGTGCAGGAGCAGCGCCGCCTGCGCCTGGCCGCCCTGTGCACGGAGCTGGCCGTCCCCGTACCGGACGACCTCGACGCCGCCTACGCCGACTTCGCCGGCCGCTACCGCCGGAACTGGGCCGCCTTCCCGGACGTGGCGCAGGCGGTGGCGGGGCTGGGCGTGTTCGCGTTGGGGGTCCTGACGAACGGCGCGCAGCGGATGCAGGAGGACAAGGTCCGCGCGATCGGGCTGGACGGCCTGGTCGGTCCGGTGCTGACGGGCGAGGTGCTCGGCGGCTGCTTCAAGCCCGCGCCCGCCTCCTACACGGCTGCCGCCGCGGCGCTCGGGCTGGAGCCGCGGCAGGTGCTGCTGGTGGGCGACGACGTGACCAATGACGTGACAGGCCCGACGGTGACCGGGATGCGCTCGGTCTGGCTCGACCGCCACGGCACCGAACCCGCGCCCGCCGGTTTCCCCCGCATCACCTCGCTGGCGGAGCTGGCGGCCCTCCTGGGCTGAGCTCCCGGGGCGCCACCTCCGCCAGCACGGAGCGCTCCAGGTCGAACCCGCCCACATGCGCCAGGTAGTCCCCCTTGACCAGCGGATCCCCCAGGTAGACGCCGCCCGCCCGGCGCACCAGCAGGGCTCCGGCCGCCACGTCCCAGGGGTGGGAGCGGGTGCCGTAGGCGGCGTCCGACCAGCCGGCGGCGACGTGCGCGAGCTTGAGTGCGGCGCTGCCGGGTTTGCGGACGGCGGAGAAGGACTCCAGGAAGCGGCCGTAGCGGCGCAGCGCCACGTCGCCGTCCTCGTCCAGGTCGAGCGGGGTCGGATAGCTGGACAGGAGCATGGCCTCCCGGTCGCCGGTCGCGCCCGCGCTGCGCAGGGGCTCGCCGTTGCACCAGGCGCCCTCGGTGGTGGCGGTGAACTCGTCACCGCGTACGGGGTCGTACACGACGCCCGCCACCAGCTCGCCGCGGACGGCGGCGGCGATGGAGACGCAGAAGAACGGCAGGCCGGCGGCGAAATTGGCGGTGCCGTCGATGGGGTCGACGTACCAGACGAGGTCGCCGGAGCCGGTCGTGCCGCCCTCCTCGCCGACGATCGCGCTGTGCGGGGCCCGGGCGCCGATGACGGAGCGGATGGTGTCCTCGGCGGCCCGGTCGTGCTCGGTGACCGGGTCGTGGAAGTCGCGCTTGGTGGCCACGCCCGGCCGGGACCTGAAGGCGGCGCGCAGCCGGGGGCCGACGGCCCTGGCCGCCTCGGTGGCGGTGTCGAGCAGGTATGTCGCGTCCATGCCCTCTCCTCTACCTCCCGCACGCCCGCCGCACACGCCATGACTCATTTGTCTGGACATTCTGACCTCGGTTAAGCTGATCAGCATGACCGCGAACCTGGGCATCGACCTGGACCGATCCAGCCCGGTGCCGCTCTATTTCCAGGTGGCCGAGCAGATCGCCGAGGCCATCCGCCGGGGTGATCTCGCGCCCGGCTCGCGGCTGGACAACGAGATCCTGCTGGCCGACAAACTGGGCCTGTCGCGGCCCACGATCCGGCAGGCCATCCAATATCTCGTGGACAAGGGCCTGCTGGTGCGCAAGCGCGGCGTCGGCACGCAGGTGGTGCACGGGCAGGTCAAGCGCTCGGTCGAGCTGACCAGCCTGTACGACGACCTGCGCAGGGCGGGGCAGGAGCCGGCCACGCAGGTGCTGGCCCTGGAGACGCGGCCGGTGGAGGAGGATATCGCCCGGGTCCTGGGCGTGGAGCCCGGCTCCCAGATCCTCTACCTGGAGCGGGTGCGCTTCGCGGCCGGCGAGCCGCTCGCCGTGCTGCACAACTGGCTGCCGCCGGGCCTGGCCCAGCTCAGCGCCGCCGACCTGGAGGGACGCGGCCTGTACGAGCTGCTGCGCGGAGCGGGTGTGCGGATGCGGGTGGCCAACCAGCGCATCGGCGCACGATCCGCCACCCAGGCGGAGGCCCGGCTGCTGGAGGAGCGCCGCGGCGCGCCGCTGCTGACGATGATCCGCACCACGTACGACGACCAGGGCCGGGCCGTCGAGCACGGCTCACACGTCTACCGCGCCTCGCACTACTCCCTCGAGGTCACGCTCATCGAACGCTGACCCTCTCGCCGAACGCCGAGGACCCACCGAACGCCGAGCCCCTCGCCGAACGTCGAGCCGCCCACCGAGCGCCGAGCCACCCACCGAGCGCTGCGCCACCGAGCGGGTGGTCAGCGCTCGCTGTCGAGGTGGGCCATCTGCGCCTCGCCGTAGCGGGTGCCGGCGGCGGCGTCCTGCGGGACGGCGGCCTCGATGGCGGCCAGATCCCGCTCCGTCAGCGTCACGTCGAGCGCGCCCAGCGCCTCGGCCAGCCGCTCCCTGGTGCGCGCGCCGACCAGCGGCACGATGTCCGTGCCCCGCCCGAGCACCCAGGCGATGGCCAGCTGCGCGACCGTGACCCCCTTGGTCCCGGCGATCGCCCGCAGCGCGTCCACCAGCCCCAGGTTGTGCGCGAGGTTCTCGCCGGAGAAGCGCGGGCTGGTGGCCCGGAAGTCGCCGGCCGCCAGCTCGCGGTCCTTCCGCCAGTGACCGCTGATCAGCCCTCGGGACAGCACCCCGTACGCGGTCACGGAGATCCCGAGCTCGCGGCAGGCGGGCAGGATCTCCCGCTCGATCCCCCGGGTCAGCAGCGCGTATTCGAGCTGGACGTCCGCGATCGGGTGCACCGCGTGGGCCCGCCGGATGCTCTCGGCGCCGGCCTCGGACAGCCCGATGTGCCGTACGCGCCCCTTCTGCACCTCCTCGGCGATGGCCCCGACCGTCTCCTCGATCGGCACGGCCGGGTCCGCCCGCGCCATCCGGTAGACGTCCACGTAGTCGGTGCCCAGGCGGCGCAGCGTGTAGGCGAGCGAGGTCTTCACGGCCGCGGGGCGGCCGTCGTAGCCGAGCCAGTTGCCGTCGTAGTCGCGCTGCGCCCCGAACTTCACGCTGATCCGCACCGAGTCGCGCGGCCGGCCGCGCAGCGCCTCGCCGATGAGCAGCTCGTTGTGGCCCATGCCGTAGAAGTCGCCGGTGTCGAGCAGGTTGATGCCGGCGTCGAGCGCGGCGTGGATGGTGGCGATGGACTCGGCCCGGTCGGCCGGCCCGTACATGTCGGACATCCCCATGCAGCCAAGGCCGAGGTCGGACACGGCAGGCCCGCCAGTACCCAAAGTTCTCATACGAGAAGTATGCACCTTGCGATGACAGATTTCAATTTCTGTCAGTCCGCGTGAGTCGGTCGGCGTCGGCACGGGAGGCGACCCGCACGAACCTCAGGTGCGCGTTGGCCGGGTCGGCGGCGGCCTCGCGGTAACGGGCGCGGTAGGCCGCGTGCTTGAGCCAGGCGTAGCGGATGATCGACTCGTCCTTGTCGAGCAGGAAGCGGAACGACTCCTTGTTGCCGTTCCACAGCTCGGCGCCGGTGGCCATGCGCCGCAGGGTCCTGTTCAGGAGCCGGCGCATCACGGTGCGCCGGGGCAGGTCGATCCAGACCACGGTGTCGGCGCGCGACCACACCAGATCGCGTACGGCGGAGTAGTTGCCGTCCACCACCCACCCGTCGGCGGCCGTGAACCGCTCGACCTCGGCCCGGAACTCCTCCCGGGGCCGCGGTGTCCAGCCCGGCATGTGGAAGATCGAGTCGAGTTCGAGCCACGGCACGCCCAGCCGCCCGGCCAGCGCCCGGGCCAGCGTGGACTTGCCGGAGCCGGTGTTCCCCACCACGGATACGCGTCGCATCAGGAAAATGTACTCAGCGGCGCAGCGAGGCCACGGCCGCGGCGGCGACGGTGCCGATGACCGCGTTGATCGCGTTCTCACCGGCGCGGGGCCGGTGGGCGCGGGTGAAGACGGCGGCGGCGTACCGGCGCCCGTCGGGGAACCGGATGACCCCCACCTCGTTGCGCACGACGCCGAACAGCCCGCCGCTCTTGGCCGCGACGCGCACGTCGTCCGGGAACCCCATCGCCAGCCGGTGCCTGGTGACCTGCTGCCCCATGACCGCGCGCACGTTCGCGCACGCCTCGGCGGGCCCGGCCCGGTCGAGCCAGATCAGCTTCAGCAGCCGGGCCATGTCGCCGGCCGTGGTGCGGATCGAGTGCTCGGGGCGCAGGGCGCGGGAGGCGTGCAGCATCTCGTCAGGGGGCCCGGCGGGGTGGTGGGCCGCCATCAGCTCGCGCCAGGTGGCCAGGCCCGTGTCCACGGCGATGGAGTCGAGCAGGCCGCCCAGCGAGTACGGCACCGCGGTGCCGGTCAGCTTCAGCTCGGCCAGCGTCGCGGCCATCCGGTCGAGCCCGACGCGCTCGACGAGCAGGTCGGTGGCCGCGTTGTCGCTGATCGTCAGCATCATCGTGACCAGGTCGCGCACCGACACCTCGGCCTCGTCGGCGAACACCGACATGCCGGTGGGCCCGAGAGTGGTCTCGCCCGGCCGGGCGCGTACGCGCTCGCGCGGGTCCAGCTCCCCCGCCGCCGCCTGCCGGAAAACCTCCAGCGCGACGATCACCTTGAACACGGACGCGGCCACGACGGGCTCGTCACTGCCGGCGTGCACCTCGCCGTCGCCATCGATCTCCATGACGCACAGCCACCCGTCGCACCCCGCCCCGGCCAGCAGTTCCCGGATCTCCATGACCACCTCCTTGATCCATTCTGTCGGGCGACGGATCAGACGAGATCGCCCGTCTCCATGTAGATCTCCCGCACCACCTCCACCTGCGCGGTGAAGCCGTGGCTCCCGGTTCGCGAGACGCCCAGGAAGAACGACCCCTCCACCATGTCACCCGCCACCAGCCGCCGCCGGGGCATGTCCAGCCGCCCGACCGTCACGGGCACCGGCCGCTCGAAGTCCTCGCCCGGCACGTTCCCGGGCACCTGCGGGCCGGGGCCGGGGCGGACGGTGCCGGGCACGATCCGGACCGCGAGGACCTGGTCGAAGTCGGGGCGGGCGGTGATCACGTGCGCGAGGTGCAGCCCGCCGGCGCGGCCGAAGCACACGTACGTCAGCGGCCTTCCGTCGTCGTGGTGCCGCCCGGGATCGAGCCGCTCGAAGAGCGCCACCCGCGCGACCCGGGCGGTGACGCCCTCGGCGATCGGCGTGCCGCCGCGCTCGAAGTGCCCCCGGTGGATGGTGCCGGCCACGGCCGTCCTGGCGGGCCCGCCACCGGCGGCCGGGTCGAGGTCGAGGATGTCGAACGCCTCGGGCACGAAGGTGTGGATGCCGTCGGCCGCCTTGAGGTCGCGGCGCACCGTCTCGCGTACGTCGGGGCGGAAGTCGACCTCCATGAGCACCTGGAAGCGGTGGGCCGGATGCTCGAACATCGGCAGGTGCGAGAAGTACAGGGGGTCCTCGCCGAACAGCAGCATCCCGTGGACGTCGAACGTCTCCTTGTGGTGGTCGTGATCGTGCATCTTGGCCTCCGCACTCGTGTGGACAGCCGCCAGTAGAGCGCGGTCCGGTGCCGGACGCCTGAGTAGGCACTACTCAGCCCGCAAGCGACCGTGCAACCGGTGATCAAGCCGCGTGCAATCCTCCCTGGTTACAACTTCTCCGGAAGATCCGGAAATGCGCCTCCTGCGAGGGAGGAGAACTGGGGAGAAAGTCGTGAGCACGGGAATCTGGCTGTCGGTGGCGATCACGGGCGGGACGATGCTGATCCTGGCGTGCGTCGGGTTACCGTTCCTGATCATCGCGCGGAACGGGCAGCGGTTGCTGGCCACCGGCATCCCCGCGCAGGCGGTGGTCGAGTCGATGGGCGACACCGGCATGACGGTGAACGGCCAGCCGGTGGTCGCCTTCGTGCTCGGCGTCCGGCTGGAGGGCGGGCAGGCGTACCGGGTGACGCACCGGCAGTCACTGCCGCGCATCCCCATGGGCGTGGTCGCGCCCGGCGCGGTGGTGCCGGTCAAGGTGGACCCGCAGCGGCACGAGCGGGTCCGCATCGACTGGGCGGCCTGGCGGCCCATGCCCGCGTGATCACGCCCGCACCCGCATCATCGCAGGTCAACCGGCAGCGACGCCCGCCCGTGTGGCGGGCGTCCGGCGTTTCCGGGCGGCTTGCCCGGCGTCATACCCGCCCGTTCCGGAGCGGTTACGTTCCTTTTACGTAAGCCCGTAACCCTTGGCAACACACCTCCCAGACACCTATGGTTCAGTGCAATGCCACACATTACTGGGAAGGTTCATGACGTCTAAGCAGGTCAAGCCGCTGGCCGGCGCCGTACGAACGGCCTCCGGGGCCGTACGACCGGTGCCGGGCGCGCGCATCACCGGTGGTCTGCTCCACCACTGGCAGCGACGCAACAGCACGGCCACAATCCCGCACACCATCGAGCAGCTCCGCGCGGCGGGCAACGTCGCCAACCTGAGCCGCCTCCTGGAGCAGGACCCGGCGCCGTACCGCGGCCGCTACCCCTTTCTGGACACCGACCTGTACAAGACCCTGGAGGGCCTGGCGTACGAGCTCGGCGACGGTGACGCCCCGGAGCCGGTACGGGAGTTCTACGAGGAGGTCGTCGGCCTCCTCGAGCGGGTCCAGGCCGAGGACGGCTACCTCAACTCCTTCTTCCAGGACCCGGCCGCGACCAGGAAGCCGTGGCAGGACCTGGCCTGGGGGCACGAGCTGTACAACCTGGGCCACCTCATCCAGGCCGCCGTCGCCGCCGGGCGCAGGATGGGCGACGACCGGCTGCTGCGCGTGGCCGGCCGCTTCGCGGACCTGGTGGTGGAGCGGTTCGCCGAGACGGGGGTGTGCGGGCATCCCGAGGTGGAGATGGCGCTGGTCGAGCTGTACAGGGAGACGGGCGAGCGCGCCTATCTCGACCTGGCCGGCGCGTTCGTGGACCGGCGCGGCGCGGGGCAGCTGAAGCACAGCATCTTCCCCGGCGACTACTTCCAGGACCACGTCCCCTTCCGCGAGCTGCCCTCGGTGACCGGACACGCGGTGCGCATGGCGTACCTGGCGGCCGGAGCGGCCGACGTGTTCCTGGAGACCGGCGACCGGTCGCTGTTCGAGGCGCTGGAGCGGCTCTGGGACGACATGGTGGCGGCCAAGCTGTACGTCACGGGCGGGCTGGGCAGCCGCCACTCCGACGAGGCGATCGGCGACCGCTACGAGCTGCCGTCCGAGCGGGCCTACAGCGAGACCTGCGCGGCCATCGCCGTCATGCAGTGGGCGTGGCGGATGTTCCTGGCCACCGGCGGCGCCAAATACCTCGACGTGTTCGAGCGCGTGCTCTACAACGCCTACGCCGTGGGTTTGTCGGCGGACGGGAAGGCGTTCTTCTACGACAACCCGCTGCAGCGCCGCCCCGACCACGAGCAGCGCAGCGGCGCCGAGGACGGCGGGGAGCCGCTGCGCCGCGCCTGGTTCGGCTGCCCGTGCTGCCCGCCGAACATCGTGCGCTGGATGGCGCAGCTCGCCGACTACCTGGCGGCCGAGCGGGACGGCGCCCTGCTGGTCGCCTCCTACGCCTCGGCCCGGATCGAGTCGGCCGGGCTGGACCTGGCGATGGAGACGGCCTACCCGTGGGACGGCGACGTGCGGCTCACGGTCGAGCGCGCGGCGGACGGCCCGTACGCGCTGGTGCTGCGCATCCCGGGCTGGGCGCGCGGCGCCACGGTCACCGTCAACGGCGAGCCGCACGCCGGTGACCCGGAGGACGGCTGGCTGACCGTCGAGCGCCGCTGGTCGGCGGGCGACGAGATACGGCTCGCCCTGCCGATGCCGGTCCGGGCGCACGGCTCGCACCCCTCCCTCGACGCCACCAGGGGCGCGGTCGCCGTGGCCCGCGGCCCGCTGGTCTACTGCGTCGAGCAGCAGGACAGCCCGGCGGCCGCCGTCGACGACCTGCTCGTCGGCGTGCCGGAGATTGTGAACGCGAACATCGAGCGGCGGGACGGGACGGTCGTGCTCGGCGTGACCGCCTGCGCCGCTCCCCCGCCCTCCGCGGAGCTCTACCCGGAGCTGCCGCTGGAGCAGGCGCTCCCGGAGACGACGGTCACCGCGACCTTCGTCCCCTACTTCCTCTGGGGCAACCGCGGCCCCGAAGCCATGCGGGTCTGGGTCAGGACCCCGATGACAACCGGAAAGAAGGCGACATGAGGAGAAAGGCGGCGCTCGCGAGCGTCACCATGACCGCTGCGCTGGCGCTCACCGCGTGCGGAGGAGGCGGCGCCGCCGCACCCGCCAGCAGCGGCGCGAGCGGGTCCGCGGCAGAGCCCGCGACGGGCGGCACGGTTCACGTCCTGGCCAATGCGGACTTCTCCCACCTGGACCCGGTACGCGGCTTCGACGGCGGTGTGAATAACTTCTACCGGCTCATCTACCGGGGTCTGACGACGTTCGGCGCGGGGCCGGGCGCCGAGGGCACGAAGATCGTGGCCGATCTGGCGACCGACACGGGCAAACCGTCCAACGACGCCAAGACGTGGACGTTCACCCTGAAGGACAACCTGTTCTTCGAGGACGGCACGCCGATCACCAGCGAGGCGGTCAAGTTCGGCTTCTCGCGGGCCTTCGATCCGGAGGCGGGGATCGGCTCGCCGTACGGCAAGCTGCTGCTCGACGCGCCCAAGGACTACAAGGGCCCGTACCTGTCGGGCGACCTCGACACGATCGAGACGCCGGACGACAAGACGGTCGTCATCCACCTCAAGAAGCCGTTCGCCGACTTCCCGAGCGCGCTGGCGCTGGCGAACTTCACCCCGTTCCCCAAGGGCACCGGGGCCGGGGCCGCGTTCGACAGCAAGCCGATCGCGAGCGGGCCGTACAAGGTGGCGAGCTACCAGCGCAACGCCTCGCTCAAGCTGGTGCGCAACCCGCAGTGGAAGGCCGAGACCGACACCGTGCGGACGGCCAGGCCGGACGCGTTCGAGTGGACGTTCGGCCTGGACGCGGCCACGATCGACGAGCGCATGCTGGCCGGGCAGGGCACCGACGCCGACGCGCTCGGCCAGAGCATCCAGGCGGCGACCGTGGCGCGGGTGCAGACGCCGCAGATCAAGGCGCGCAGCCTGTCCGGGCTCAACGGCTGCACGACCTACATGGGCATGAACACCACCAAGAAGCACCTGAGCGACGTACGGGTGCGCCAGGCGATCAACCACGCGATCAACAAGGACACCGTCGTGGCCGCCATGGGCGGGTCCACGCTGGCGGCCAAGGGCACCTCGATCCAGCCGCCCACGGTCGCGGGCCGGGTGGACTACGACCCGTACCCCTACAACGTCGAGCAGGCCAAGAAGCTGCTGGCCGAGGCGGGCCTGTCGGGCGGGTTCTCGCTGACCCTGGACACGCGGGCGCAGCCGAAGATGGCGGCGGTCTCGGTCGCCATCCAGGAGGCGCTCAAGCAGGTGAACATCGACGTCAAGATCAACAACATCGACACCTCGACGTACTACGAGGTCATCGGCACCCCGGCGAAGCAGAACGACATGGCCGTGACCGGCTGGTGCCCTGACTGGGCCTCCGGCGCGACGTTCCTGCCGCCGCTGTTCGACGGCCGCAACATCACCGCCAAGGGCAACTCCAACCTCGCCCAGCTCAACGACAAGGACATCAACGCGAAGATCGACGAGATCGCCGCGATGACCGACGTCGAGCAGGCCAACGCGGCCTACGGCGAGCTGGACAAGCAGATCATGGAGCTGGCTCCGGTCGTGCCGCTGGCCTACGAGAAGCTGATCCTGGTCAACGGCGCCAACATCGCGGGCGCCTACCAGACCGACTCCTACTCCGGCGGCGTGGACCTGGTCTCCGTCGGGCTGGCGAAGCCGACGAATTAGATGGCCGTCGCAGCTCATCCACAGCAGGTGGCGGGCGGCACGCCCGCCACCTCGGGCCGGCGGGTCACGCGCGCGCTGCTGCGTGACCGGGGCGCGGTGGTCAGCGGCGCGTACCTCGCGCTGATCGTCCTGATGGCGATCGGCGCGCCGCTGATCAGCGCGATCACCGGGCACGGCCCCAACGAATTCGACATGGCCGCGGTCAACACCGACCTGGGCGGGGTGCCGCACGGCTCGCTCGGCGGGATCAGCGCCGAGCACCTGCTCGGCGTCGAGCCGCAGAACGGCCGCGACATCCTGGTCCGCATCGCCTACGGCGCCCGCGTCTCACTGATCATCGCGGCCTCGGCCACGGCGCTCACCACGCTGCTCGGCGTGGTGCTGGGCATGCTGGCCGGGTTCTACCAGGGCTGGGTGGACCAGGTGATCTGCCGGGTCATGGACTTCCTGATGGCCTTCCCCGCGCTGATCTTCATGATCGCGGTCCTGTCCGCGCTGCCGCAGGGCAACCGGCCGGTGCTGCTGGTCGCGGTGATCAGCGTGTTCGGCTGGCCGTACCTGGCGCGGGTGGTGCGCGGGCAGACGCTGACGCTGGTCAACCGGGAGTTCGTGGAGGCCGCGCGGGCCTCCGGCGCCTCCACGGGGGCGCTGGTGTTCAAGGAGGTCCTGCCGAACCTGCGCAGCTCCCTCATCGTGATGACCACCCTCGCCGTCCCCGGGTACGTCGGGACCGAGGCGGGCCTGTCGTTCCTGGGCGTCGGCGTGACGCCGCCCACGCCGTCGTGGGGTCAGATGATCTCCAGTTCGGTCGGCTGGTACGCCGTCGATCCGATGTACTTCGCGATCCCCGGCGCGTTCCTGTTCCTCACGGTGCTGTCGCTGACGGTGCTCGGCGACCGGATCCGGGCGGCCTTCGACGCGGGGGAGGCGTCATGATGGCCCGTTACGTGGCCGGCCGGCTCGCCGGCGTCGTGGTGATCCTGTTCCTGGTGTGCCTGTTCACGTTCCTGCTGTTCTTCACGATCCAGCCGGACCCGGCGGTCATGATCTGCGGGAAGACCTGCACGCCCGAGCGCATCGAGCAGATCCGCGACGTGCTGGGCCTGAACCAGCCGTTCCTGACGCAGTTCTTCGGCTTCCTGGGCGGCATCTTCGCCGGGCGCGACTACGGCCACGGTGCGAACCTGGTCCACTGCGCCGCGCCGTGCCTGGGCTACAGCTTCCAGACCAACCAGTCCGTGATGGAGATGGTGGTGGAGCGACTGCCGGTCAGCGCCACGGTGGCGATCGGCGCGGCGGTGCTGTGGCTGCTCGTCGGGATCCTCGCGGGGCTGCTCAGCGCGGTCAAGGAGGGCACCTGGTGGGACCGGACCGCGATGGGGCTGGCCCTGGGCGGCTCCAGCATCCCCAACTACGTGCTGGCGCTGGCGCTGCAGTACGTGCTGGTGGTGCAGCTGCAGGTGCTGCCGTTCCCGCAGGCGGTGGCGTTCGGGGACGACCCGGTGGTGTGGTTCCAGTCGTACCTGATGCCGTGGATCGTGCTGGCCACCGGCTACGCGTGCCTCTACGCCCGGCTCACCCGCGCCAACGTGATCGACACCCTGGCGGAGAACTTCATGCGCACGGCCAGGTCCAAGGGTCTGAGCCCGGGGCTGACCATGCGCAGGCACGCGCTGCGGCCGGCGCTGACGCCGATCGCGACGATCTTCGGCATGGACTTCGCCGCGCTGCTCGGCGGCGCGCTGATCACCGAGACGGTGTTCGGGCTGAACGGGGTGGGCAAGATGGCCGCCGACTCCATCGCCAAGAACGACCAGCCGGTGATCATGGCGGTGACGCTGCTGGCGGCGTTCTTCGTGGTGGTCGGGAACGTGGTGGTGGACCTCGTCTACACGAGGCTGGACCCGAGAGTGAGGATCACGGCCCGATGAGCGAACTGCTTGTGGTGGAGGACCTCACCGTCACCTTCCCGACCACGCGCGGCCCGGTGGAGGTGGTCAAGAATGTGTCCTTCACCGTCGGCCGGGACGAGACCGTCGGCATCGTCGGCGAGTCCGGGTCCGGCAAGTCGATGACCAGCCTGGCGATCATGGGCCTGCTGCCCAAGGGCGCGCGGACCAGCGGCAGCATCCGGCTGGACGGCACGGAGCTGCTCGGCCGGCCGGACCGGGAGCTGCGGCGGCTGCGCGGTGACCAGATGTCGATGATCTTCCAGGATCCGCTGTCGTCGCTGAACCCGTACTACACGGTGGGGCTGCAGATCGAGGAGATGTACCGCGCGCACCGCGACCGCTCCCGCAGGGCGGCGCGGCAGGTCGCGATCGAGGCCCTCGAACAGGTGGGCCTGCCGGAGCCGGAGCGGCGGATCGACTACTACCCGCACCAGTTCTCCGGCGGGCAGCGACAGCGCATCATGATCGCGATGGCGCTGGTGTGCGGGCCCGAGCTGCTGATCGCCGACGAGCCGACCACGGCGCTGGACGTCACCGTGCAGGCGCAGATCCTGCGCCTGCTGGCCGATCTGCGGCGGCAGAGCGGCACCGGGATGGTGTTCATCACCCACGATCTGGCCGTGATCAGCTCGATCGCGACCCGCGTGCTGGTGATGCGGCGGGGCGAGCAGGTCGAGTACGGCACCGCCGAGCAGATCTTCGCCGAGCCCGGTCACGAGTACACCCGGATGTTGCTGGAGAGCATCCCCCGCATCGACGACGAGGTGAACGCATGACGCTGTTGCGGGCCGAGGGCCTGACCAAGCGGTTCGTCTCCCGCGGGCCCATGGGGGCCAAGGCCGCGTTCACCGCCGTGGACCAGGTGAGCTTCGAGGTGCGGCTGGGCGAGACGCTGGCCGTGGTCGGCGAGTCCGGCAGCGGCAAGTCGACCACCGCCCGCATGATCGCCAAGCTGATGGACCCGACCGAGGGCACCCTCGAGTTCGAGGGCGAGGACGTCACCGCCGCCAAGGGGGCCGCGCTGGCCCGCTTCCGGAGCAACGTCCAGGTCGTCTTCCAGGACCCGTTCTCCTCGCTCAACCCCCGCCACACGGTGGAGCGCATCCTCATGGCGCCGCTGGTCTACCAGGGCATCGCGCCCAACGGCAGCCGCCGGGCGCACGCCAAGGAGCTGATGGAGCGGGTCGGGCTGAACCCCGACCACTCGCTGCGCTACCCCGCGCAGTTCTCCGGCGGGCAGGCGCAGCGCATCGGGATCGCCCGCGCGCTGGCCGTCAACCCCAAGCTGGTGATCTGCGACGAGGCCGTCTCGGCGCTGGACGTGTCGGTGCAGGCGCAGGTGATCGAGCTGCTGCGGCGGCTGCAGCGCGAGAGCGGCTTCAGCTACGTGTTCATCGCCCACGACCTGGCGGTGGTGCGGAAGATCGCGCAACGGGTCGCGGTCATGAGCAAGGGGCGGATCGTCGAGCTCGGCTCCACGGAGCAGGTGTTCGGCGACCCCCGCGACGAGTACACGCGCACGCTGCTCGCGGCCATCCCCCGGATCAACCCGGAGTGGGACCGCCGCAGGAGGGAGAGGTCTTGATCACCGCGACTTACACGATCCCCGGCATGCGGGTGCGCGACCACGTCGAGCGGGTGCCGCTCGACTGGGCCGACCCCGAGGCGACCATCACGGTGTTCGCCCGCGAGCTGGTCGACCCGGCGCGCGACGGCGAGGACCTGCCCTGCCTGCTCTACCTCCAGGGCGGGCCGGGCGGCAAGGGTCCGCGGCCGGTCGGCACGTCCGGCTGGCTGGGCCGGGCGCTGGAGAGTTACCGGGTGGTGCTGCTGGACCAGCGGGGCACGGGCCGCAGCTCCCGCATCGACGGCCGGGTGATGAGCGCGCTCGGCGCCGAGGAGGGCGCCGGCTACCTGGCCCGCTTCCGGGCGGACTCGATCGTGGCCGACGCCGAGCACCTGCGCAGGACGGTGTTCGGCGGGCGACGCTGGTCGACGCTGGGGCAGAGCTACGGCGGGTTCCTGACGCTGACGTACCTGTCGGACGCGCCCGAGGGGCTGAGCGCCTGCTACGTGGCGGGCGGCCTGCCGTCGCTGGACCCGGACGCCGGAGAGGTCTACCGGCGCACCTATCCGCGGGTGGCGGCCAAGAACGCCGAGTTCTACCGCCGCTACCCGCACCACGTGGAGACGACGGCGCGGCTGGCCGACCGGCTGTCCGAGGGCGACGTGCTGCTGCCCGACGGGGACACCCTCACCGTGCGGCGGCTGCAGTCGCTGGGCATCGACTTCGGCATGAAGCCGGGCTACGAGCGCATGCACTGGCTGCTGGACGAATCGCCGGAACTGCCGGAGACGTTCCTGCACCAGGTGCTGGCCCGCTCCTCCTACGCCGACAACCCGCTGTTCGCCGCGCTGCAGGAGAGCATCTACGGCTCCGGCCCCGGCGCCACCGCGTGGGCGGCGCAGCGCGAGCGCGCCCGGCACCCCGCCTTCGCCGAGGACGCCAGGCCGCTGCTGTTCACCGGGGAGATGATCTACCCCTGGATGTTCGAGGAGATCCGCGCGCTGCGCCCGTTCCGCGGCGCGGTCGAGCTGCTCGCCGAGCGGGACGGCTGGCCGCCGCTGTACGACCTGGACCGGCTGGCGGCCAACGAGGTGCCGGTCGCCGCCGCCGTCTACTTCGACGACATGTACGTCGACTCGGGCCTGCAACTGGACACCGCCGCCAGGGTCGGCAACACCCAGGCCTGGGTCACCAACGAGTACGAGCACGACGGCATCGGCGAGGAACGCGTCTTCGCCAGGCTCACCCAGCTCGTACGCGACATAGGAGGAGGAATCACCGGTGAGTGACGGCAGGCTGCCCAGGCTGTCCGAGATCCCCGCGTTCGCCGAGTACATCGCCCAGGGCTGGGACTCCCCCGCCCGCGAGCCGGGCCTGGTGCCCGGGGCCGCCGAGGCCGCCGCCGGCCACCGGGCCCGGCTCGCCGCCGCCCTGCCCGGCCGCACGGTGGTCGTGGCGGCCGGCCGGGCCCCCGTACGCAGCAACGACACCGCCTACGACTTCCGCGTGGACAGCGACTTCTACTGGCTGACCGGCTGCGCGGCCGAGAACGCGGTGGCCGTGGTCGGGGACGGCGCGGCCACCGTGTACCTGCCGCCACCCGCCCGCCCCGGCGACACCGGCTTCTACGCCGACGCCGCCTACGGCGAGCTGTGGGTGGGCCCGTCTCCCTCGCTCGCCGAGTGGTCGGCCGCCCTCGGGGTCGAGGTGCTGCCGCTGCCGGACTACCCGGGCCCGCCGGACGGCGCCCTGGTCACCGGCTCCTCGCAACAGGTGCGGCAGGTGCTGGCCGAGCTGCGCATGATCAAGGACGAGTGGGAGGTCGGGCAGCTGCGCGAGGCCGTGGACCGCACGGTCGAGGGCTTCGCCGCGGTGCTGGCCGAGGTCCCGGCCGCGATGGCGGGCGGCGGCGAGCGCTGGCTGCAGGGCACGTTCGACCGGTACGCCAGGACGTACGGCAACGGCCCCGGCTACG
This sequence comes from Nonomuraea sp. NPDC049709, assembly GCF_040674815.1. Taxonomy (NCBI): domain Bacteria; kingdom Bacillati; phylum Actinomycetota; class Actinomycetes; order Streptosporangiales; family Streptosporangiaceae; genus Nonomuraea; species Nonomuraea sp. NPDC049709. The sequence goes on from NZ_JBFANM010000064.1 coordinate 42,373, forward strand.
CCTCCATCGTGGGCAGCGGCCCGCACGCCCCCACCCTGCACTGGGTGCGCTGCGACGGCCCCGTCCTGGAGGGCGAGCTGCTGCTGCTCGACATGGGCGTGGAGACCCGCAGCCACTACACCGCCGACGTCACCCGCACCTTCCCCGCCTCGGGCGCCTTCTCGCCCGCCCAGCGGCAGGTGCACGACCTGGTGGAGCGGGCGCACCGGGCGGGGCTGGCGCAGGTGGCGCCGGGCCGCCCGTTCACCGCCTTCCACCACGCGGCCATGGAGGTCATCGCGCGCGGCCTGCACGACTGGGGGCTGCTGCCGGTGTCGGTGGACGAGGCCCTGTCGGAGACCGGTCAGCACCACCGCCGCTACCTGATCTGCGGCATCGGCCACCACCTCGGCCTGGACGTGCACGACTGCGCGCAGTCGAGCCACGAGGCCTACCAGGGCGCCCGGATGGCGCCGGGCATGGTGCTGACCGTCGAGCCCGGCCTGTACTTCCACGCCCACGACCGCACGGTCCCGCCGGAGCTGCGCGGGATCGGCGCGCGCATCGAGGACGACCTGCTGGTGACGGCGGACGGCGCGGAGATCCTGTCCGCCGCGCTGCCCATCGACGCGAGCGGGCTGGAGAACTGGAACAAGGAGAACGTATGACCCGCCCCGTGTGGCACGGCGTCCATGTCGCGACCGCGCTGCCCTTCCACGACGACCTGTCCGTCGACTACGACGGCTACGCCGAGCACGTGCGCTTCCTGGCCGAGGGCGGCTGCGACGGCGTCTGCCCGAACGGCTCGCTCGGCGAGTACCAGACGCTGAGCGACGAGGAGCGGGCCCGCGTGGTGCGCACCGCGATCGAGGCCGCGCCGGAGGGCTTCCACGTCATGCCGGGCGTGGCCGCGTACGGCGCCGCCGAGTCGCGGCGGTGGGCCGAGCAGGCGGCCGAGGCGGGCGCCTCGTCGGTGCTGCTGCTGCCGCCGAACACCTACCGCGCCGACCGCCCGGCCGTCGTGGGCCACTACCGGGAGGTCGCCAAGGCGGGGCTGCCGGTCGTGGCCTACAACAACCCGATCGACACCAAGGTGGACCTGACACCCGACCTGCTCGCCGAGCTGCACCAGGAGGGGCTGATCGTGGGGGTCAAGGAGTTCAGCGGGGACGTGCGCAGGGCGTACGAGATCGCCGAGCGGGCGCCCGGGCTGGACCTGCTGGTCGGCTCGGACGACGTGCTGCTGGAGCTGGGCATCGCCGGCGCGGTCGGCTGGATCGCCGGGTACCCGAACATGATCCCCCGGGCCACGGTGGAGCTCTACCACCTGGCCGTGGCCGGCGACGTGGCCAAGGCCCTGCCGATCTACCGGGACCTGCACCCGCTGCTGCGGTGGGACTCCAAGACGGAGTTCGTGCAGTCGATCAAGCTGTCGATGGACCTGGCCGGGCGCAAGGGCGGCGCCTGCCGCCCGCCGCGCACCGCCCTCACGCCCGAGACGGCGGCCAGGATCACCCGCGACACCGAAGCGGTCCTGGCCAAGGGCTACCGCTGACGCGAAGGGCTCCCCTCCGAGCAACCGGGCCTCCCTCAGAGCGACCCCCGGCCTCCCTTCGGAGCGGCCCCCGGCCTCCCTCGGAGGACCCGGCCATCTCGGAGCGACCTGCCCTCCCTCGGGGCGACCGGTACTCCCTCGGAGCGACCGGCCCTCTCTCGGGGCGACCCCGGCCTCCCCTCGGAAGGAGCCCCGCACCCCCCGTCTCCCCCTCGGAAGGGCCCCGCCGCTCCCTGCCTCTCCTCCCTTCAAAAGGACCCCGCCGAAGTGCGGCGGGGTAAGAGGCAGCGGGCGGTCACCCCGCGCCGTACCGGGCGTGGGTGGCGGCCGCGGTCAGCGCCGCCGCCCGCGCCGCCTCGGTCGGCGTGAACGGCAGCTCGGGCCGCCTGATGAGCAGGGCGCGGTCGGGGTTGACGGAGATGACCATGGTGGTGTTGAGCTCGGCGCCCTCGTCCACGGTGTCGCCGGGCCGCCGCCACTCCACCCGCGGGACGCGCAGCAGCTCGGCCATGGCCTCCGGCAGCCGGTCGGGGTCGGCGCTGACCCGCTGCGCCAGTACCAGCGCCTGCACGCCGGGGTCGGTGAGGTCCTTGACCTGCGCGGGCACGATCACGACGTCGTGCCCGCCCGCCTCGGCCAGCGCGCGTGCCAGGACACCCAGCGCCAGGTCGCGCGGCGCCTCGATGACGAACTCGTCGAGCGCGTCGCACCCGGCCGGCGTGATGGCGCTGCTGCCGGTCGGGGCGATGTGCAGCGCCAGTATGTTGCAGCCCAGCCGGCCGAACGCGCCCGCCACGCTGGCGAGCCTGCCGGGCCGCTCCACCACGCGCATGCGGATGCGCCACAACGCCATGGGCCGCCCGGCGCCGTCGTCCACGGGCAGCGGCGCCGCGCCCCGCCGGGGGCGGTGGCCGAGCCGTTTGTGGATCGCGGCTCCGGCGATCAACGCCACGCCCAGCCCGACCAGAACGACGGGGCCCGGATCATCGTGCCCGAGCAGGGTCGCGAGCAGGTGCGCCAGGCCGACCGCGAGGAACAGGGCGGCAAGCTCGGCCAGTTCCCGCCGCCAGGAGCGGCCATGTCCGGTACGTGGGTGAATTACCTTCGGTGCATCGCTCATGACCCCCAGTCTGCGTGCACCGTGTTACCTGATCACGGGTGTCGCGGTTGCGGCGGCATTAAACCGGATTCACCACCTGGCCCGAAATCTGCCGCCGCTTTACGGTCCGCCAACCTCAGGAGACCTTGGAGGAGGAGGCCGTCCACGTGTTGCACGCCGCCGGCGAGGAGGCGCGGAATCCCTTGACGAGCCAGGCGGCGATGTTGCGGCCCTTGCCGTGGTCGCGGACCTTCGACTGCTCGTCGCCGCTCTCCCGGATGATGTCGAGCAGGTACTCCCAGTCCTCGTCCGTACGGTCGAGGGAGTCCCAGACGCTGCCCATGAAGACGCCCGCGAGGCATTCGGCCTGCAGCTCGTTGCGGCGGGTCTGCTCGTTCAGCTCGCTCTTGCCGTCGTAGGGGTAGCGGTCGTAGGCGTGGGCCATGCCGGTGATGCGCTGCACGTGGTGCCCGTACTCGTGGGCGGCCAGCCTGAAGAGCCACAGGTCCGAGGGGTCCTGGAGGACGTCGCGGTCCAGCAGGACGATGAAGCGCTTCTCGGCGTCGCAGTACATCGCCTGGGCCTCGCCCCAGGAGGATCCGCAGTAGCGGCGCGGCTTGGTGATGAAGCCGATCCTGGCCTTGGCGAACGGCAGGCCGGCGCGCTTGAAGTGAGCGCCCCAGATGGTGTTGAGACAGCCCAGCACGGACGTCAGGTAGCGCTTGGCCATGGCGGCGTCGTCCGGCTCGACCTCACGCTCCTGGCACTGGCTCGGCTGGAGCTTGCCGGTGCCGTACAGCTTGTTCGCGGTCAGGACGCGATCCTTGATGGGGTACGCGGCGGCGTGGGCGGTGTTCGCCGGTAAGAGCAGGGCGATCAGGAGGCCGGCGAGAAGGGTGGAAAAACGCATGATCGGCATCATAAAGGGAGCCGTTCGCGGGTTCTGTGCCCTGCGGAACAGGGCCGCGGCGGGCGTCGGCGCCGCACCGTGAACGGGGGGTGAATTCTGCCGTACGGTCGCCTTTCCACCCGCGCGCGGCCCACATTGTCCCTTCCATAATTCCAGTCATGGGGGTTATTTCAGGAAACGGGGTTCAATGAAGCGGTGGATCGGCGTCATTCTGGCCGCGGTTCTGGTCGGGGTGGCGGTGGTCGCGATCGTGACCGGGAATCGGGGGGAGCCGGAGGCGGCTCTCGTACGGGGTGTCATCGGGTCGGAGAAGAAGCCGTTCTTCGACGACCCGCGCGTCAAGGCGGCCTTCGCCAAGCACGGCCTGCGCGTCGAGGTGGACACCGCCGGATCCCGGCAGATCGTCACCGACGTGGACCTGAGCCGCTACGCCTTCGCCTTCCCCTCCAGCGTCCCGGCCGCCGAGCGGATCAAGCGGGACCGGAGGGCGACGACCACGTACTCGCCGTTCTACTCGCCGATGGCGGTGGCCACGTTCGAGCCGATAGCGGCACTGCTGGCGAAGGCCGGCGTGCTCAGCGATTCCGGCAAAGGCCACCAAACCTTCGACATAAAGAAATATCTCGAACTAGTGGCTAAAGGCACTCGATGGGACGAAATTCCGGATAATTCGGCCTATCAGGCACGGAAGCGGGTGTTGCTCACCACGACCGACATCCGTACCTCCAACTCCGCCGCCATGTACCTGTCCGCGATCGGCTACGTGGCCAACGGCGAGGACGTCATCAGCTCCGACGCCCAGATCGCCAAGATCGCGCCCCTCGTCGCGCCGGCCGTGCTCGACCAGGGCTTCTCCGAGTCCACCAGCGAGGCGTCGTTCGACGACTATCTGGCGCTGGGCGCCGGCAAGACGCCGATGCTGGTCGTCTACGAGGCCCAGTATCTCGCCCACGTCTTCGCCGCCGACGGCGCGATCAAGCCCGAGATGCGGCTGGTCTATCCCTCGCCGACCGTGCTCAGCAAGCACACGCTGGTCCCCTTGTCGGGTCCCGGCTCCCGGGTCGGCGAGCTGCTCACCAAGGACCCCGAGCTGCAGGCCCTGGCCGCCGCATACGGCTTCCGCACCACCGACCCGCAGGCGTTCGCCGGCCTGGTCGCCAAGACCAGGGCGCCGGCCGCCGCCGACCTGGTGGACGTGGTCGAGCCGCCCACCTGGGAGCGGCTGGACCGGCTCATCACCACCATCGACTCCGCCCGGCCCTAGCAAGGGAGATTCCGCACGTGTCCGATCTGGTGCTCACGCCGCCCGCGCCGGTCACGCCGGTGCCGGCCGAGACGGCGGCCACCATGCTGCCGATGGCCGACGAGCGCGCGGCCGAGCTGACCGCCAAGGCGAGGGAGTTCGCCGGGGAGCTGAGCGGGTTCGACCCGCGCTCGCCCGAGTTCTCCCGCAAGGTGCACGACATCTCCTCGATGGGCGACACCGAGATCAGGTCCGCCTCGCAGGTGGCCAACCGCATGCTCAAGCGCCCGGTCGCGGCGCTGGACGCGGCCCGGGGCGAGGGCGCCGACGCCCAGGCCAAGGTGGCCGGCGGGCTGGTGGCGCTGCGCCGTACCGTCGTGGACCTGGACCCCAAGCAGGCGGCCGGCGGGCCGCGCAAGCTGCTCGGGCTCATCCCGTTCGGCGACCGGCTGCGCGACTACTTCGCCAAGTTCCACTCCGCGCAGAAACACCTCGACGACATCATCCGCGCGCTCAAGTCCGGCCAGGACGAGCTGCTGCGCGACAACGCCGCCATCGAGGGCGAGAAGGCCAACCTGTGGGAGACCATGACGCGGCTGCAGGAGTACGCGGTCATGGCGCAGGCGATGGACGCCGCCCTGGAGGAGCAGATCGTGGTGGCGAGCGAGGAGCGGGCCACGGCGCTGCGCTCCGACGCGCTGTTCACCGTCCGCCAGAAGCACCAGGACCTGCTCACCCAGCTCGCCGTCTCCGCGCAGGGTTACCTGGCCCTCGACCTCGTCCGCAAGAACAACCTCGAGCTCAGCAAGGGCGTGGACCGGGCCACCACGACGACGGTCTCGGCGCTGCGCACGGCGGTGACCGTCGCCCAGGCCCTGGCGAACCAGAAGCTCGTGCTCGACCAGATCACCGCGCTCAACGCCACGACCGGCGACCTCATCCTGGCCACCAGCGAGATGCTGCGCACCCAGGCCGGCGCGATCCAGAACCAGGCCGCCGCCACGACCGTGGACCTGGACACGCTGCGCCAGGCGTTCGACAACGTCTACGCCACGATGGACCTGATCGACTCCTTCCGCGCCAAGGCCGTGGACAACATGGCCGCCACGGTCGACAGCCTGTCGTCGGAGCTGGAACACGCCAGGACGTACCTGGAGCGCGCCAAGGAGACGGACCGATGAGAGCACGCCCGGCGCACTGGGCGGCGGCGCTCGTCCCCGCGCTCCTCCTGGCGGCGGCCTGCGCCCCCGGCGGCGACCCGGCCGACGGCCCCGACGTCCTGCGCGTCCTGGCCGGCAGCGAGATCAAGGACCTCGAGCCCCTCCTCAAGCGCGCCGAGTCCGAGGCCGGGGTCCGCGTGAAGCTCACCTACACCGGCACCCTCGACGGCGCCGAGCAGGTCGCGAGCGGCCGCGCCGACGGCGGCCTGGACGCCACCTGGTTCTCCTCCAACCGCTACCTGTCGCTCATCGAGGGAGCCCAGGCCAAGCTGTCCACCCAGACCAAGATCATGGTCTCGCCGGTGGTGCTCGGCCTGAAGCCCGCCAAGGCGCGCGAGCTCGGCTGGGAAGCCAAGCCCGTCTCCTGGGCCGACATCGCGGCGGCGGCCAGGGACGGCCGGTTCAGCTTCGGCATGACCAACCCCGCCTCCTCCAACTCCGGCTTCTCCGCCCTCGTCGGGGTGGCCGCGGCGCTGTCGGACGCGGACGGGGCGCTCAGCGCCGACCAGGTCACCTCCGTCACGCCCCGGCTGAAGGAGTTCTTCGCCGCGCAGCGGCTGACGGCCGGCTCGTCGGGCTGGCTGGCCGACGCCTACGCCCGCGACCCCCGCGTGGACGGCATGGTGAACTACGAGTCGGTGCTCCTGGGCGCGCGCGAGCCGCTCACGCTCGTCCACCCGGCCGACGGCGTGGTCAGCGCCGACTACCCGCTCACCCTGCTGGCCTCCGCCCCGGAGGGCAAGAAGGCCCTGTACGGCAAGCTCGCCGCCTGGCTGCGCACCCCCGCCGTGCAGAAGGAGATCATGACCGGCACGCACCGCCGGCCCATCGTCAACGGCGTGCCGCTGGACCCGCGCTTCGGCTCGGCCCAGCTCATCGAGCTGCCCTTCCCCAACCGGCGCAGCACCGCCGACGAGCTGATCTCCACCTACCTCAACCAGATGCGCGTCCCGGCCGAGGCCAGGTTCGTGCTGGACACGTCCGGCTCGATGCGGGGCGACCGGATCGACGCGCTGCGCCAGGCCCTGGTGGCGCTGACCGGCGCCGACACCTCCGCCTCCGGCGCCTTCTCCCGCTTCCGCAACCGCGAGACCGTCACGATGATCCCGTTCAGCGGCACGACGAGGCAGCCGGTCCCGTTCACCGTCCCCGAACGCGACCCCGCGCCCGTCCTCGCCGAGATCAAGCAGTTCGCCGAGGGACTGGACGCGGCCGGCGGCACGGCAATCTACGACAGCCTCAGGGCGGCCTACGACCGGCCGCTCGCACCCGGCCACTACACCTCGATCGTGCTCATGACCGACGGCGAGAACACCGACGGCTCCGACTACGCCGCCTTCGAGGCCCACTACCGCTCCCTGCCGGAGGAGCGCCGCCGGCCGCCGACGTTCGTGGTGCTGTTCGGGGAGAGCGACGTCGAGGAGATGCGCCAGGTGGCCGAGCTGACCGGCGGCGCCGTGTTCGACGCCCGCACGACCTCGCTGACCGGCGCGTTCAAGGAGATCCGTGGCTACCAGTGAGCGGATCCTGCGTTACCTGGGCTCGACCAGGAACATCGCCGGCTCCTGCCTGGCGCTGCTCGGCCTGCTGGGCCACTTCCTGGGGCTGACCGGCGCGTTCTGGCCGGTGGTCGTGCTCGCGCTGTACGGGGCGGGCGCGCTGCTCGCCCCGCCCGAACGGGTCCGCCTGACCATCTCCCACGCCGAGGTCGAGACGCGGGCGCTGCGCGCCGACCTGGACGGGCTGCTGCGGCGCATCGACCGGCGCTTCCCCGAGGACGTGCACACCGCCGTGCACGGGCTGGCCGAGGTCATCGGCGGCGTGCTGGCCAGGGCCGACCAGCTCACCGCCTCCCCCGACCAGCTCCACGTGGTCTCGCAGACCATCCGCCGCTACCTGCCCGCCAGCCTGGAGGCGTACGCGAACCTGCCCCGCCGCTACGCCCTCACCCGGGGGACCGGGCGGGAGCGCAGCGCCCACGAGGAGCTGCTGGCCCAGCTCGCGCTGCTCGACGCCCAGATGGGCAAGGTCGCCGAGGCGATCCACCGGGGCGACGAGCAGGCGCTGCGCGACCAGGGCCGGTTCCTGCGCGACCGGTTCGGCGGCTCCGACCTCGACCTCGGCTGACCGGCCCAGGCGGCCGGCAGCCCGGCGTTACACCTTCTCCAGCTCCACCAGCAGCGCGGACGCCGGCCGCAGCGCCGGGGCGGGCAGCCCCAGCTCGCCCAGCACGGAGCCGGGCAGCCGCACCGGGGCCCCGTCCGCCGGCACGGCCCACGCCGGCAGCGCCGCCCGCTCGGGGGCCGGGCCCGCGACGCGCACCTCGTACACGGCGTCCGGGTCGAGCCCCGGCAGCCGCAGCGGGCCGGGCACGAGGTCGGTCCGCGAGGTGAGCTGGACGTACGCGTACACCGCCCGCTCCGGCAGCACCACGCCGTGCAGCAGCGCCGACCGGTCCGGATGGTCGGCGCGCACCACCCGCCCCGCGTGCAGCAGCGGGCGCAGCCGCTTGTGCAGCGCGATCCACGTGGCCAGCTCCTCCAGCTCGGCCTGGCTCGCCGAGGTCAGATCCCACTCCACGCCCATGTGCCCGAACAGCGCGGTGGCGGCCCGGAAGGCCAGCGGCAGCGACCGCCCCGTGACGTGGTCGTGCGGCGCGCCGACATGGCAGCCCAGCCGCTCCGGCGGCACCAGCAGCCCGGTCCAGCGCTGGATCGCCTGCCGGTCGAGGGCGTCGTTGCTGTCGGAGGTCCACACCCGGTCGGTGCGCGCCAGGATGCCGAAGTCGACGCGCGCCCCGCCCGACGAGCACGACTCGATCTCCAGCCGGGGGTGGCGGCCGCGCAGCTCGTCCAGCAGCCGGTACGTGGCCAGCGTCTGCGCGTGCACGCCCGCCACCCCGGCGTGCACCGGCTCGGCGATGTCGCGGTTGTGATCCCACTTGATGTAGTCGAGCGCGTACTCGCCGACCAGCGCGTCCAGCCGTTCGAGCAGGTACGCGTACGCCTCCGGCCGGGCCAGGTCGAGCACCTGCTGGTGGCGCTGCGGCGGCGGCATGCGCTCCGCCCGCCCCAGGATCCAGTCGGGATGCTCGCGGGCCAGGTCGGAGTCCGGGTTGACCATCTCGGGCTCGAACCACAGGCCGAACTGCATGCCCAGCTTGCGCACGCGATCGGCCAGCGGGTGCAGGCCGTCCGGCCACACGCCCTCGTCCACGTACCAGTCGCCCAGGCCCGCCCGGTCGTGGCGGCGGTGGCGGAACCAGCCGTCGTCCAGCACGAACCGCTCGATCCCGGCCGCCGCCGCCCTGTCGGCCAGCTCCAGCAGCCGGTCGAGGCCGTGGTCGAAGTAGGTGGCCTCCCAGTTGTTCAGCGTGACCGGGCGTACCGGGAGGGGGCGGGCCCGCAGGTGGCCGTGCAGGCGGGCGCCGGCGTCGTCCAGACCGGCGCCGGACCAGGTGAAGTACACCCACGGCGTGCGGTAGCTCTCCCCCTCCCCCAGCACGACCTCGCCCGGCTCCAGCAGCTCGCCCGCCGCCAGCAGTGACACGCCCTCGGGCAGCCGCTCGGCGTAGTGCACGTGGTCACCGCTCCAGCCCGCGTGCACCGCCCACACCTCGCCGCCGCGGAAGCCGAACCCCTCCGTCCCCGCCACCAGCAGCCCGGTGCCGTCGTGCCCGGTACGGCCCCGCCGGTTCTCCCTCGACCACACCCCGTGCCGGAACTCCGCGCGCTGCGGCACCTTCTCCAGCGCCCACCGGCCGGTGAAGTCCAGCAGCTCCGCGGCCCGCCCCGGCACGGGCAGCGCGCACACCAGCCCGTCCACCCGGTACGGCGAGGCGGCGGTGTTCGTCACCGCGTGCCGCATCCGTACCAGGCCGCCGCCGTCCATGACCAGCTCGCACACCAGCCCGAGACCCGCCCGGGCGTCGGAGGCCGTGATCGTCACCGTGCCGCCGGAGCCGGACACGGTGTCCGCGTCCAGCCGGTCCAGGCTCCACCGGACCGGCCACTGGTCGCCGTCCCGGCCACCCGACAGGCCCGGCCGGCCGTACCAGGAGTCCCCCTGGGCGGGCAGCAGCGGCGGCGCGGGGGAGGCCAGCGCGGGCAGCAGCGCGGCACCGGACACGGGCCCGAGCGCCGCGCCGAAGTGCCGCACCCGCGGCAGGCCCCACTGCGGATCGGGATCGTCGAGCACCAGCGCGGCGCCCGCCGCTGAGAGGATCACGGGAGACAAGTCGGGCTCCTATCTCGGGGGGCAGGCGCGGCCCGGCGCCTGTCACGGCTTCAGCGCTACGACGCTACCGTCCCCGGTCCCGCGCGCCCACGACGAGGCCCCTCCGGCGGCGGGTGCCGGAGGGGCCGGCCGTCAGGAGCACCGCCCGGCCCCGGCCGCCGATGGACTTGACGCTGGGGGCCGTGTCGAGCGAGCAGGAATCGGGCACAGCCGGCAAGAGCTCCCCGGCTGGCCTAAATCCCGCCGATCGATTAGGTTAGCCTCGCCTAACTACGATCGGAGTATTCGGGGATGACCGAGCCTTTTCGCATGTTCGACGTACGGGTGGACCGGCTTGACCGGCTCAGCCCGTCGTTCCTGCGGGTGACCTTCACCGGGGACGACCTGCACCTGTTCGCAGACAACGGTTTCGACCAGCGGCTCAAGCTCATCCTTCCGCTCCCCGAGCACGGCCTGGCCCACCTGCCGACCGGCCCGGACTGGTTCATGCGGTGGCGGGCGCTCGACGACGACAAGCGCAACCCGATGCGTACCTACACCGCCCGCCTCGTCCGCCCCGAGGCCGCCGAGGTCGACGTGGACGTGGTCATGCACCCGGACGGCGGCCCCGTCGCGCGCTGGGCCGAACGCGTGCGGCCCGGCGACCTCGCCGCCCTGTTCGGCCCGGACGCCCGCTACGAGGGCCGCCACGGCGGCCTGGAGTTCCACCCGCCCGCCGGCACGGGCTGCGTGCTCATCGCCGGGGACGAGACCGCCGTGCCCGCCATCTGCTCCGTCCTGGAGCGCCTGCCCGCCGGGCTGGCCGGCGAGGTGCTGATGGAGGTGCCCTGCGAGGACGACTTCCTGCCGGTGGAGACGGCCGCCTCGGTCAAGGTGACCTGGCTGGCCAGGAACGGCGGCGAACGCGGCGCCGGCCTCGTCCCCGCCGTCCGCGCCGCCGCCGGCCGGCTCCTGCCGCCGCTGCCCGTCCCGGACACCTTCGACGACGTGGACGTCGACACGGACGAGCTGTGGGAGGTGCCGCAGGAGACCACGGACCACGGACCGCTGTACGCGTGGCTGGCCGGCGAGGCGGCCGTCATCAAGACCCTGCGGCGGCACCTGGTCGCCGAGCGCGGCATGGACCGGCGCTCGGTGGCCTTCATGGGCTACTGGCGCCACGGCCGCTCGGAGCACAACGAGTAACGGCCCGGCTCCCCTCGACGCATTCGCGCCCCTCCGAAGCCGCGACACCGGCCGGCACGGCCCACAGGCTTGTCGCCGGCCGGCTTCCCAACGCGTCAGTGCGGCTCGGAGGCGCCCTCGGCCGTGTCGCGCGCCTCCGGCTCGCCGTCCGCCGACCCGCGCGGCGCCGGTGAGCCGCCGGCCGCACGGGGTGCGGCCGGGGTGCCGAGTGCGGCCCGCAGCTCGGCGGGGGTGGGCGGCTTCGTCCAGGTCAGGCCGGGGCCGCCGGCGGCGATCAGCGCGGGGACGACCTCGCGCAGCAGCGCCCCCGCGTCGGCGTCCGGCTGCCGCTCGCGGGCCTCCCGGTAAAGGTCGAGCACCCTCGCCAGGTCCAGCATCAGCGTGTTGGCCTCGCCGCTCGCCCGCTCCGGCGCGGGCGGCTCCGGGGGCCCGGCGGTGGCGTCCATGCTCACCGTCTTGAGCGGCGTGCCGTTGACGTGCGACAGCACGCCCTCGGCGACCGGGCCCGCGCCCGGGACGGCGACGTGCAACGCTCCAATGCCCGCCTCGCCCGACCGCCCCCCGGCGCTCCCGCCGCCGACGACCTCACCGACCGCGGCGGCGAAGGCGGCGGCGTCCATGCCGTCCACCTCGCCCTCCAGCCACCCGGGCCGCAGGTGCAGCACCCCCGGCCGTTCGGCCGACGCGAGCTGGTCCATCAGGGTCGCGACCGTCCCCTGCGGGTCGTGCATCGCGGCGTCCCCCCGGGCCGCGAAGGCGTCCGCGAGCAGGTGCAGCGAGATCAGCCGAGGCGGCTCGTACGTCGTCAGCACCCCCTCCTCCGCGTCCACCCGCAACGCGCTACCGGCCTCGTGGTAGGCCCGCAGTCCCTCCAGGAACGCCGCCTCCGCCTCCGGCCCCAGCAGGAACTCCCAGCCCCACTTCCGCTCCGCCTCGAACCTGCCGGAGTCGCCTCCGCCCACCGGATCCCGGCGGAGCCACCAGACCAGCGCACCGACCACGGCGGCGGCCAGCACTACGACCACGACTGCGACTAACACGATGTGTTCGCTTTCCCCTCGTAATGACCCCGCGTGATGACAGGGCTAGCAGCGTAGTGTGATCAACCGCCGCAAGCCCGGAAATTTCCCCAAAATACGATCAGCCGTACCCGTAGCGACACGCAGCCCCGAACAGCTGACAGAATTGGAAATGTGACAGATGGCATCCTGACGGCCGAGCAGATCCTCACGGCGGCCCAAGACGTCCTGCGCCGCTACGGCCCGGCCAAGGCGACGGTCGTGGACGTGGCGCGGGCGCTCGGCGTCAGCCACGGCAGCGTCTACCGCCATTTCCCCAGCAAGACGGCCCTGCGCGAGGCCGTCACCCAGCGCTGGCTGGACGAGGCGCACTCCGGGCTGGCCGCCGTCGCGGCGAAGGAGGGCCCGGCCGCCGAGCGGCTGCGCAACTGGCTGGCCACGCTGTTCGGGGCCAAGCGCCGGCGGGCGCTGGAGGACCCGGAGCTGTTCGCCACGTACGTGGTGCTGGTGAAGGAGGCCAGCGAGGTCATCGACCGGCACGTCGACGACCTGGTCGACCAGATCGAGCAGATCATCGCCGCCGGCGCCGAGCGGGGCGAGTTCGCCGCCCCCGACACCCGCCTGGCCGCGCGCGCCGTCTTCCACGCCACGGCCACCTTCCACAACCCCGCCCACGCCGCCGGCTGGAGCCGGCCGGGCGTCGAGGACGACTTCACCGCCCTGTGCGACCTCATCCTGCGCGGGCTGGAACCGCGCCAAGGGTGAAAATTCTTCACCCTGGTAACCGGAATTGTTTTCCTGAGTGATCCTCTTGTCTACCCGGACAGGAACTGCCCTCTCGACGTGCGCGGACAGGGATGTACACTCCATTCCGGAAGCACACAGTCGCTCTATGTAACGCAAGCATGACATTCTGGTGCCTTCAGCAAGGGCGGGTCCGCGCTACCTACAGGATGATCCCGGCCCTGAGAGAGCGCGGAGCCGGATATGGACCCACTTCATCTGACCACCAGCCGCAGCAACGGGACCGTGACCGTGAGCGTGTCCGGCGAGCTCGACATCGCCAACACCGAGCTGTTCCGCAGCCACCTGCTCGCCCTGCTGCAGGAGGCGGCCCGCTCGCGCCGCCCGGGCACGGGGCTGGTCATCGAGATGAGCCGCCTGTCCTTCATCGACGCCGCCGGGCTCGGCATCCTCGTCTCCGTACAGAACCAGGCCATGAGCCAGAGCACCCCGCTGCACATCGCGGGCGTGCCGCCGGCCATGCGGCGGCTGCTCCGGATCACCGGCCTGGACCAGCACCTCACCTGATCCGGCAGGCCCGCCCTCCGCTCGCCGGTCGGGGGCGCCTGTAGGTTGTCACGCGTGCCAACGATTCAGGTTCCCGATGAGATACCTCTCAAGCTGGAAGACGGGTTCGAACGGATCAGGCGGGAGCTGAAGCTGCCCGGCGGCTTCCCCCGCGCCGTGCTCGACGAGGCCGCGTGGGTGGCTCGCGTGCCCCGGCTGGACGCCAAGGACATGTCCGACGTCCCGTTCGTGACCATCGACCCGCCCGGCTCGATGGACCTCGACCAGGCCGTGCACCTGGAGCGGCTGCGCGCCGGATACCGGGTCTGGTACGCCATCGCCGACGTCGGCGCGTTCGTCCGCCCGGGAGGCGTGATCGACGCCGAGGCCCGCACCAGGGGCGAGACCGTCTACCTGCCGGCGGGCAAGGTGCCGCTGCACCCCACGGCGCTGTCGGAGGACGCGGCCAGCCTGCTGCCCGGCGCGCTGCGGCCGGCCGCGGTGTGGCGGATCGACCTCGACTCCGACGGCCGCATGGTGGGCGCCGACGTGCAGCGCGCCCTCGTACGCAGCCGCGAGCGCTACGACTACGGCTACGTCCAGGCGGTCCTCGACACCGGCACCGCGGACGGCGTCCTGGAGCTGCTGGCCGAGATCGGCGAGCTCCGGCTCGCCCTCGAACGCGAGCGCGGGGGCGTCACCCTGCCCACGCCCGACCAGGAGGTGGTCCACTCCGACGGCGGCTACCGGCTGGAGTTCCGGCTGCCGCTGCCCGCCGAGGCGTGGAACGCGCAGATCTCGCTGCTGACCGGCATGGCCGCGGCCACCATGATGCTCGACGCCGAGATCGGCATCCTGCGCGTGCTGCCCCGCCCGCAGCCCGGCGACCTGGCCAAGGTGCGCCGGGTGGCGCGGGCCCTGGACGTGCCGTGGCCGGAGGGGGCCGGCTACGGGGCCGTGGTGCACGACCTGGATCCGAAGGCGGGGCGGCAGGCGGCGTTCCTGCACGAGTCGAAGGTGCTCCTCCGCGGCGCCGGTTACGTGGCCTTCGACGGCGGCCCGCCCCGGCTGGCCGAGCACGCGGCGGTGGCGGCCCCGTACGCGCACGTGACGGCCCCGCTGCGGCGCCTGGTCGACCGCTACGCGACGGAGGTGTGCCTGGCGATCGCGGCCGGCGAGCCGGTGCCGTCCGACGTGCGGGCGGGGCTCGCGGCCCTGCCGGACCTCATGTCCGCCTCCGGGCGGCGGGCCGGGGCGGTGGAGCGGGCGTGCGTGGACCTGGTGGAGGCGTTCCTGCTGCGGGACCGGATCGGGCAGGCGTTCGAGGCGGTGGTGATCGACGTGGACGAGCGGCGCGGGGGCGGGCAGGTACAGCTCGTGGATCCCGCCGTGATCGCCCGCTGCGACGGGCCCCTGCCCCTGGGCGAGCAGGTCACCGTACGGCTCTCCCGCGCCGACCCGGCCACCCGCGAGGTCCGCTTCACCCTGGCCACCTGAACCCGCGGGCACCCGGCACCCGCCCACGCGAGCCCCCGACCGCACGATCGGAGCCGCGCCACGTGGGCTCACGCCCTCCTGAGCGCACGATCGGAGCGGCGTCACCTGGGCTCACGCCCTCCTGGACGCACGATCGGAGCCGCGTCACCGCTTGGTGCGCATCCCGTCGCAGACGACCTCCGCCATCCGCACCGCCCCGCCCCTGGCCCGCGCCCTCCGCTCGGCCACCAGGCACCCCCGCAGCAGGTCGTGCGCGTCCTGCGTCACCAGGTCGCCGCGCACCGCCCCCACCCGCTGCGCCCGCGCCAGCAGCCGGCCCAGCGCGGCGGCGAAGTCGTCCTCCAGCGTGGAGCCCGGCCGCAGCGTCAGGCCCGAGCCGCTCTCCAGCATGTCGCACAGCGCCTGGTTGCCCGCCGCCTGCTCGACCACCTGCGTGAACCAGCCGAAGAACGCCCGGCCCGCGTCCTCGGCGGTGGCCAGCGCGCGGGCGTCGGCCACGAACCGCTCGATCCGCCCCAGTAGCACCGCCTCGAACAGCGCCTCCTTGGTCGGGAAGTGCCGGTAGACGGTCCCGACCCCGAACCCGGCCCGCCGGGCGATCTCGTCGAAGGAGATGGTCAGCCCGTCACTCGCCAGGGCCTCCTGCGCGATCTGCAGGACCCGCTCGCGGTTGCGGCGGGCGTCGGCGCGCAGCGGCCTGGCGGTGCTGTGATCGTCGCCCATGACCTCGACCTGCCTTCGGACAAACGGAGAGAGCTCTCCGATTCTATCGAGGAGATTCCCGGACATACACCCCGGAACGACGGCACCCGCCCCGTGGATTCGGAGCGGGTGCCGGTTGCCGTCAGGTCTCACCGGACCGCGGGCTCACCAGGCCGTGGTCGAGCTGGCGCCCCGGAACGGTACGCCGACGCGCTTGAGCCGGATCCGCTCCTGCCGCGGCACCGGCTCCAGCTCCACCACGCGCGCCCCCTCCGGCACCTGCCGCAGGTCGTGCGTGATGAGCAGCGTCGTCCGACCGGCCATGAGCCGCCGCAGCGGCTTCATCACCTGTGCGGCCGTCGCCTCGTCCAGCCCGGTCATGGGCTCGTCGAGCACCAGCACCGGCGTGTCGCGCAGGATGGCCCTGGCGATCGCGATCCGCTGCCGCTGCCCGCCGGACAGGAGCCGGCCCCGCTGTCCCACGGGCGAGTCGTACCCCTGGGGCAGCAGCTTGACGAAGTCGTGCACCCCCGCCGCCTCGGCCGCCCTGATCACCTCGTCGAACGAGGCGTCCGGCCGGCCGTAGGCGATGTTGTCGCGCACCGACCCCGAGAACAGCATCGTCTCCTGGTACAGGATCGTGATGTTGTCGCGTACCGACTTCCGCGTCAGGCCCCGGAGATCGGCGCCGTCGAGCAGGATGCGCCCCCTGTCCGGGTCGTAGAAGCGCAGCAGCAGCTTGGCCAGCGTGGACTTGCCCGCCCCGCTCACCCCGGTGAGGACGACGACCTCGCCGGGCTCGGCGGTGAACGACACGTCCCGCAGCACCGGCCGCCCCCGCCCGGGGTAGGCGAAGCCGACCCGCTCGAAAGCGACCCGGCCGTGGCTGCGACCCGCCGGCACGGCGTCGGCGGCGTCGGTGACGGCGGGCCGGGCACTCAGGACCTCGATGACGCGGTCGGACCCGGCCGCCGCCTCCGCCACGTTCAGGGCCAGCTCACCCAGGCCCTGGACGGCCGGGTAGAGCAGGGCCAGGTACGCCGCGAAGGACAGCAACCCGCCGAGCGTCAGCCGGCCCGCGGCGATCTCCCACGCCCCGAACCCGAGGATGACGATCAGGCACACGGTCTCGATGACCTGGACCGCGGGGCTGTAGAGGCCCGCCAGCCAGGCCTGCGCCATGTTGGCGCGCAGCCAGCCGCGGCCCTCCCTGTGCAGGCGCCGGGACTCGGCGTCCTGCCGGTTGTACGCCTGCACGAGCGGCTGGTTGGCCAGCCCCTCCTCCAGGACGCTGTTCATCGCCCCGTTGCTGGCCCGCTCGCGCGCCGCCGCCGACCTGAACCGGCCGGCGAAGACCTTCGAGACCACCAGGAACAGCGGGATCAGCGCCATCGTCAGGAGCGCGAGGTCCCATCGGATGAAGAACGCCGCCCCCGCGAAGAAGACCACGCTGGCGGCCGTGGTGATCGCCCTGACCATTCCGGACCCGACGAGCTCTTCGATGGCCTCGATGTCGTCCGTCAGGCGGGCCATCAGGTCCCCCAGCCGCCGCTTCTCGGAGAAGTCCGGCGCGAGCGTCTGCAGGTGCGTGTACACCCGGTCGCGCAGGGCCAGCAGGAACCGTTCGGCGCCCAGGGCGGTGGCGTACGCCCCCGCGAAGGCCATCCCCCCGGCGATCACCGCGAGCCCCAGCCAGATGAACGCGGGGGCCCAGAAGGCATCCAGGTTCCTGGTCGTGAGCACCTCGTCGGTGATGTGCCCGAACAGGCGGATCGCGGCGACCTCACAGAGCGCGGCCAGGATGGCGAACGCCACTCCGGCGGCGAATAGCCGGCGCAATCCGCGGGTGTCCGGCCAGAACTCGCGAAATGTCCGGCGAATGGAAATCGCCGGCGCCAGTTCACGGCCGGAGACGCTCAATGAGAGCCGGCGGCTGGGCCGCCGACTCTCATCAATGGGGCGCTCTAGCACCCCCACCACCTACGGCGGCCACAGCAGCTCCACCTCCGGTAGCAGCGGCGCCTACGACGGCAGCCCCATCCTTGCTGGTATCCGGCCTGGGACAGTTGCGTGTTCGCCATGATTCCTCCCCCGTTGGCTGAACACTGACAAATCGGACGCTAGCACCCGAATTGCGATAAATCAGCAGATATTCGGCGATTTCAAAGAGACTTGACCGGTAAAACCCGAGCGGAAAGGCCATGACGGCGAATGCGTAAAGTCGCCGGAGGAGAAGTAAAACGACAGGGGGAGGTCAGGCCAAAGTAAAAGATGCTTCTGAGAAGTGGTTCTCAGAAGCATCTTCGCCCGCGGGACGGCGGCTCACGTCAGCGACGAGTACGCCACCACCCCACGCCGCATCGCGTCCACCGCCTTGCCCGCCGTCTGCTTGATCTTGCTCCCCGGCGGCGCCGCGTTGCCCAGCTGGCCCAGCAGGTCCATCAACTGCTTGACCCACCGCACGAAGTCACCCGCGGCCAGCTCGTTGCCGTTGACGCCCTCCATCAGGACCGCGTCGAGGGTGTGCCCCTTCGTCCAGCGGAACGCCGCCCACGCGAACCCCAGATCCGGCTCCCTGATCGTGGACAGCCCATGGTCGGACTCGATGCCCTCCAGCTCCCCCCACAGCCTGATCATGGCCGACAGGGCGTCCTGCGCCCGCCCGGCGGGGATCTTCGGCCGCCGCGTGTCGTCCGCCGCCCGCGACTCGAACACCAGCGCCGACACGCACGCCGCCAGCTCCGCCGGCTCCAGCTCCTCCCACAACCCCATGCGCAGGCACTCGGCCGTGAGCAGGTCCAGCTCGGTGTACAGCCGGCCCAGACGGCGCCCCTCATCGGTGACCGCCTCGCCGTCGAGGTAACCCAGCTGCTCCAGCACCGAGCAGATCCGGTCGAACGTCCGCGAGATCACGTGCGAACGGCCCTCGACCCGGCGGCGCAGCCCCTCGGTCTCACGCAGCAGCTTGTAGTAACGCTCGGCCCAGCGGGCGTGATCCTCACGCTCGTCGCACCCGTGGCACGGATGCTGGCGGATGCGCCGGCGCAGCTCGTTGACCTCGTCGTCCTCCACCGTGTGGTCACGCGCCCTGACCGGCTTGCCCAGATCCCGGTCACCCATCTTGGCCAGCAGCGTGGAGACGAGGTTGGCACGCTCCTTCGGCGAGCGGCCGTTGAAGTTCTTCGGGATGCGCAGCTTCTCCAGCGGCTCCACCGGCACCGGGAAGTCGGCCGGATCGAGCTTCTTGACCTGCTTGCCGATCGTCAGCACCAACGGGCTCGGCCCCGTGCCGCGCGGGTTGCGCCCCGGGTCCAGCACGATCGCCAGACCCGCCCGCCGCCCGCCCGGCACCCGGATGACGTCACCCGGCTGCAACGCCTCCAGCGACCGCACCGCCGCCGCCCGGCGCGCGGCGCCGCGCTGGCGCGACAGCTCCGCCTCCCGGTCCGACAGGCGGCGCCGCAGCGCCGCGTATTCCGGGAAGTCGCCCAGGTGGCACGTCATGGCCTCCTGATAGCCCTCCAGCGCCTCCTCGTGCTTGCGCAGCTGCTTGGCCAGCCCCACGACCGCCCGATCGGCCTGGAACTGCGCGAACGACTCCTCCAGCAACGTCCTGGCGCGTTCCCGGCCGAACTGCCCGACCAGGTTGACCGCCATGTTGTACGACGGCTGGAAGCTCGACCGCAGCGGATATGTCCGCGTGCCCGCCAGCCCCGCCACCGACAGCGGGTCCATGCCCGGCTGCCACAACACCACCGCGTGACCCTCGACGTCGATGCCCCGCCGCCCCGCCCGGCCGGTGAGCTGGGTGTACTCCCCCGGCGTCAGGTCGGCATGGGTCTCGCCGTTCCACTTGTCCAGCTTCTCGATCACCACGCTGCGGGCCGGCATGTTGATGCCCAGGGCCAGTGTCTCGGTGGCGAACACCGCCTTGACCAGCCCCCGCGTGAACAGCTCCTCCACGACCTCCTTGAACGCCGGCAACATGCCCGCGTGGTGCGCGGCCAGCCCTCGCTCCAGGCAGTCGCGCCACTCCAGGTAGCCCAGCACCGCCAGGTCCTCGTCCGGAAGGTGCGCGGTCCGCTCGTCCACGAGCTGCCTGATCTCGTGCAGCTCCCGATCGCTGGTCAGCCGGATCCCGGCGTTGAGACACTGCTGGACCGCCGCGTCACACCCGGCTCGGGAGAAGATGAACGTGATCGCCGGCAGCAGCCCCTCGGAATCGAGCTTCTCGATCACCTGCACGCGGTCCGGCGGGCGCGAGCGCTGCGGCCGGCCGTAACCGCGCCGGCCCCGCCCCTGCATCAGCCGCTCGGCGTCCCGCGTGACCCGCATCAGCGTCGGGTTGATGCGCGGCGTCAGGTCGTCGGCCATGAACATGTCGTAGACCAGGTTGCCCACCATCATGTGCTGCCACAGCGGCACCGGACGGTGCTCGTCGACGATCACCGTCGTGTCGCCGCGCACGTCGCCCAGCCACTCGCCGAACTCCTCGGCGTTGCTGACCGTCGCCGACAGCGCCACCAGCCGGACCGACTCGGGCAGGTGGATGATGACCTCTTCCCACACCGCGCCACGGAAGCGGTCGGCCAGGTAGTGGACCTCGTCCATCACGGCGAACCCGAGCCCGGCCAGCGTGGCCGAGCCCGCGTAGAGCATGTTGCGCAGCACCTCGGTGGTCATGACCACGATCGGGGCCTCGCCGTTGACGCTGTTGTCGCCCGTCAGCAGGCCGACCTTGGCGGTGCCGTAGCGCTTGACCAGGTCGTTGTACTTCTGGTTGGACAGCGCCTTGATGGGGGTGGTGTAGAAGCACTTGCGGCCCTGCTCCAGGGCGAGGTGGACGGCGAACTCGCCGACGACCGTCTTGCCCGACCCCGTCGGCGCCGCCACCAGGACGCCGTCACCGGCCTCCAAGGCCCGGCAGGCGTCCAGCTGGAAGTCGTCCAGCTCGAAGTCGTAGAGACCTCGGAACGATCTGAGAGCGGCCCCGTCGTCCCCGTGCTTCTGACGGAAGGCCGCGTAGCGTTCCGCTGGCGTTGTCATACCCGTCAGCCTACCGAAATCGCCATTCCGGTCCGTCCCGCCCATTCCGGCTTCGCCGCGGGGTTTTCGGCGCTCGGCGCGCGGGGGGCGCTGAGCGGGCGCCTTTACATTGTAGATTTCAAACGATGACGCGCAGCGCCCCCGGCCGTACCTCGCAGTCCAGCGGCACCGCGCCGATGCGTTCGCCGTCGGCGTAGGCCACCACGTCGGCCGCCTCCACTCGCACGCTGCGCGCCCGGCGCACCGACACCGCCGGATGGGTCACGTGCGTCCCCCGGTAGACGCTGGGGAACACGCGCAGGAACTCGCCCTTGGACACGGCCTCCAGGATCATCACGTCCAGCAGCCCGTCGTCGGGGCTGGCGTCGGGGCAGACCCGCATCCCGGCGCCGTACGAGCGGGTGTTGGCCACCGCCACCAGCATGGCCTCCCGCTCGATCACCTGCTTCTCGTCGAGCGTCACCCGGAACGGGATCGGCCGGAACGAGCGCAGCTCCTGCGCCATCGCCACCAGGTAACGGGCCATGCCCGGCGGCCGGGTGAGCCGGTTGGCCCGCTCGTTGACCCGCGAGTCGAAGCCGCAGCACACCACCCCGGCGAACAGCTCCTCGACGTCGCCCGCGCGGATGCGCGCGGCGTCCACCAGCCGGGTCTTCATGCGCAGCACGGTCCTGGCGGCCGCGACGGGGTCCTTGCGGGGCAGGCCGAGCGCGGCCGCGATGTCGTTGCCGGTCCCGGCGGGGATGATGCCGAGCGGCACGTCGGTGCCGGCCACGGCCTGGACGGCCAGGTGCACCAGCCCGTCGCCGCCGAAGGCGACGAGCGCGTCGGGGCGCTCGGAGACGGCGGTGCAGGCGCGGTCCAGGGCGTCGGCGGCGTCGTCACCGACGATCACCGACAGCTCGGCCCCTCCGGCGCGCAGCCGGCGCGCCACGGGCTCGAGCAGACGCAGCGTACGCCCGCCGCGGGCGGCGGGGTTGACGAGCAGGGCGAGTTGTGGGGACACGCCCGGAACCTATCGCCTACGGGACGGATCCGGAATGCCCTTTACCGCTTGTCCGTACCGGGCGGGTCCTCCTCGAGAGGCGTGGCATCGCCTACAGGCGTGACGTCGCCTACGGGCGTGCCGTCGTCGAGCGGCGAGTCGTCCTCGACCAGCGGGGATGCCTCGTCGTCGGACAGGTGGGAGAAGTCCTCCGTGGCGGGCCTGCGCCTTTCGCGCAGGAACATGACGCCCTCGGCCACGAAGTAGAGCACGATCATGGGCATGGCCAGCGCCATCATCGTCAGCGGGTCACCGCCCGGCGTGATGATCGCGCCGAAGATGAACATCACGAAGATCACGGTACGGCGGTGCTTCTTGACCGTGGCGTGGGACAGGACGCCGATGATGTTCAGGAACACCAGCAGCAGCGGCAACTCGAACGAGATCCCGAAGATCACCAGCATGATGAGCACGTAGCTGACGTACTCGTCGATCTGGATGGCCGCGACGGAGTCGGTCGGCGCGAACCCCAGCAGGATCGCCAGGCTGGTGTCCATGATGAAGTACGCCAGCGCGGCGCCGAGCAGGAACAGCGGGACCGCGAGCCCGAGGAAGGTGATGGAGTAACGCTTCTCGTTGCGGTAGAGCGCGGGCGTCACGAACGCCCAGAGCTGGTAGAGCCAGACCGGTGAGGACACGACGATGCCGACCATCGCCGAGACCTTCAGCGTCAGGAAGAACGACTGGAAGATGCCGCCGAAGATGAGCGTGCACTCGCCGGGGCGGAGCTGACCGGCCTGCGGCGTCTCACAGAACGGCTCCTTGATGAACGCCCACACCGGATCGAAGACGATGAAGCCCACGACGATGCCGACGATCATGGCGGCCAGCGCGATGAGCAGGCGGTTGCGCAGCTCCCGCAGATGCTCCATCAAAGGCATGCGACCCTCGGGGTCGGTTGCCGAAGTGCTCGACCGTTTGAGCAGCGCCATCTAGCAGTCCAGGTGACGAGGAGGGACGGGGATCAGGCGTGCTTGTCGGCCTGCGTGGCGGCGCTGGCGCGCAGCCTGGCGGCCTGCTCCTCGAGCTGACGGGCCTGCTCCTCGGCCGAGAGGGCCGGAGCGGGGGCGGCCTGGATCGGCTGCGGCTGCACGGGCTGCGGCTGTGGCTGAGCCGGGGCCTGCGCCTGGGCCTGGACGGTGTGCTGCACGTCGTCGTCGTCATCGTCGCGGAGCTTGGCGGTCTCCGACTTGAAAATGCGCAGCGAACGGCCGACGCCCCTGGCCATGTCGGGCAGCTTCTTCGCACCGAACAGCAGCACGAGCGCCAGAAGGATGATCAGGAGTTCAGGAACTCCGAGGTTCGGCATGAAACGCCCTTTCTAGCGAGTTGCCTGTTTCAGCCACGATCGTACGCTGCCTTGGGCGTGGTCTCATCCCCCTGGCTCGCCAATCTGGCCCGCCTCGGCTCCAGCTCGGCCGTCGCCTCGGCGATTTCCTTCTTCAGAGTACGTGCCGCGACGACGACGCGGGCACCGGCGACCCCGAGCACGGCCAGCCCGGCCACGCCCAGCCCTGCGGACAGGTAGATCCAGGTCATGACCGGTGAGCGTACAGGGCCAGGGCGCGCTCGGCCTCCTGGCGTACGGTCTCGGCCATGTCGGGCGGCGAGACGACCCGGCCGGTGTCGCCCAGGCGCAGCGCCAGCTTGAGTATCCAGTCCTCGTCGCGCGCCCGCAGCGCCACCCGCAGCCGCCCCTCGCCCAGCTCGGTGACCTGCTCGCACGGGTAGTACTCGGCCACCCACCGCCCGGCGGCGCTCAGCTCCAGCTCGATCAGCTCGTCGGTCGGGGAGGGCCGGAAGACGCCCCGGGTGACGTCGATGGGCTCGGCCTCGTCCGGCGGGTCGGCGGGCACGTCGAGCACGTCGACCCCGAGCACCCGGTCGAGCCGGAACAGCCGCATCGCCTCGGCCCGGTAGCACCAGCCCTCCAGGTAGGCGCGGCCGTCCACGACCACCACCCGCATGGGGTCCACCTCGCGCGGCGTCACCTCGTCGCGGCCGGGCACGTAGTAGCGCAGCGACAGCCGGCGGCCCTTGGTGAGCCCCTCGCGCACGCGCGGCAGGGCGTCGGGAGCGGCGTCGACGTCCACGGCGACCTGGCTGCTCACGGTGGCGGCGCCCTCGCCGGCCGCCCGCTCCAGCTTGGCCATGACGCGCGGCAGCGCGTCGCCCCTCACCTCCGCCAGCTCCGGCGTGGCCGCCAGCATGCGCAGCGCGACCAGCAGCGCGCTGGCCTCGTCGATGCCGAGCCGCAGCGGCCTGGCGATGGTGTCGGCGTTGTCGATGAGGATCTCGCCGCCGTCCCAGGACACATCGATGAGGTCGCCGGGGGTGTGCCCGGGCAGCCCGCACATCCACACGAGCTGCAGGTCGTCGATGAGCTGCTTCTCGCTCAGCCCGAACACCGCGGCCACCTCGCCGACCTGCGCCCCGGGATGGGACATCAGGTACGGCACCAGCGCCAGCAACCTCGGCAGCCTGTCCGCCGAACCGCTCATGCCCCCTCCTCCGCCGCCCGCACGAGCGGACCTCTGCCCTGCCCGATGGTTCGCCCGCTCACGCCATGGCCCCCTTCAGCCTGCGAATGACGGCCTCGCGGGCGTCCGGCGGCTCGACCACCTCGACGTCGGCGCCGAGGCTGGCCATCCAGCCGGCCAGCCGCTCGGGGTCGGAGAAGGTCAGCTCGGCCTCGTCCCACCCGTCGGTGCCGGGGTGTACGGCCCTGGACAGCTGGCGCAGCCCCTCGCACGCCCCCTGGCGCACGCGCACGACGGCCACCCGCTCCTCCATCGGCTCGTCGGGGAAGCCCACCATGGCCCGCAGGTCGATGCCCTCGGGCACCTCGACCGCGCCAGGGCGGCCGAGCGTGGCGACCTGCCCGGTGATGCGGCTGAGCCGGAAGGCGCGCGGCGCGTCCCTGTCGCGGTCGAACCCGGCCAGGTACCAGCGGCCGCGCCGGCTGACCACGCCCCACGGCTCAACGGTGCGGCTGCGCACGGTCTCGCTGCCCGCGCCGCGGTAGTCGAAGCGCACCACGCGCCGGTCGCGCACGGCGTCCCACAGCGCGGGGAAGGCCGGGTCGCGGGTGTCCACCCGCAGCTCCAGCGCCCCGGTGCCGACGGGCTGGTCGGTGGAGACACCGCCGGCCCGCAGCTTCAGCAGCGCGCCGGAGGCGGCCTCGGCCAGGCTGGCGCGCTGCCACACCTGGGCGGCCAGGCCCAGCACGGCGGCCTCGTCGGGCTCCAGGGTGATCTCGGGCAGCTCGTACGACTGCCGCTCGATCCGGTAGCCCGGCTCGTCCTCCCACGGGTCGCGCACCACGTCGATCGGGATCCCGATCTCGCGCAGCTCGTTCTTGTCCCGCTCGAACATGCGCTGGAACGCCTCGTCGCCATCGCGGTCGTATCCGGGGACGGCCTGGCGGATCTGCTCGGCCGACAGCGGGCGCCGGGTGGCGAGCAGGCAGATCACCAGATTGAGCAACCGTTCTGTCTTCCGGCGCGACATCTGCCTCACTCCTCCTTCATCGACGCTACCCTGCCCCCGTGATCAGATGGCGCAAGGGCGAGGTCCTACGGATCCGACGCGAGTGGCCGGGAGCGGTGGAGCTGGACGTCGCCGTCCCCGAGGGGGAGTGCCGGGCGCTGGCGTATCCGCCGTTGGTCGGGCGCCCGGAACCCGGCGACGAGGTGCTGCTCAACACGACCGCGCTCGCGATGGGTCTCGGTACGGGAGGTTACGCCATGGTGGTGGCCGTCCCGAACCGTTTGCCGCAAGATCCGCAGGGACGGGGGCACCTGGTGAAGGCCAGGTACACCCCGCTGCAGGCCACGGTGCTGGGCGCCGACGAGCAGGATTCCCCGTATCATGCCAGGTTGCGCGAGGCGGACTCGCTGGACGGCATGCCGGTGGTGGTCGCCGACCTGCACTCGGCGCTCGCCCCGATCCTGTGCGGGCTGTACGCGGACCGGCCCGGCGTGCGGGTGGCGTACGTGATGCTGGACGGCGGGGCGCTGCCGGTGTGGTTCTCGATGGCGGCGGCCCGGCTGCGGGAGATCGGCTGGCTGGCGGGCGTGGTGACGGTGGGCCAGTCGTTCGGCGGCGACGTCGAGGCGGTCACCGCCCACACCGGGCTGCTGGCGGCCAGGCACGTGCTGGAGGCCGACGTGGCGATCGTCACGCAGGGGCCGGGCAACCTGGGCACGGGCACCCGATGGGGCTTCTCGGGGGTGTCGGCCGGCGAGGCGGTAAACGCGGCGGGCGTGCTGCTGGGGCGGCCGGTGGCGGCGCTGCGGGTCAGCGAGGGCGACCAGCGCGAGCGCCACTACGGCGTCTCGCACCACTCGCTGACGGCCTACGGCCGGGTCGCGCTGTCACCGGCCGACGTGCCGGTGCCGGAGCTGCCGGGCGAGTTCGGGGAGCGGGTCAGGGACCAGGCCGAGCTGCTGGCCGTACGCCACCGGCTGGTCTCCGTCCCGGTGGACGGCCTGCACGAGGCGCTGCGGGAGTCCCCGGTGCGGCTGTCGACGATGGGCAGGG
This sequence comes from Nonomuraea sp. NPDC049709, assembly GCF_040674815.1. Taxonomy (NCBI): domain Bacteria; kingdom Bacillati; phylum Actinomycetota; class Actinomycetes; order Streptosporangiales; family Streptosporangiaceae; genus Nonomuraea; species Nonomuraea sp. NPDC049709. The sequence continues at coordinate 68,941 of NZ_JBFANM010000064.1, forward strand.
GCCTGGAGGAGGATCTGCCCTACTTCCTGGCCTCGGCCGCGGCGGGCAGGCTGGCGGCCTCGCTGCTGTCGTAGAAGTCCTTGAACGTGAACGCCTCGGGGCTCGGCCCTTCGGTCCTGAGGCGTTCCAGCCGCTCCATCGCCTCGGCCAGCGACGGGATGTACCCCTCAGGGATCCACCACATCACCATGTACGGCTCCGCCATGCGCAGGAACCACTCCCTGCGCCGGCGCAGCACGCCCAGGTGCGGGCTGCGGTAGACGTAGTTCCACAGCGACTCCTGCGACTCCCACACCGAGAAGTTGACCAGCAGGTAGTCGCCGTAGTCGTGGACGACGGTCGCGGTGGGGTCGGCCTCGCTCTCCTTCAGCCGCCACACGAACCCGGGCGCCTCGTCGGCGAGGGTGTTGATGGGCTCGAGCAGGGCGACGAACTCGGCCAGCTCGTCGGAGTCGATGGGCGCGCGCAGGTGGGCGATGTTGAGCTCGGCGATATGCATGACGCTCAGCACACCATCCCCCGGCCTTCTATGTCAATCATTATTTGTTTTAGAAAGGGCGACACAGCACTCCCCCGGCCGCGGGTCCAGCGCCGCCCTGCCCGGATCGTCACCGAGCCCCTCCAGCAGCCCCTGGCACAGGGCCAGGTTCATGGAGCACACCAGCAGCGGCTGCTCCTCGGCCAGCACGTGGAAGGGGCAGTTGCGCAGCCGCAGCGTGTCGTCCTCGGCGTACGGCTCGTAGCCGCGCTCGCTCAGCACCCGCTCCACCGGCTCGCCGCGGTGCTTCCTGGCGATCCTGGCGCCCGCGCCGCGCGCCACCTCCTCGGCCCGCTCCTCGGCGCCGAGCAGGTCCACCACGTCGGCCAGGACCGAGGCGAGGGTGGCGTAGTCGCGCGGCGGCAGGCTCACCGACCGCTCTCCCGTGGCCCGGCGGTAGACCTTGGCGGGCCGGCCGCTGCCCGGCCCCTTGCGCTCCTGCTGCCGGAAGCCGCTCTCCAGCAGCCCGGCCTCGACGAGCTTGTCGAGGTGGTGCCCGGCCAGCGTCCTGGACACGCCCGCCGCCTCGGCGGCCTCCCCGCGGCCCACGTCGCCGCCCCTGGAGGCGACGACGTCGTACAGGCTGCGGCGGACGGGGTCGTGCAACAGGGCCAGCGCCTCGAGGTCGTCGCTACTCACAGCGGGAGTCTATGAAAGCTCGTGCCCGGCGTGCTCATCGGCGCGGGAGCGGCCCGGCTCCTGCCGAGCCGCCGCCGCCCGCTCAGTAGGCGGCGATGACGTCCACGACGAAGACCAGGGTGTCGGAGCCCTTGATGCCGTACGCGGGGTGACCGCCGGGGCCGTACCCGTACGCGGGCGGGACGACCATCAGGACGCGGCTGCCGACGGGCACGCCGACCAGCGCCTTGTCCCAGGCCTTGATCACGCTGCCGTCGCCGAGCTTGAACGCCTTGGGCCGGCCCGTGGTCCAGGTCGCGTCGAAGACGCGGCGGCGGCTCCAGAGGGCGCCCTCGTACTGGGTGACCACGAGCTGTCCGGCCTGCGTCTTGCGGCCGTTCCCCTTGGCCAGCACCTTCGCCGTGAAGCGGGCGGGCGGCGGGGTGGCGGGGACGGCCAGGGCGGGCCAGGCGCCGCCGCCGACGCGCACTCCGGCGATGGTCCCGCCGGCCGCCTTCACCGAGACCCCCTTGTGGTGGGCGCCGAGGATGTCGACGACGTAGAACAGCTCCTCCTTGGTGCCGATGCCCTGCGGCGGGTTGGCGCCGAACCCGTCCTCGGGCGGGATGGCGGCGATGACCCGGCTGCCCACCCTGCGGCCCCGCAGCGCCCGTTCCAGCCCGGGCAGCAGCTCCCCCACCGGGAACGCGGCCGGGGTGCCCCGGTTGAAGCTGGAGTCGACCAGGCGGTTGTCCCTGCCGTCCCACACGTGCGCGGTGTACTGGACGATGGCGACGTCGTCGGTGGCCAGCCGCTCGCCCTTGCCCGCGGCCAGCTCGTCCACCTGCAGCCCGGCCGCCGGCTTGCCGTCGGGGAAGACGATCGTCGGCCGGGCGCCGAACGAGCCGCCCACCTTCAGGTCCAGCGCCCCGGCGGGCTCCCCCGTACAGCCGGTCACCAGCAGGGGCGCCAGCAGCAGAGCCACCGAAAGCGGGGCCACCGAAAGCGGGGCCACCGACGGCGGGCACTGCAGCGGAAGCGCGGTGGCACGGCGGCGGCGCATCGGCCCTCCCAACGCGAAGCGGCCCGGCGGCACTGCGCCGCCGGGCTCGCGATGCTACCGCGTCACAAGATCGCGCGTCAGCAAGCGCTCAGGACCCACGTGAAACGACCGGCTCAGCAGGCGCCCGAGCCGGACGCCTGCGATCGGGACGGACGCCCGCGCCCGAGCCGGACTCCCGCGCTCACGACGGACGCCCGGGCTCACGCCGAGCTGGACGCCCGCGCCTGGGCCGGGCGCCCGGGCCGGGCGCCTGCGATCGGCCTGTGAGCGCGGGGGACGGACCCGGACGACCGGCCCGGGCCAGTAGGCGCCCCAGGTCGGTTAGACGCCCGGGGTCAGTAGGCGCCCAGGACGTCCACCACGAACACCAGCGTGCTCTTGGCGGGAATGCCCTGCTGATCCTGGTCGCCGTAGCCGAGGTCCGGCGGGATGCTCATCACGACGCGGCTGCCGACGGGCACCCCGGCCAGGCCCTTCTGCCAGCCCTGGATCACCTGCCCGAGCGGGAACTCGGCCGGCTGGCCCCGCTCCCAGCTCGAGTCGAACTGCTTGTCGGTGCCCCAGATCTTGCCCGTGTAGTGGACGCTGAGGGTCTGGTTGGCCTGCACCTTCGCGCCGGTGCCCTGGATGATCGTCTTGACGACGAGCTCCTTGGGCGCCTTCTCGTCGGTCTTCGTGGTCAGCGTCGGCGCCTTCTCCCCGCCCGGGTTCTCCACCTTGACGCCCTTGATGGACTCGCCGACCTCCTTGCCGGTGGCGGCCTTCAGCGCCGGCGGCTGGGTGCCGACGACGTCGAACACGAACACCTTGGTCGGCTCGGCCGGCGCGGTCTGCTGCTGCGGGACGGAGTCGTTGGCCAGCACGGCCAGCAGCCGGCCGCCGTGCTTGACCTTGGTGAAGCCCTCCTGCAGCACCTGCGGGAGCTGCTCGTTGACCGCGATCGTCTCCGGCGCCTTGGTGTCGTAGGAGGAGCCGGCGGCGGCGTTGCCCTTGCCGTCCCAGTTGTAGACGGTGAGGTTGACGATCACCCGGTCACCGGCCTTGACACCGGTGCCGGTGCCCGGCTGGATCACCTCGTAGGACGACTTCGTCGCGGGTGAGCCGGACGGGAAGGTCACCGTGGGCTTGGCGCCCACGTTGCCGGCGACCTTGAGCCCGGAGGACCCGCTGGTCGCCCCGCCGGTCGTGGCGCTGGTGCCGGCGCCGTCGTCGGAGCCGCACGCGGCGGCGAACAAGATCAATGGCACGGCGGCCAGTACGGCCAGAGCGCGGCGCATGGGTTTCCCTCGGAAAGACGTCAGATTCGCGTCACCCTACCCGACTTCCCGGTAGGGCCGGGGTAAACGGAACCCCACGTCCAGGCCGCGGATCCGGCCCGCAAGGAGCCGACCGCCCGCCCGGCCCGCGAACAGGCCGACCACCCGCCCGGCCCGCGCCCGCGAACAGACCGCCCGCCCATCGCGTGTCCGGACAGGCGAACAGACCCGCTGCCCGGCCGGCCCGCCCGAGAGCCGGCCGGCCGGCCACCCGCGGCCATCCGCCCGGCTACATGCCGGCGATGAGCTTGTCCACCCGCTCGTCCACGCTGCGGAACGGGTCCTTGCACAGGACGGTGCGCTGGGCCTGGTCGTTCAGCTTGAGGTGCACCCAGTCGACGGTGAAGTCGCGCCGCTTCTCCTGCGCCTTGCGGATGAACTCGCCGCGCAGCCGCGCCCTGGTCGTCTGCGGCGGCACCGACTTGGCCTCGAAGATCTTCAGGTCGGACGCCACCCGCTCCACCGAGCCGCGCTTCTGCAGCAGGTAGAACAGGCCGCGCTTGCGGTGCACGTCGTGGTAGGCCAGGTCGAGCTGGGCCACCCGGGGCGAGGACAGCGGCAGGTCGTACTTCTT
>NZ_JBFANM010000065.1:0-69483 GCF_040674815.1 Nonomuraea sp. NPDC049709
TCCCTCAAGTGGCCTGGGCGCCCGTGACCCTGGGCCGCCTTTCTTGATCTCGCCCTCGCCAGTGCCCCTCTCTCGGGCTCCCACGATCACTCTCGGGTGCGGGTGGGCCGCACCGGTTCCGGCGACTCTCGGCCGCTGGTCGCACTCGCCCCGTTTCGGGGCTTCGTCGATGCGCGCCCGATTGTCGACGATCTCCATCAGGCGGGGCCGTTGTCGAGGGTCGACCTGCAGAGGTGAGGCGGATTTGGCCGCCATCCTGGCGGCAGGAACCGGGCGCTGGCGGGTGGGGGACGCTGCGGTGGCCAGGAATGCGAGAACGGGCACCAGCTCGTCACGAGTTTGAGCACCACCGACTGATCGTTGGGGTGCGTCATGTTCACGAGTTTGAGCACCACTTCTCGATCTTGCACTGGTCGGGGTTCGTAGGGGCGAGAGCGTGACGGCCTGGTTGTGGGCGAGGCGCTAAGGTCGGTTCGCTCGGAAGTGGTTTCCGGGCTGATCTGCGCATGTGGGAGTCGGCATGGGGCCGTCGGTCATCGAGTTGGAGCCGCTGCGGGCTGCTGGTGGGTTGCTGCATCGACTCGGGCGTCGATGTGCAGGTGTTCTGTGGTTCGGCCGGTGTTGTGCAGGCGGTCGAGATCTATCGGGGCTTCGACTTCGAGCCGAGGGCGCGGGTGCTCCTCAACGGCATAGACGTGTTCTCCGTTCCTGCCGATCAGATGATCGCTGAGCTCCGTGTCGGTTTCTGAAGTCCTCTGCACTGATTCCCGAGGTCGTCTTCAAACTGACTGATCTGAACGCGCCTTGCTCATCCGAGCTTCGCGGTACGCCCGCCGCGACCCCCCAGACGGAGCCGACGACCCCGCCCGCCCTGTGACACCCGACCAATCCCGCCCCGGCCTCCGGGCCCACTTGATTTTCAGGACGCAGGTTCCCGGGCGCCCTGGTCGCTTCGGTGTCCTGTCGGTTCCTGTAGGGCGATAGCCGCGTCGTTGTCGGAGATGTCGTCCGCAGTAATCCGTTTGTGTATCACCACAGCCCGCTGTCAGTATGAGGGCCCATGCGTCACCCTCTTGACACGCTGGACTGGCCGATTTTCACCGAGCGGCTGCTGTTGCGCCGGGCTGCCCCCGACGACCTGGACGCGACCTGGGCCTTCCGGCAACTGCCGGAGACTCACGAATGGGTCGCGGCCGCCACAGAGACCTACGACGACTACCGTGAGCGTTTCCTCCGCGAGGAGCGGCTTGTAGACCTGCTCATCGTCGAACTGGACGGCCGGGTGATCGGCGACCTGACACTGAAGGTCCAGGACGGTTGGGCCCAGGAAGAGGTCGCTGACCAGGCGGAAAGCGTACAAGGAGAGCTCGGGTGGACGCTCGATCCCTCCTACGGCGGCAAGGGCTACGCCACCGAAGCGGTACGCGCCCTCATCGACATCTCCTTCAAGAGTCTTGGCCTGCGCCGCCTGCACGCGGACTGCTTCTACGACAACGAATCCTCGTGGCGGCTGATGGAGCGGGTCGGGATGCGCCGCGAACAGCACACGGTGAGAGACTCACTCCACCGCACCAAGGGATGGCTCGACGGTCTCTCATACGCGCTCCTGGCCGAGGAATGGCCCGCTCACGAGTGATTACGGCGGAGACGCTTGGGAGCCCTCGCCGGGACGAAGATCACGCTGTCACTCATACACGCGGCCGCTCTCCTGCCGGCGCTGCGGCTGAAACCCAAGGACGCCACCGCGCCGGCGAAAGGGCTGCTCGCCTGCGACTTCTTCCACGTCGACACGATCTTCTTGAGACGCCTGTACATGTTGTTCGTGATAGGGGTGGCGACGCGGCGCGTGCACGTCCTGGGCGTGACCGCCAACCCCACCGGCGCGTGGACGACCCAGCAGGCCCGCAACCTGCTCATGAACCTCAAGTAGAGGGCCGGCTCGTTTCGGTTCCTCATCCGTGATCGGGACGCCAAGTTCACCGCCGTCTTCGATGAGGTCTTCGCCGCCGAGGGTGTCACGGTGATGAAGACGCCTCCGCGGACGCCCCGCGCCAACTGCTACGCCGAGCGCTGGGTGCGCACCGTCCGGGCCGAATGCACCGACCGGATGCTGATCTACGACGAACGCCACCTTCGATCGGTCCTGGAGGAGTACGCCGAGGATTACAACGCGCACCGCCCGCACCAGTCCCGCCAACAACGCCCACCCGATGAAGACGAGCACGTTGTGGTGCCGCTGGAAGGCCGGATTCAGCGCCGAAAGATGCTCAGCCGCACCACACAGTTCCAGCGCTTCGAGCACATTGCTCGGCTGTGTCATGTCGGCGCTGCGCCCCAGGAATATCAGCTGACGCTGAGTCGGCGTACGCACTGCCAAGCGGTCCGCACCGTGATGACCAGGACCGACCCGACCATTGCCTGAGCTGGACCCTTCGGCCGAGTCGGACAGAGCACTTCTCATATCGGGGACCCGGACATACGCTTCCCAAACGTCTGCCGATGTAGCAGCGCCGCAGCTCCCAGGGGGACATGATGCCACGGCGATCCGGGGTACTGCGCTGGTCAGCGGGCATGGTGGCGGTGGCGCTCGTGGCGTGGGGACAGCCGGCACCGGCCGCAGGCGCCGTCGGGGGCTTCGTCGTGTACGGGTTCAGCCAGTCGGACGTGCACGATGAGGACCCGCAGGTCTACGAACTCGACCCGGACACCACCATCCGCGCGATCGGGAAGTGGTCCACAGCGGGGGACGAGGCGGCTGACTACAACTTCACACAGATCAACCGCTATCACGCCAAAGGCATCGCCTTCATGGGCAGCGGTACGGCGAGCGTGATCTTCCCGAAGGACTTCGCCACTGCCGAGATCTTCGACGACATGTCAACGCGCGACGCGGACGGCAATCCGGTACCCCATGACGAATTCGGTTTTCCGGAGCCGGCGCGGCGGGGCAACATCTTCAATCCCAAGTACCGCGAGTACCTCCTGTCCTGGGCACGCATCCAGGTGGACGGCGGAGTCGACGGGCTCAATTTCGACGAGATCAACGCCGGATTCAGCGGTGGGTCGAAATACGGTTTCAACGGCAACGAGGGCTTCGACGACTACGCGATCGCCGACTTCAACCGGTACCTCTTGGAGAAGTATCCGGCCTTCACCGCCGCAGACTGGAAATCGCGCTTCGGAATGACCGACGACAACATCCCCCGTCGCGACGTGCCGGCCGGCGACCTGACGGCCAACTTCAACTACCGTGCTTACCTGCGGGCCGGCGGCTGGAACCGCGACCCCCTGAACGCGGTGAACCCGCTCGCCCGCGAGTGGGGCAGGGTGGTCGCCAACCGAATGTACGCCGAGGACACGTCGTTCACCGCCACATACATCCGCCGGTACTGGAAAGAGCTGGTCGACAAGACGCGGGCGTATTCCTGGCGCACCCGGCACCGCAACGTCCTCATCTCCTCGAACGGGCTGTGGCCCTATGTGGACTTCAACAGCGTCGGCATGTACCCGTGGAACCCGGACGAGCAGACACCCGACTTCCGAGGCGCCGACTACGTGCCGGTGGTAGACGGTCACCTCAACGGCGCCAAGTCGCTCCAGTCGCAGTACCGCTACCTGAAGGAGCAGAGCGCCCGGATCGCGGGCCACGTGCCTGTCGTGGTGTTCATCGACTGGCCGAACGACATGATGACCAACTACCTCAACCTGCCGCTGCAGGAGAAGAAGGACTACTGGCAGATCTTCGGCGCCGAGGCGTACGCGAACGGCATCTTCCCCGCCTTCCACCTGAAGGACACAGTCGGCAGCCCCACCGCCACGGACCTCGGAATGATGGACTTCTTCAAGACCTACGCCCGCTTCTACAAGGATCGTCGCGCGATCTTCAGCGACAACGTGATCAGCCCCCAAGCGGTACGGGTCAGCGCGGCCCACATCGCGGCGAGCCTGCTCGTGCAGCGTGGCACCGGAAAGCGCTCCCTCCACCTCGTCAACCACAACTACGACCAGGGCATCACACCCCATTCAGGGTTCACTGTGGAGGCTGACCTCGGCTCCTGCCCGCGTCACGTCTCGCTGGTCTCGCCAGATTTTCCGCAGTCGAAGTCGCCGGCATTCTCCTGCCGGCACGGCAAGCTGAAACTGACCGTCGACCGCCTCGACCACTACAACATCATCCAGCTGTAGCCGGAGCCAGGGGCGTGTCCCGTGGCCGGACAGTCCCGCCCTCACGACCACATCATGGGCCTGTCATCTGACGGATCCAGCGCGGTGAGCGGCTGGCCCAGCCTGCTTGTCAGGTCGGCGATCACCAGCTCGGTGAGCGTGCCTGGGAAGGTGTGCCGGTCGAATTTGACGTCCCGGACCATCGTCCAGCGGCCGGCGGATGCGGAAGCCCGCTCGGTGAACAGCCGGATCGCGTCGGCCGGTTGGAGCGGCTCGACCAGGTACACGGTCTCGCCCGCCAGGCCGAGCGGCTCCCGGCTGGTGGCCAGGACGTTCGCCCCCGGCGCCGCGCGCAGCAGCAGATCCACGAGCTCGGCGGCCGGCTCGACGACCTGTTCGCAGTTGTCGAGCACGAGCAGTATCCGGCGCTCGCGCAGGGCGGCGGCCAGCCGGTCGGCGGGCGCCCCGGCCGTTCCGGGGCCCGGCGTACCGGCTGGGACGTAGCCGGGGCGCGGTGGGCTGGTCGGAACGTGGTCGGGGTGCGGCGGGCCGGCCGGGACGTCGCCGCTCAGGCCGAGCGTGGCGGCGACCGCCTGCGCGAGGTCGGCCACGCCCCCGCGCTGGTCGGCGAGCTCGACCAGCCACACCCCATCCGGGAAGCGCGCACCCCGCGACGAGTCCTCCGGCGCCGCGATTCGCGTCGCGGCCTCCACCGCGACCCGCGTCTTGCCCACCCCGCCCGGCCCGATCAACGTGACAAGGCGGGCGCCGCCGAGAAGCCGGTCAACCTCCTCCAGAGCAGGCCCGCGCCCGACCAGAGCGGTGAGCTGGGCGGGAAGATTCGACACCAGGCGATCGGGAACCCCAGGAGGCGGGCCGAGCGACGCGTCCTGGCGCAGGATCGCCTGGTGGAGCGCGGCCAGCTCCGGGCTGGGGTCGACGCCGAGCTCGTCCGCCAGCCGGTGCCGCAACTCCTCGTACGACGCCAGCGCCTCGCCCTGGCGACCGGCCAGGTAGAGGGCCCGGAGCTGTACGGCGCGCAGCCGTTCACGCAGCGGATGGCGGGCTACCAGAGCGGCGAGTTCCCCGGTGAGCAAGAGGTCGTCACCCGCGGCCAGGCGGGTCTCGGCCTGCTCCTCCACGACGGCGAGGCGCTGCTCGTTCAGACGGTGCGCCCCCGCGCGGGCGAACTCCTCGTCGGCGAAGTCGGCGTACGCCGGACCGCGCCACAGTTCGAGCGCCTCGGCGAGCAGCGCGGCCCGCGCCACCGGGCCGGCGGAGCGGGCCCCGGCCACCAGGGCCAGGAACCGGTCCGCGTCCACCTCGTCGGCCGGACCGAGGCGCAGCAGGTAGCCCGGCGCCTGGTAGGCCACCCGGTCGCGCCCGACAACCCGGCGTAGCTGGGAGACCTTGGCCTGCAAGGCGTTGGCGGGGTTGCCCGGTGGCCGTGCCCCCACAGGTCGTCGATGAGCCGATGAGCGGCGACCGGTCGCCCCTCGTGTACGAGCAGATCGGCGAGCAGCGCCCTGACCTTGACTTCGAGAACCTTGACCGGCCGGCCCTCGTCGTCCCGCACCATCAGCGGGCCGAGCACTCCGAACCACACACTGATCACCGTACACAGCGCCGCCCGGCAGACCGTCAGCGGCCATCAGCGGACCATCAGCCACTCCGAAGCGCTCAGGAGCACAGTCGAACTCAGCCCCACCACATAGAGAGATCGGACCAGGACCATGACCGGCTCAGCGTTGACCTCCCGCCTGTTCGAACCCGCCAGGCTCGGCTCCCTCCACCTCCCCAATCGGCTGGTGATGGCGCCGCTGACGCGTAACCGCGCGTCGGCCGACGGCGTCCCCGCGCCGATCATGGCGACGTACTATGCCCAGCGCGCGTCCGCCGGGTTGATCATCGCCGAGGCCACCACGCCGAAGGCGGTCGGGTAGACCTATCCCGACATTCCTGCCATCTACCACGACGCGCACGTGGCCGGCTGGCGGCGCGTGACCGGCGCGGTGCGCGCCGCGGGCGGCACGATGTTCCTGCAGTTGCAGCACGGCGGCCGGATCGGCCACCCGGACACCACCGGGCTGACGCCGGTCGCGCCCTCGCCGGTGGTGTTCCCCGACTCGATCCACACGCCCGGCGGAGCCAGGCCGGGGGTCGTGCCCCGCGAGATGACCGTCGCGGAGATCCGATCCACCGTGGACGACGTCGCCGCCGCCGCCCGGCGGGCCATCGACGCCGGGTTCGAGGGAGTCGAGGTGCACGGCGCCAACGGTTACCTCATCCACCAGTTCCTCTCGGACGTCACCAACCGGCGCGGCGACGCCTACGGCGGCTCGGTGGCCGGGCGCATCCGCTTCGCGGTCGAGGTGGTCGAGGCCGTCGCCGACGCGATCGGTCCCGACCGGGTGGGCCTGCGCATCGCACCCGGTGTCACGGCCAACGCCATGCGCGAGCACGACATCGAGCACGTCTATCCCGCGCTCGTCGGCGCGCTGGCGAACAAGGGCCTGGCCTACCTGCACGTGGTGTTCGCCGACCCCGCCCAGCCCCTGTTCCACCGCATCCGCGCCGATTGGCGGGCGGCATTGATCGCCAACCCGTCGCTGCCCTGGCCGACCCCGTTCCCCGCCGACGGCGGCCGGCACGCGGGCGAGCGGCTGCTCGCGGCGGGCGCCGACCTGATCTCGCTCGGCCGCGCCTTCCTGGCCAACCCCGACCTGGTCGAACGGTTCCGCCGCGGCGCACCGCTCAACCTGGTGCGCGTGGAGCACTGGTACGGGGCTGGCGAGCTCGGCTACACCGACTACCCGGCGCTGGCCGCCCGGGAGGAGCGCGCTCCGGTCGCGGTCTGATCTCCTGCCGTGATCTTCAGTACGGCCGCTACCAGGTCTTCCGCACAAGCCCACAGACCCGGACATCGTGCCGAACGCGGACGACGTCGTTGCGATTGAGGTGCTATATATTCATTATAGGTAGCATTAACTCAAATCAGAGGAGCGCCGGCATGGAGTTCATCGCTCTGGCAGGGCTGGGCGGGATCGGGTTCGTGCTCGTGGGAATCGTGGTCAATGTCCTCTACCTCCGCTCCGGCCTCCCGCTGCCGACTTCGGGCAAGGGCCTGGACGCGGCCACCGACTCGTTCGACGGGATCGCGGACGCGCTGAAGAAGCCGTCGGTGCTCGTACCGGTGACGTGGCTGTGCCTGACGCTCTTCGCGGCCGGGCTGCTGTCGGTGCTGTGGCGCGGAAACGCCGATCAGACGGCGTGGGCGCTGGTGGGCTTCGCCGGCGTGCTGCTGCAGAACGCGACGTTCGCCTGCGTCGAGGCGCTCCGGTTCGGCATGGCCACCGCCGCCCGCCATGGACGCGGCTCGATGGCGGGGCTGTGGGGGATGAGCAACGTGCTGTTCGGGCTCAACCAGACATTCCTGGCCATGGCGCTGCTCGGCTTCACCGTGGCCGGGGTCAGTGGTGGTCTCGTCCCCCTCTGGCAGGCGTACCTGGGATACATCAGCGCGGCGCTGCTTGTCGTGTCCTCGCTCGCCGCCCCGTACAACGTCGAGGGCGGCAACCGCCTCGGACTGGCCGGGCTGATCGGGTGGCTGGGCTGGATCTCCTGGATCGTCGCGTACAGCGTCACCCTGCTGCTGCGATAGCTTGCCCTACGCTACACATCATGAGCGCAGAGGGGACCCGGCGCCGCTACGACTCCCTCCGCCGTACGGCCCAGGCGATGGAGACGCGCGCCGACATCGCCCAGGCCGCGCGCCGGCTCTTCGTCGCCCGGGGCTGGACGGCGACGACCGTACGCGACGTCGCCCGCGAGGCGGGAGTCTCCGTGCCGACGGTCTACTCGGTGTACGGCAACAAGGCCGGCCTGACCAGGGCACTTGCGGACGCCGCCGGCCTGTCCGCCGACCCCTCCCGGCAACTCGCCGAACTGGAGGCACCGGAAGCGACACCCGAGCGGCAGCTCGCCGTGATGGCGGCCTTCGACCGGCGATTGTTCGAACACGCCGGAGACGTCATCGTGCCCCTGCGCGAAGCCGCCCGTACGGAGCCGGAACTGGCCACCCTCTACCACGAAAGCCGCGCCCGCGCCGACGAGACCCGCGTGGCGGTGTTCTCCTCGTGGCAGGCCGGTACCCTCCGCCCCGGCCTCGACGTGCGGGCCGCCGCCGACATCTACGCGGGCATGTGCAGCATCGACGTCTACACCACGCTCACCGCCGAACGCGGCTGGCCGCCGGACCGCGTCGAGCGATGGTGGGGCGAAGCGCTGGCCCGCGAACTCCTGAACACCCCGCCGAACCACCGCTAGGCACTGAGACGCTCCCCTCCCGGAACCTCCAGCGGTGGCCGGGACGTCCGTGCAGAGTCCGGGTTCGGGGGAGCGATCGCGCAGCTCAGAAGTACTTCGAGGTCAGGTCGGTGGTGGGCCAGGAGGACACGGTCACCTTGTTCATGTCGTCGTCGATACCGTCGTAGTCGAGCGACCCGCTCTCCTCGCGCCGGTTGAACAGCAGGGCGTAGCTGAACCCGTTCTGCAGCCGCGCGAGGTAGGCGAACGTGCCCGGCATCGAGCCGTTGTGCCAGGTGTTGAGGTGGCCGGTGACCTGGCGGCACCACCAGCCGCCGCCGTACCAGGAGCCGTACTCGTTGACGCCGGTCTCCGGCTTTGCCACCAGCTTGGCGATCGAGGCCGAGCTCAGCACGGTGCCCGGCCGGTCGAAGGCCAGGGTCCAGCGGACCAGGTCCACGGCGGAGGCCAGCCAGCCGCCGTTGGCGTCCTGGTTGGGCATGTTGAAGCCGCCGTAGGGGTACGGGACGGTGGTGCCGGAGGTGTCCAGCACGGTCTTGTTCGTGTACTGCGACTCGTAGCGGACCTCGCCGGCCGCGGCCTCGGTCCTGAGGCTCTCGCCGAGTTGCATGCGGGTGATGCCGAGCGGCTGGAGCAGCTTGGTCTTGATGTACGTCTCGTAGGGCTGTCCCGAGACCTTCTCGATGATCCGGCCGAGCAGCAGGTACCCGTAGTTGCTGTAGACCATCTTGGTGCCCGGGGCGTGGTCGAGCGGGCGGGCGGTGGCGTACCGGATGATGTCGTCGTGCCCGATCGGCAGCGGCACGTCGAGCGCGGCCGAGATGGTGTGGTCCAGCCAGAGCTGGTCCTTGGAGACGTCGCGGTCCCAGCCGCCGAGGTGCTGCATGAGGCGGAGCACGGTGACCTGCTCCATCCGGGCGTCGGCCGGGGTGAGGCCGAGCAACTGGGTGACTTTGGCCGACAGGCTCAGCTTGCCGTCCTGCACCAGGCGCATGACGGCGGCCGAGGTGATGTTCTTGCTCAGGCTGGCGATCCGGAACAACGACGTCGGCGACGGGACGGACGGCACCCTGGAGTAGTCGTCGTAGCAGTAGCCGCGCGCGAGCAGGATCTTGCCGTTCTTCATGATGGCCAGCTGCGCCGCCCTGATCTGGCGATCCAGCACGAACCACTTGAGCAGGTTGTCGTACCCCGCCAGTTGCGTCGGCGCGGTTCCCGTCACCCGTACGACAGGGGCGGGTGGCGCCGCCTGCGCCGGTCGCCCGGCGATCAGCGCCGCCGGCGCCGCCGCGAGAAGAGTTCTGCGGGAAAGGCCGATCACTTATGCCCCTTACATCACATCCGATACTTGAGTCACATAGCTTACGGATGTCGTGGTCCTCGTCGAAGCGGACCGGCAGGCGTAGCGAGCGGCTGCACCGCTGGCTTCACCCCGCGGGCTCTCCGGGAGGCTTCGCCGCGGTCCGAGTCCGCCCGCCCGAGTCGGCCAGTCAAGGGCGGCGGAAAGGGGCAGCTCTGCGGTACTCGCTGATCAGCCCGGTGACGGTGCTTCGACGGTGGATCCGGGCGGTCATGCCGATCACCTCGTGGGGATCGTGCCTGCCGGCGAAGAAAGAGGGCACCGAGCAGCGGAAGCCGAAAATCGCTTCGATCTCACCCTGCAGCACTGCGACGTCGACCGCAGGCCTGGCCGGGGCCGAGAAGGCGCTCATCCCGTCACCGTCCCAGCGCCCGCGGGGCGCGAAGAAGCGTGCGAGTGCACCCACCAGGCGAGCGGAAGTGCGATCAGCACCACCGCCTGGATCGCGAGCAACGCCGGAACGATGCCCCAACGGTCTGCCACCAGGCCGGCTCCCAGGGCGACGAGCGCGTAGAGCACGCTGCCGAGCAGCGACGCAAGCGAACCCATCGTCGCGCGTTCCCGGTCGGTGAACTCGCGCTGCAGCAACGTCTGCTGGGCGATTGTCGACATGCCGTAGGCCGGTGACCCAAGCAGCACGGGCGAGAATACCGTCGGCTTGACCAGCGCCACGAAGTTCGCCACGTTGTCGAACAGCTCACCGAACAGCAGAGTGCGGGCCGCGCCCACCCGGCCGATCACCCAACCACTGACGCGGAAGCCGACGAAGGCCACGCCATGGCCGAAGGTACGCCACAGGCCCAGCGCCCAGAGCGGCCACAGCCCTGCCACGAAAACAGGCGACAACTGGGCCGCGCCTTCGCTGCTGTAACGAAGCGCCGACACCAGAGTCATCCGGCGGAGCACCGGATTACGGCGGATGCCGCGCAGGGCCGATCCGAGGTGCACCAGCACGTTCGATTCCAGTGGGCCGTGCACCCGCGGTTCCCGGACCCGCAAGGCGACGAGCACGCACAGCACCTGCGGCACGACCGACAGCACGACCACCACACGCAGCGACCACGCGCCGGCGACCACGCCGCCTATGGCTGCCGCCAGTGCGAGCGCGATCTGGAACATCGAGTTCACCCGGCCCGAGTGCCGGGGGAACTCCTCCTCCCGGCCGGCTTCGAGCAACGTGTCGTAGAGCAGGGACTCGTTGTTGCCGCTCCACAGTGAAGTCGCCAAACCCTCCAGCACAACAGCAGCCAGGAGGAGGCCGTAGCCCGAAGCGCCGGCGTACCCGAGATGGGCGGCCACCATGACGACGGCACCGGCGATCATCGTGCCGCGTCGGCCGAGGCGGTCGGAGAGCACCCCGGTAGGGACTTCGAACGCTGCCGAAGACAGCATCTTCACCGCCAGGAGGCTGGCGGCAGCGGTGTACGAGCCGGTGACCTGCGCGAAGTAGATGACCATAATCGGCCCGTACATGCGGAAGTCGCCGAAGAAGTTGAACCAGCTCAGCAGGCGGACATGCCGGTTGACAGTCTGATCAGCGGAGTTCGGAGCAGGCGGAGCTGACCTCGACCGTTGAGATTTCCTGCCGAACGGGGCAGCGATCAGGCGTTCGACCAGGACACGTACACGAAGCAGTGAAGAATGACGAGCGGACACAGCAGAACTCCCGGAAAGGCGAACGGAGGCGCCAAACAGCGCCAAGGGCCGGTGACGCGTGTCACCTCGCCCCGGCGACCGGGATGTGTGCTGACTTTGCTGCTACACGCGCGGCGTTACAAGCCTGCGACTGCGGTCACCAGGGGGCGAACGGAAGCTCCGGTCATCGTTGTAGACATCAGTGCTCCTCAATTCCCCAGGCGGACGGGATTCCGCAACGGCTTCAACTCTAGTGTCCTGCGCCTGATATTTCAGCTGTAAGGACAAATGCTGCTTTTATGTCGCATCGAGGCCCACGGGCTGTCGAGGTTGTGCTTTCGGAGAAGGAACGCACCGAGTTGTCACGCTGGGCGGAAGGCGAGGCAGGCGCCCGGGAGGTCGAGCGCGCACAGATCGTCCTGGCCTGTGGGGATGGTGCATCAGGTGCCCGGATGGCTGCCGACTTGAGTGTGAACGTGGCGACGGTGCGCACGTGGCGTTCCCCGTTCGCGGCTGACCGGCCGGCGGGCCTGGCGGACGAGCCGCGGTCGAGTCGGCGCAAGGCGGACCTGGTCTTGTCCGAGGCCGAGCAGGCGCAGTCGATGCGCTGGGCCCGACGGTCGAAGACCGCACAGTTCTTCGCGTTGCGCGCCGGGATCGTGCTGCGCTGCGCCGAGGGCGGCACGAACAGTCAGGTCGGTGCCGAACTCGGCACCGCACCGGGGACGGTCGATCGCTGGCGGGCGAGGTTCATCGCCAAGCGCCTGGACGGCCTGCAGGACGAGCCCCGCTCGGGCCGGCCGCCCTCGATCCTGCTCGATCAGGTCAAGACCCTGAGCTGATCCAACCGTAGCCGCCCCAGATACGGCGTCAGGTAGAGGCGGATGTGGCCCTCATAGGAGCGGCGGGTGGTCCCCTCCATCTTCCGCTTGCGGTCGGGTGTAGTCGGGGTCCGTCGGTTCTCGAGGTCGCCCGCACGGATTTTCACGCTCGGCTGCGCTCCTGTCCGAGCGCGACGAGACGTGCGCCGGGGAACGAGCTATGCACCGTCGTTGCCATCCCTCAGGGAATGGATCATGCTCCGCAGGATCCGGAACGCGTCTGACCGCTCGGTCTCGGTCATCCCGGCCAGCATTCTGACCTCGACGGACCGGACCGCTACGGTCGCCTTCTCGAGGCTCCGTCGGCCGCGAGGCGTGAGCCGCGTGGGAAGAACCTTCCCGACGGGTGCCTCCGCGGGCCTGGTCACGTAGCCGTCTCGTTCCAGGGCCTGGAGCAGCACGTTCATCGTCTGCCGGGTCACGAACGCGCCCCGCGCGAGCTCGGAGTTCGACAAGCCCGGTCGTTGAGCCAGCAGTTCGAGGCAGGAGTAGTGCGTCACGCTCATCCCGAGCGGCCGCAGCACCTCCTCCATGGCTGCACGGAGGGCGCTCGACGCCTCTTTCAGCAGGTAGCCCAGGGACGTCTCCAGGTCGACGCCGACACCGTTTTGACTCATGTCAGCATTCTGACATAGATTGACCTGTGTCAGAAAGCTGACACGAAGACAAGGAGCATCATCATGCCCGCCACCGGCCCCGACTTCATCTCGCTCCAAGCGCGCGACCTCGACGCTTCGCAGGCGTTCTACGAGCAGTACCTCGGCCTCGTCCGCTCGCAGACCGGACCTCCGCACGCCGTCGTCTTCGAGACGAAGCCGATCGCGTTCGCACTCCGCGACATCGTGCCCGGCACCGATCTCGCATCCGCTGCTCAGCCCGGCATCGGTGCCACGATCTGGCTCCACGCCACAGACGTCCAAGCCATTCACGATGCTCTGGCCGCCGACGGTCACACCATCGTCTCCGCACCGATCGACGGCCCCTTCGGTCGGACCTTCACCTTCGCCGACCCCGACGGCTACCAGATCACTTTTCACGATCGCGCCTGACAGGCCAAACGCCACCGGACGATCATCGGCCCCAAAGACCGAGGTTGCGCCCGAGGCTCGAGAATCCAGGCGACGTTTGTTCGCCCGGGGTGATCACTTTTCCTGCTCCTCACACGTGAGGTGAACGGAGTGTGACGTCGAGGCCGGCGGTCATGGCACGGCGCGTCGAGGGCCGGATAGAGGTCGAGGTCTCCCAAGGACAGCGGTTCCTGCGCCGCCCATCCGGAAGACCTCGACGTGCCCGACGCTACCGTCGGCGCGGGCTTCGCCTGCGCTGATCTGACCGCCTCCTGCCGACTCGACGAACTCGGACTCGAGGTCACCGGCCAACGACTCGACCCCGACCGTGCCGTCCTCACCTGCCGTGTCGTGCACGCGTTACATGACGCAGGCGACCGCCAAGTGGACGACGGCCTCCGGCACGCCGAAATCGAAGGTTCGCTACTCGGGCGCCGTGAAGTTGCGGGCCAGCGGTCCCTGCCAGCTCATCGAGGGCCATCGGCGAGCTTGCCCCCACCGGCCGACTTCACCCGGCGTACTGCTGGGACGCGCTCCCGAACGCGTGACGGAGCGCCAGTAGCTCAATGGCCTTGGACAGATCAGCGCGGACCAGCACCGTCAGCAGGCCGAACAAGCATCGCACCAACCGGTGGACGAGCGACAACACCACCTCGCGATGGCCGCAGCCGTTGCCCTGATTCGCAGCGAAACCCAAGTTCAGAGTACGAAATCGCATTTTCAAGCGGGACACGGTACGTGTGTTCAGTCGACGACGGCGCCTCCGGTGATGTTGACCTCCGTGGCGGTCATCGTCGCGGCACGGTCGGAGGCGACGAAGGCGGCGACGTTGGCGACGTCTTCGAGTCGCGGCCGGCGGTGGAGCAAGGTTACGTTCGCCTCCGGGTCATCGTCGGGCGGGTTGGATGGATCGGGTGAGCCGGGAGAGAGCAGCCAGCAGACCCGGATGCCGTGGGGGCCGAGTTCGCTGGCGAGCTGGCGGCACAGGCCGGCGAGGGCGGACCAGGCCATGTGGGAGCCACCGAGGCGGGGGATGGCTTCCCGGCCGCCGCCCATGGCCAGGATCACGCCGGTGCGACGGCCGATCATGTGGCGGGCGACGGCGGTGGCCAGGGTCAGGTGGGTGGTGACTGCCTTGATGACGGGGCGCAGCACGTCGTCTTCGGCCATGTCGACCAGCGGGGTGCCCTGCAGGTCGTCGTTGGACGTGGCGTTGAAGGCGATGTCGATGCCCGCAGAGCGCTGGGCGACGGTATCGGCGTGCTGCTCGACCGCGGCTCGGTCGGTCGCATCGAGTGGGGCGACCTCGACGCGCCCCCCGGCTTGGGAGATGGCGTCGGCCAGGTCCTCCAGAGGCTCCCGAGTGCGTCCGGTCAGGTGGACCGTGGCGCCTTCGCCGGCAAAGACGCGGGCGACCGCCGAGCCGATCGCTCCGGCGCCGCCGTAGACGATGGCGGTCTTGTTCTCCAGCAGCATGACGGCCCCTTCGGCACGTGTGGGCTGTGATCGATGAGGGAAGGTGGCGGATGGTCGCACAGGTACTGGTCGCACAGTTCCGGTCCAACCCGATGCCTTCCCGTGTGCCCGGTGCGACCGCGAGCGAACCCGAAGCTCATCGGTCCGGCCCCGCCTCTGTTGTGACGCACATTCGGATGCCCCTGCGTACCCGATGGGGATCGTCTGAACACGTCCGCGGCCTCGCCGCGATGATGACCGGCCGCAACGGTCACCTGCTCGACGACTGGATCGCCACGACCGCGGCAGGAAGCTCACCCCCATCCGGCCGCTTCCGCCACGGGTCTACGTCGCGACCATGCCGCGGTCACCGCCGGGTTGACACTGCCCCACAGCAGCGGCGCGGTCGAGGGCATCGTCGACAAGATCAAATTTCTGAGGAGGCAGATGAGCTTCCGCCACTGCGTGCGGGAGCCCGCGTTCCGCGACCAGCACGGTATGCCGGTCGTGACGGTCTGAGCCATGAGGGTGTGCGGGGCCCCGCACACCCTCATCGCGAGCTAGTCGACGGGGCCGTGCACCGTGACCGCGTGGTCGGCCTGAGCGGGCAGGTGCGTGGTGTCTCCCAGCCAGCGGACGGTATAGGTGTAATCACCGCCCGTCTGGGGGGTATCGGCGAAGGTGAACGATCCGTCAGGGGCTGTCGGCCGCGTGGTGGCCACCCTGGTGGTGACGGTGCCGGCGCTGTTGGTGACGGTACGTTCCAGGATGATCAGAGTGCGAGACCAATCCAGGTTGGGGCCGGTCAACGCCCCGCTCAACTCGATGCTCCGGTCGGCAACCGACGAATCGGGGCCGGTGAGGGTCAAGCTCGTCGGGGCCTTGCCCACCAGCACGCTTCGCGACGTGTAGCTCAGTTCGTAAGTGGCGTTGCCGGACCAGGACACCTGGTAGCTGTGCCTTTCGGCGAGCGGTGGGGTGTCGGTGAAGGTGAAGGCGCCGTCCGCGGCGGTCACCGTGGACAGGGTCAGGAGAGTGCCGTTCGGACTGTTGCGGGTCACGGTGAGGCGCTGCTCGCCTGGGGACGCCCCGTTCGCCAGGACGAGCCGCCCGGTCAGGGTCAGCGGTTCGAAGACGGTCGCCGCGCTCGGAAGGTTCAGGCTGATCGAAGATCTGACCTTGGCCGCGGTGACGTATGTGTACGCTCTGGTCCACCGGTGCTCCGCGGTGCCGTCCCAGACCGCCTCGTACCTGAACCTACCGGCGGTGGGCAGCGCGTCGGTGAGGGTGAAGGTCCCGTCGGCGGCGGTCGTCACCTCGGCGACGGGTTCGCGGGGGCCGTTCCCATCCAGCGATTCGAGGCGGCGGGCTACCGTGACCCGCTGCTCGCCGGGTGCCGATCCGTCGGCCAGAGTGAGTCGGCCTGTCAGCGTGAGCGGTGCGACCGCGTCCACCGCGTACGGGGCGGTCAGCGTGAGCGTGGATGCCGGGAGGTCGACATCCGGCAGCCGCCACAGGTGGACACGGTCGGAGGTGTCCTTCGCCAAGGCGAAGGCGACGTTGCCGAGGGTGGTCAGTGCGCCCGCGAACACCTCCACATCGGAGTCCGCGTAGGTGAAGGTGTTCTCGCCTGTCGCGGCGTCGAACACCTTGACGCTGCTGACGCCGTTGGAATATTCGGCACCCAGGACCGACGTGCCGTCCTGGCTGATCGCCATGGCTCGTGCCGCGCCTCCCGTGCCGTAGCCGCGGACGAGGGTCAGGCTGGTCGTGTCCCAGGCGTCGTACGTGCTGGGAGGGCTGGTAAAGGCCAGCGCGGTCGAGCCGTCCGGCGTGAGGGTGATGTCCGGCCGGCTGGACAGGATGGACGACGGCTGGCCGAGCTGGCCGCGAAGGGTGACATCGGCGCCGGAGGTGTCGTAGACAAGGGTCTCGTTGTCGGCGCTGACGACGAGCGTCGACCCTGCGGCGGCGGCCACGGGCCAACTGTTGAGTCGCGGGATGATCGGAGCCGGTTCCGGCTGAGCCGCCGTCGTGTCGAGGCGGAGGAGCCCGCCATCCCCCGATTGGCAACCGTAGCCGACGTACAGGCGGCCACTGGACCAGGCCAGGCGCCGCGGGCACCGGTACGCCGACAGATCGAACCGACGCGTGATGGAGAAGGCGCCGGTATCGATCTCGGCGACTTCGTTCGAGAGCCTCAGGGCCGCGTACAGGCGGGTGCCGTCGGGCGTCACGGCCAGGCCGTTGGCGCCTGCAAGGCCGGTGATGGTCCCGGTGACGACGCCACGGGAGTCAGTGGCGACGATCCGGTCGTCGATCGAGGCATAGACCCGGTCGTTGCCGGCCACGACATCGGCACCGTGCATGTAGTCGAGATCGACACCGAGGTCGATCATGGAGTCGGCGGCTGTGGCGCCGGGGGCCTGGATCACGAGCATGGCGGTCGCGGTCACCACGGCGGCGGCGCAGGTGAGCAGTCGCTGGCCCAATCGTAAGGACACGTTCTTTCCTTCGTTCATCAGTACGAAAGACAAGATCCAACCCGCTCGGCATCCTCGACGTCAACATGGACGACAAGCCGCGACGGAACCGAACCCGAGCGGCTTTCCGGTGTCGTCGTGAAGCGGTTCGAATCCGGCGTCGTCAGCGGTGTGGTCGGCCCACATCTGGCCGCGCGTCGGCCCGCTGATCACCAGGGCCGCGCGATACGCGTAGCCGAGATGGCAGAGGTACGGCAGCCCGATCGAATGCCGGGGGTCGAAGGCGACCAGGTCGTGTTGCTCCCGGTACGCACCTGGCGGTACGCAGCAGCGGGCGGAGCGGCGTTCTGAGCAGAAGCGGCAGGGCGCACACGTACGAGCCCGCCGTCACCAGGCCGGCGAGGACGATCCAGGTGCGTGAAGCTGCCCGAGCTGGTTCACCGCAGCCGGGGCGAGGAAGGCCGGCAGGATCGGGAACTCGCGGTCCTTGCGCCGCTCCAGCGCCTGGTTCGTGGAACGCCGCGCCACCTGGCCTGCACACCCCCGCATCTCGGCGGTGACGCACGTGTGGTCATGTGCAGCTGGTGGGGTGATGGTCAGGTCAGGTCGAGGCCGGCGAGTTGGGCTCTGCTGGTCACATTGAGCTTGGGAAAGGCCCGGTAGAGGTGGTAGCTGACGGTCTTGGGGCTGAGGAAGAGTTGCGCGCCGATTTCCTTGTTCGTCCGCCCCGCCGCCGCCAGGCGCACGATCTGCAGTTCCTGCGGCGACAGGGCCGGCAAGGCGTGGGTGTCGGTGACGGCGAGGCTGGTGTCTCCGGCGGCGCGCAATTCGCTTCGGGCACGTTCGGCCCACGGGCGGGCGTCGAGGCGCTGGAAGGTTTCGAGCGCGGCACGCAGCTGGACGCGGGCGGCTTTTTTGTTCCGTTCCCTGCGCAGGCGCTCGCCGTAGACCAGCGCGGTGCGCGCCGACTCCCACGGGCGGCCGCCGGCGGCGTGCAGCCGTACGGCAGCGCGGAAGAGCTTGTCCGCCCGTTCACTGTCGGGTTCGAGCAGGGCCCGGCAACGATGCAGGACGGCTTGCGCCCACGCCAGACCGGAGGCCTGCGCCCAGGCCTCGTAGCGGCGCAGCGGCCCATCGGCGGGCCGGCCGAGGCGGGCCGCGGCTTCGATCTGGTCGGGGGCGAAGTGCACGGCCACCGGCCTCGTGCCGGACGCATCGGCCCGCGCCACGCTCCCCACGCTGCGCGGCGTCGAGGAGCTGCTGGGCCCGGTGCAGCTTCCCCTCCTGAACACGCCGCCCTGCGCCTGCTCGGCGCGGCCAAGGGTCAGGTCCTGCGGTACATCATGGCCGAGGCGCTGCTGGTGGTGGCGGTGGGCGCGGTCCTGGCCGCCGTCGCGACCGGGCTCGGGCTGCTCGGTCTGTACGCCGCTCTGGCGCAACTGTCCGGGCCCGTGGCAATCGACGTACCCTGGCAACCGGTCACCGGGGTGATCGGTCTCTGCGGTGTCCTCGCGGTGCTGACGGCCGTACTGCCCGCGAGCCGGACCAAGACGGTGGCGATTCCCCGGGCCTGAGCTGCTGATGGACGAGGTCAGTCCGAGGCCGGCCGGCCTTCGGCGCCGCTCTCGATGCCGCCGGCTCCGAAGGACAAAGGTGTCCGCAGGCCGAGCTGCGCGTAGATCTCGAGCTGGTCGTAGTAGAAGCGCTGGCTGGAGATGAGGCCATCGCGCAGGTGCCAGAACCAGCAGACCCGTACGCTGACGTGATGGCCAGTCGGGGCCAGGACGTCGCCTCCGGCCACCAGGTACGGGCCGGTGTGTGTCCCGGTCGCCGTCAGCTCGGTCGCGATCGTGTCCCGGACGGCGATCGTCTCCCACGAGGCGAAGCGCAGGTTGGGAAAGCCGTCCCACATCTGTGTGTAGTAGGAGCCGATCTCCTCGGGGCCGGCCGTCTCCATCTCAGGTCCCACCACGACCGCGCCCGGCGCGTAACAGCGCAACACCGCATCGAGGTCATGGGCGTTGGCAGCGTCGAGCAGCCGGCGCACGACATCGTCCGTCGATTGCGGCACCTGTTCCATTCCACGCAGCGTATCGATGCCGGGACAGCTCAGCGCTAACGGCTCGTCACCGGCCCCTCATCGGCTGGAATGGGCTTGGTTTCCTGAGCTGAGGGAGGGCAGGTTTCGGCGGGGCGTGCACAAGGAGATCGTTTCGATGTGGCAGAGATCGACGGCCGGGCGGCCCTGCGCACCAGGCGGTCTCCACGGCGAGGTCGGCTACACCCAGCCAGGCCATGCGATCTCCATCACCCGGCAGAGCGCCCGCCGTCCTTCCCGAACCGGTGCGCCGCCCTTCCTCGACCACGCACCCCGGTGCCCGATCAGCCCCCGAGGGCGTCCAAACTGACCGACAGCGGCGCCCGTCTTACCGCTGCTCGTTGGTGCATGTCGGCCGCTGGGTCAGCGGTTTCGCCGGTACTGCAGATACATGATCCCGTTGCTGGAGGCGGTGCTGGAGACCAGGCCGAGCTGGTAGGACTTGGGGACGCCGTCGAACAGCCGGGTGCCCTCGCCCGCGACGTAAGGGAACATGCTCAGCTGGAGCTCGTCGATCAGGTCGAGCCGCATGAGCGAGCGCCAGAGGCGGACGCCGCCCCAGACCACGATGTGGCCGTCGCCGCCCTGCCTGAGCTTGTCGATCTCTTCTGTCGTGTCACCGGCGGCGATGGTGGTGTTGGCCCAGTCGGCCGTCTCCAGGGTCCGGGAGAAGACGACCTTGCGCGCGGCGTTCAGGATGTCGGCGAACGGATGGTCGGTGGAGGTTGTCATGCCCCTGGCGATGCCCTCGTAGGCGGTGCGGCCCATGACGTGCGCGTAGGCGCTCTGAAGGAAGCCGAGGTGCGCCGGGTCGTCGGGCTGACGATTTTCGGGCAGGTCGAAGCAGAACTTCCAGAACTCGGTGCCTTCGTCGGCGAGAAGGCCGTCGATGGAGTAGTTGAACACCGTCGCTATCAGTTTCCGCATGATCAAATCTCCGTGGTCTCGGATCGTCTGGGGACCGTGCTTGCCAGGGGGCGTGCGTGTCCCGGGCCGCAGCGCTCGCGTAGCCGCGGCATCCGTGGCCTGGCGCCAGTGCTTTAGACGCCGATGCCGCCCGGAAGTCATCGGTGCCCGGTCGATTGACCGGTTGCGGCCTCCGTCAGGTGGGCGTTGTCGGCGGGACCGGTGCGGTCGATGACCGTTGTGGTTCTCGACGTACTCCCCGAGGGCCGGTCGGTTGGAAGCGGGCCGGCGCCGCCAGGAGCGCTCGATCAGGCCAGTCCGGCCTCGGCTGGGCGGCACGGCGCTGGAGGGCAAAACCGCAGATCAAGCATCCTGCGACGAGTTATGAAGCGGTGCAGGGGGTCGAGCCGGTTTTGCGAGGTCGCGGCCCAGTGTGTTGAGCCCTTTCATCGCCAGGTCGAAGCCGCGTCTGGCCGCAGCGAGCTGCTCCTGCTCCGCGGGGCCGGACCGCTCGTAGCTGGCCCTCGCCGCCGCCTGCGCCGCGCCGATCATCGAGCCGACCGCTGCCGCCGCGCTGATCGGGTCGAGCTCGTCAGGGCACGCCTCGACCAGCGCCTCAGCCATCCCTTGTTGGATGTCGAAGAGCACCTGCAGCCCCTTGGCCTGCACGGCGGGCACGGTCATCACCATGTGCTTGTAGACCTCCATCCGCTCGACGTCGCCTGCCGTGGGCCCCTCGGTCAAGTAGTTGACGATTTCCCCTTCGTACAGCCGCATCAGCAGGTCGGGAACGCTCTCGTCAGGCTCGCGCTGGGCGATCAGCTGCCGCGCCGCCTCCACGTAGGAGCCCGCGTTGCCGAAGACGACGTCCTCCTTGCTCGGGAAGTAGTTGAAGAAGGTCTTCATCGCCACGTCGGCCGCAGCGGCGATCTGCGCGACCGTGGTGCGCTCGTAACCCTGCTCGGCGAACAGCCTGAACGCGGTGTCGACGAGCAACTGCCTGGTCTGGCGCTTCTTGCGCTCGCGCCTGCCGTCCTCCATGGGCGACATCTTACATCATCACTAAACTTACATAAGTTGTACTTTTACTCATAGTGGTGTTATCTCGGAACTGAAGCCATCAAAGAGAGGCGAACAGATGTCCTTGCTGACACGACGCCAGGCCGGCTGCCCCTTCGATCCGGCACCAGAGCTCGCGCGCCTGCGCGCCGAGCAACCCGTCTCCCCCCTGACCTATCCAGACGGACACGAGGGCTGGCTGGTGACCAGCCACGCCCTGGTCCGTGAGGTGCTGTCCGACCCGCGCTTCAGCCACAGGGCCGAGCTCCTCCACAACCCGCTGACAGGAGTGGGCATCAGCGACGAGCCGCAGCCGGCGCCGCCAGGGGCCTTCACCGCGATGGACCCGCCGGAGCACACCCGCTACCGGCAACTGCTGACCGGCCAGTTCACCGTCCGCAGGATGCGCGGGCTCACCGAAAGGATCAAAGCGGTCACCGCAGAGCGGCTGGACGCCATGCAGGAGCAGGGCCCGCCCGTGGACCTCGTCCAGGCGTTCGCCGTGCCCATCCCCGGCCAGGTGATGTGCGAACTGCTCGGGGTGCCCGACAGCGACAGGAGCCGGTTCTACGATGAAATGGCCGTCCTAGGGCGCATGGACGTCTCGCCGGAAGGCAAAGCCGCTACCTTCATGTCCCTCCGCGGGTACGTGGCCGAGCTGATCCACGCCAAACGCGCCGACCCCACCGACGACATGCTCAGCGGCCTGGCCGGCAGCTCCGACCTCACCGACGACGAGCTGGCCACCATCGGGTTCATCCTGGTAGGTGCGGGACTCGACACCACGGCCAACATGATCAGCCTGGGCGCCTACGCTCTGATGAGCCACCGCGACCAGATCCCCGCCCTGCGCCGGCGCGGCGCCATCGAGGAACTGCTCAGATATCTGAGCATCATCCCCGCCGGCGTGCGCGCCGCCCTGGAGGACCTCGAGCTCGGCGGGGTCCAGATCAAGGCGGGCCAGTCGGTCACCGTCTCGATCCCCGCCGCCAACCGCGACCCCCGGCACTTCGCCGAGCCGGACACACTCGACCTGCACAGGTCGGCTTCCGGGCACGTGGCCTTCGGGCACGGCATCCACCAGTGCCTGGGGCAGCAACTCGCAAGGGTGGAGATGGAGGTGGCACTGCCGGCGTTGTTCGACAGGTTCCCCACGTTGCGGCCCGCCGTACCGGAAGAGGAGGTTCCGCTGCGCCACGACATGTTGATCTACGGGTTGTACGGGCTGCCCGTCACCTGGGACCCGACGTTGTGAGAACAGCGCCGACCCGAGATCCGCTGCATGGCGCCGCGGGGCCAGGTCGTGCTGCAGCACGATCCGCGAGGCGCGGCCATCTCCTCCTCCTTGACCACCAAGGGATCGGTGACCCTCCCACGGCCCCAGGAGGACCTCCGCCCGGGTGGCCGCGGTAGCTCCCTGCAGCGCCTGTGACTCTTCGTATTCTCAGGGATGAGTAGTGCTGAGCAGGATCATGCTCGGAGGACGCCGCCGAGCCGATCTCGTCGGCGTACGTTCAGGGTGACGGTTGTGGCCGGATCCGGGGCGGGACGTAGCGTCGCGATCTTGTAAGTGCACAGCTCGGGTGGTGAGGGAACGTCACCTCATCAGGGTGATTAGATCGGGGCTATGAGACCTGACGACGGGGCCTCCCGCGTTCGCCTGGGTGGCTTCGTGCCGCGACCGGTCTTATTCGGACGGCTGGCAGCCGCAGGTCGGGTGACCGTGATAGCGGCGCCGGCCGGTAGCGGGAAGACGGTCCTGGTCCAGTCGTGGATCGATGAAGCGCGCATCGATGAGCGGGTCGCCTGGGTGGCGGTCGGACACGACGAAGGTGACCCGCAGCGGTTCTGGCTGTCGGTGCTCGACGCGCTGCGTGGGACGGATCCGGGGTCGGCGCTGGTGCGGGCGCTGACGGCGGCGCCCGATCTGGACGGCTGGGGAATCGTGGAGCGGCTGCTGACCGACCTGGCGCCTTTGGCGGACCGGATCTGGCTCGTGATCGATGACGTGCACGAGCTGGGCTCGGCCGAGGTTCGCCGGCAACTTGAGCTGCTGGTGATGCGGGCACCGTCCGCGCTGCGGTTCGTTCTCCTCACCCGGCAGAACGTGCGGCTGGGCTTGCATCGGCTGCGGCTGGACGGCGAACTGACCGAGATCAGGACGGCCGACCTGCGCTTCACGCTGGAGGAGGCGCGGAAGCTGTTGGACGGCGCCGGGGTGAGGTTGCCCGAGCCCGCGCTGACGCTGCTGCGGGACCGCACCGAGGGCTGGGTGGCGGGGCTGCGCCTGGCGGCATTGTCGCTGGCCGGACATCAGGCCCCGGAGCGGTTCGTGGCCGAGTTCTCCGGGAGCGAGCGGACGGTGGCCGAGTACCTGCTGGCCGAGGTGCTGGAGCGGCAGAGCGGCCAGGTGCGGGAGCTGCTGCTGCGGACCTCCATCCTGGAGCAGGTGAATGGCGAGCTCGCCGACCTGCTCACCGGTGGCAGCGGCGGGGAGCGCATCCTGCAGGACCTGGAACAGGCGAACGCGTTCGTGGTCTGCCTGGACGCGACACGGTCATGGTTCCGCTACCACCGGCTGTTCACCGACCTGCTGCGGCTGGAGTTGCGCCGCACCGCGCCGGGTGAACTCACCGCACTGCATCGGACGGCCGCCGGATGGCTCGCCGCGCACGGGTACCCGGTCGGCGCGATCCGGCACAGCCAGGCCGCCCAGGACTGGAGCCTGGCCGCCCGGCAACTTGCCGATCACTGGCCCGTCCTGTGCCTCGACGGTCAGGCCGCCACCACCCGCGACCTGCTCAAGGGATTCCCCGAGGATGTGGTCGCGACCGACGGCGAACTCGCGGCCCTGTTCGCCGCGGAGGAACTCGCGCACGGATCGGTGGAGGCCGCGCAGCGACATCTCGGCCTGGCGGAGCGGAACTTCACGGCCGTGCCCGCCGAACGGCGCGAACACGCGCGCCTCGTGCTCGCGATCGTCCGGCTGATGCTGGCCCGCCGGCGCGCGGACCTGCCGACGGCGGCCGAGCAGGCACGAAACCTTCAGGAGATGGCCGCGGCCCCGAACGCGATGCGGCCAGGGCTCGGCGAAGAGCTGCGCGCGCTCGCGTTGATCAGCTTGGACAGCACCGAGTACTGGATGGCCGAATTCGCGCAGGCACGACGGGACCTTGAACTGAGCCGCGCGCTGGCCCAGCGAATCCGGCGACCGTACCTGGAGTTCAGCAGCCTCGCCTACCAGGCGGCGAACGAGTTCTTCCTCTCCTTCGAGCAGGCGGCCGACCACGGCATGCAGGCGGTGGACCTGGCCCAGCGGCACGGCTGGACCGAGGAGCCGGCCGCTGGGGTGGCATACATGACGCTCGGGGCGGTACGGGCCTGGCAAGGACGACTCGACGAGTCGGAAGCCTGGGTCCAGCGCGCCGAACGCACCCTCGTGGCCAACGCTCAGCCCCTGGCCGGGATAGGGATCTGCCTTGTCCGCGCGATGCTGGAGATGGCACGCGGCCGGCACGTCGAGGCACTGGCCGCTTTCCAGGCGGCCGGGCCGCTGTCCGAACTGCTGGCCGCGCCCAATCCGATGGGCATGGCGATGCATGCGTTCCGGCTTCAGGTTCTCGTGCGTTCCGGCGAGACCAAGCGTGCCGCGCAGGCCCTCGCCGACCTGGACCCGCACGACCGGGACCGCGGGGAGATGCGGATAGCGCTGGCGATGCTGCGGCTCACCCAGGCCGACCCACGGGCCGCGACCGACGCCCTCGCGCCGGTCCTGGACGGTTCCGCATCGGTGCCCTGGCCGGACTGGCTGGAACAGGCGTTCCTGCTGGAGGCGATCGCCAGGGACACGCTCGGCGACCCCGGCGCCGCCGAGCGCGCCCTCGAACGCGCTCTCGATCTGGCCGAACCGGGCGGCGTGTTGATCTGGTTCTTGCTGCAGCCGACGCAGCACCTGCTCAGCAGGCACAGCGCGCACCGCACCCGGCACGCCTCCCTCATCACCGAGATCCTGAGCCTGCTCGCCGGAAGAAGCCCCGCCCCCGCGCGGACCGCGCCCCCGCCGCCGCTCGAGCCGCTCAGCGACAGCGAGATCCGTGTGCTGCGGTACCTGCCGACGAATCTGTCGGCACCGGAGATCGCCAACGAACTGTCCCTCTCGCCGAACACCGTCAAGACCCACACGCGCAACCTCTACCGCAAGCTCGGCGTCAACCGCCGGGCCGAGGCGGTCACCCGCGCCCGCGCCCTGGGCATGCTCGCACCGCCCGCTCGCCGCCGCTGACCCGGACAGCTCCTTACGGAGCCGGACGACCAACTCGACCGGCTCGGGCGCTGTGGCGCACGCCGGTTGGGGGTGAGGGAAGCTGCAGGTCCCCTAGCTGTCGGCGGGAGGCGATGCCGACCCCGTGGAAGATGTCGGGCTGATCACCCTGATGAGGTGACGTTCCCTCACCCTGTCACCCGCCAGGTTGAAGCAGGAGAACCGAGACGGTGGTTGACGATCGGGGGGACGCAACATGTTGGCGGTAGTGAACACCGATGACGGAATCCGCACCGTCGAGGTCGACGAACCTGGTGGAGTGGGGGTACGGCTCTCGGTCGCCGCCGCCGGGATCTGCGGCACCGACGTCATGTTCGTCAACCTCGGCGTCACCAGCTTCATCTACGGCCATGAATTCGCCGGGGTGGATGACACCGGCAACGGCTATTTCGTCGAACCGACCATTTACGGTGGGGAATGCACGGAATGCCGTGCCGGTAATCCACAGCGGTGCACCGAGGCCGGCCACGGAAACCTCGGGATGTACCGGGACGGCGGCCTCGCCGAAGCGGTCGTGGTGCCGGAATACACATTGCTGGCCCTGCCCCCGCAACTGGACGTGAAGGACGCGTGCCTGATCGAACCTGGCGCCGTCGCCTGGCACGCGTTGCGCCGCGCGCGGGCGCAACCAGGAGAGCGCATCCTCGTGGTCGGCGGGGGGTCGATCGGGCTCCTGGCAGGCGCAGCAGCCCAGTATCAAGGATGGGACGCCGATGTGGACACCCGGCACAGCCATCAGCTGACCGCCGCCGAGCGACTTGGACTGGGCCGGCCGGGGGGAACCTACGACGTGGTGATCGATGCGGCCGGCAGCGAGTCGAGCCTGGCTCGATCCGCGGACGCCGCACGTCCGGGAGGCCGGATCGTCGCGTTGGGCGTGTACCGGACGACGTTGCCGATCCCGGGGACCCAGAGCCTGGTCAAGGAGCTGACCTACGTCAACAGCATCGCCTACGGCAGGCATGAGGGGGTCCGCGAAGTCGAGGAAGTGGCGTCCATGTTGGCCAAGAAACCCGAGATCGCGCAGACGATCATCACGCATCGGTTCCCGATCCAGGAGGCTCGGGAAGCGTTTCGCGTCGCGGCCGACCGCGGAGCCGGCGCGATCAAGGTGGTCATCGAGCCCTGATCAGGCGCCACGGCGCACGTTCTCCGCGTGCAACTCCTTCTGCCGCTCGCGGTGCCGCATGGGCACCTCCTCACTCACCGTGTGCGACGACAGACCCGCCGGCGTGGGCTCGCGTTCGATGAGGGGTGACCTCGGGTCGGGTGTCCGGGGTGGGAACCTTGGCCAGCTCCACGAGTGAGGCTGATTGTCGGTGCCCGTTGATAACTATGGCCTGTCACGTTGACCGACCGACGACGATGGAGCCCCCCATGGCCACGGCCATCTTCAGAGACGAGAGCGCTGCCTCCAGGTGCTCAGTCGAGATCCCCCCTCCCGCTCGGCCCGACGCGAGCCCGGCGCGCGAGCTCGCCCGCCTCGTGCCGCGGGCAGGAGGCTGACATGGGCGTCCTCGACAACTTTCCCCGGTCCCAGAGCTACGTGCTCAACTACCGCCTCGAGGGGCTGCCGCGTGAGCTGTTCGCCCGGTACGACGCGGGCGGGCGGCCCGGCACCGACGAGGCCGGGCGCAGGGCGTTCGGCATGTGGGCGCAACTGCGGCTCAGCCTGGGCGACAAGGGCGGCCACGAGCACCCCGAGGAGGTGCTCCGGCTGGTGCGCGAGGTGGCCGGCGGCGACATCCCCTGGACGTTCGAGGACACGCGCTCTCTGTGGGAGATCGCCGACGCGCTGTCGGGTTCCGGTCACACCGGGTACGCCGCGGTGTACCGGATTCCGCTGGCCGCCATCGCGACGCTCGGATACCCCGAGCGCCGTCAGATCCTTGGTGACGCGCCGCCGTGGCACCCGGCCCACCGCAGCCCCGGCCGGGCCGCGTTACGCAAGGACCTGGAGCGCGTCCTGACCGAGCCCCCGGAGCACGGGCCGGCCGGGGTCGTGCGCAGCCTGGTCTGGGACGGCGACCCCATCGCCCGTGCCATGGCAGGGAAATACGCCGCCCGGCTGGCTCACCCCGCCGTGCTGCCCCTGCTGAAACACTGGCGCAAGGCCAAGGCCAACAGGCCGAGCGAACCCTGGCTCGCCAAGGTCCGCACGCTGCTCACCGACGACGGCGTGGCAGTGCTGCGCGAGATCCTCTCCCGGGTGGCCACCCACCGCGAGAGCCGCGAGCCTGGCGGCAGGGTCTTCCTCGCCCGCCGCACCGCCCTCCCGCTGCGCGGCATGCTGTGGACCTGTGAGGTCATCGACGCGCCCTGGGTGTCCACGCTGCTCGGCGACGTCGCCATCAACTGCGGCATCGGGCGCAACGGCTCCGGCGGCGCCGCCGTCTGCCGCAACGAGAGGCTGGCCAACGCCGCCCTGAACGTGCTGGCCAAGCGGGGCGGCCTCGACACGGTGGGCGTGCTCGCGCGCGTGCGGGCCAAGCTGCGCCGACCGGCCCTGCTGGCGAAGGCGGCCGATGCCCTCGACGCGGTGGCCGTACAAGAGGGGCTGAGTCACGAACAGCTCGTCGACCGGACGGTCCCGGCCTTCGGGCTCGGCCCCGACGGGGTCAGGGAGGAGCAGGCCGGCGACTGCGTCGTCCGGCTCGACGTCGACGGGCCGGTGCTGCGGTTCGTCAACGCGTCCGGGCGCGTCGTCAAGTCGGCGCCCCAGTCCATCCGCAAGGATCCGGTGCTCGCCGATCTCAAGGCCACGCTGAAAGACCTCAAACGTACGCAGGCCGCCGAGCGGCTGCGCCTGGAGCAGATGCTCATCGTCGAACGGGAGCTGTCCTGGCAGGAGGCCGAGCAGTACTTCTTCGACCATCCGGTCACCGGCCCCTACACCCGCGCCCTCATCTGGCGGCAGCCCGACGGGTTCGCCGGGCTGCCGGTCAGGAGCGGCGGCGGCTGGGCACTGGCCGGCGCGAGCGGCAGGTCCGTGCGTCCGGGCGGCGACACGCCCGTCCGGTTGTGGCACCCTGTCCAGGAGAGCGCCGAGGGGGTGCGCGGCTGGCGCGACCACCTGCTGGAGCGGGGGATCAGGCAGCCGTTCAAGCAGGCGTTCCGCGAGGTCTACCTGCTCACCCCGGCCGAGGAGCGCACCCGCACCCACTCCGACCGTTTCAAGGGCCACTTCGTGCGCTACGGGCAGGCCAAGGCGCTGCTGGAGCAGCGCGGCTGGAGCGGGCTGTCGATCGGTCACTGGGACTACGAGTGCGATGGCGACGTAGGGGCGGCCGTCAAGACGCTCGCCGGCTGGCAGGCGAGCTGGGGCATGCGGGTCGCCTCCGACCCCCACCAGGACGCCTGGGGCACGGCCTCCTGCGCCGCCACCGACGCCATCCGGTTCCGCCGCGCGGATCTGCCCGGCGACGCGCCGCTCACCGAGGTGCCGCCGCTGGTGTTGTCGGAGCTGCTGCGCGACGCCGACCTCGCCGTGGGGGTCGGGTCACTGGGGCTCGACCAGCAGGCGGCGGCCGGGTACGACGGCTACTGGCAATCGTACGGGTTCGGCGAACTCAGCGAGACCGCTCGCACGCGGCGTGACGCGCTGGCCCGGCTGCTGCCCCGGCTGAAGATCGCCGACCGGGCGGAGCTGACCGACCGGTTCCTGCGCGTGCGCGGGCAACTGCGTACCTATCGGATTCATCTGGGGTCGGGCAACATCCTGATGGAGCCGAACGATGCCTACCTGTGCATCGTCCCCGGCCGCGACCGCTCCGCCACATCGGTCTTCCTGCCGTTCGAGGAGGACGGCGGAATGCTGTCGGTCATCCTGTCGAAGGCGTTCCTGCTGGCGGACGACACCAGGATCAGCGATCCCAGCATCACCCGCCAGCTGGTGACCACCTAGGCTCGATGCCTTCGCGGGTGCAGGCGCGGTTTCGGTCGCGCGACCACTTCGGTCCGAAGCCCTCCGTCGTGTTCGGGGAAGTGGTGCGCGTGTCGAACGTGCGCATTCGTCTCCCTGCCTCCGGACCAGAACGAGAACCAGGCGCAGGGTGAGGGCGCGGATGGAGTGGACGGTGGGTGGCCGGAGCTGAAGAAGGCGGAGAAATGGGGACGGCCCCCAGTCGGCACGGACGTGAGCAACCTCGTTCCAGTGAGGGGCCGCACGCCGGTCGTTGCAGGCGACGTCGAGTTCGTGGTCTGCCATCCATGGGTAGGGCTGATGGTGCTTGTGACCGTCGGGGGAGGTCACGATGGATGTCGTAGATCGCGGAAACAGCGGGCTGTCGTTCGAGATGCTGGATCCTGCGCCGGTGGGGGTGGCGGTGACCCGGGGTCCGGGTCACCGGCTGATCTACAGCAATGTCGTGTACCGGTCGCTGGTCAGCGATCCAGGGGGTGGGGTCTCCGTCGAGGAGGCCTTCTCCGAATCGGTGCTGCCGCACTACCTTCCGCTCTTCGACCAGGTGCACGCCACCGGCGAGCCGGTCATCAGCACGGCCGAGCCGGCGGTGCCGATACGCGGCCGCCGGGACCTGGGGGAGCGGTTCTTCACCTTCAGCCTGTCGCGGGTCGTCTTCGGCCCCGGCGACCACGGGGTGCTCGTGGTGGTGATGGACGTGACCGAGCAGACCACCGCCGCGCGCCGGATGACGGCCAACGCCGAGGAACGCCACCGCATCCTGCGGCGCTACGAGAGCCTGATGCGCGTCAGCGCGGACATCTTCTGGGTCACCAGCAGGGAAGGCTACGTGTCCGAGCCGAGCCCCAGCTGGGAGCGGGTGACCGGGCAGCAGTGGGAGAACTACCGCGGGCAGGGCTGGCTGGGGGCGGTCCACCCCGAGGATCGCCCGGCCACCGTGGAGTCCTGGTCACGGGCGGTCGCCCAGGCCACCGAGATGTGGGAGCACGTCTACCGGCTGCGCACCGTCGACGGCGGTTACCGGCACTTCCAGCTCCGCGCGGTGCCGATCTGCGTGGACGGCCAGGTGGTGGAGTGGGTGGGCACGTCCACCGACGTCGAGCAGCAGTGGCAGGAGCAGCGGCGCCAGCGCCTGCTCGACCGTGCCGCCGCCGTCACGACGCAGCTGCACAGCCTGGAGGAGATGCTCGGCGCGCTGGCCGACGTCATCGTGCCGGAACTGGGCGACGGTTGCGGTGTCTATCTCGTCACCGACCTCACGGACGAGCGGCATGGCGGCGCTCCGTTCGTCATCGAACGGCTGGCCACCGCCGCGCGCCCCGGCCTGAGGCGGCTGCCGCCCTACAGCGAGGAACAGCTCCCCGCCGGCAACGCCTTCGTCAAGGCCGTACGGCGCCGGCGGCCCCTGCTGAAGCGGTTCCCCGCCGGCTCGCCGCCACCGGCGATCGTCCCCACGGGCACGCTGCCGTGGCTGACGGCGAACGACGCCAACAGCGTGCTGGTCCTCCCGGTTGTGGTCGACGGTGCGGTGCCCGCCGTGGTCTGCGTGGTGACGTGCGGCGACCGCTCGCCGATCAGCCAGGCCGACATCAGCCTGCTGAACCGCATGTTCGACCACGCCCATGACGCCTTGAGCAGGGCCATCCGCTTCCAGCGCGCACAGCAGATCGCGCTCGCCCTGCAGTACAGCCTGCTCGCCGAGCCACCACGCCTGCCCGGTCTGCAGATCGTGGCCCGCTACCGGGCGAGCCCGGCCGCGGCGGAGGTGGGCGGCGACTGGTACGACTCTTTCGTCCTGCCCGACGGGGTCCCGGTGCTGGTGATCGGCGATGTGGCCGGCCACGATCTGAGCGCCGCCGTCGCGATGAGCCAGCTGCGGAACATGCTGCGCGCGCTGGCGATGGATCGTTGCGAACCGCCGGGTGAGATCCTCACCCGGCTCAACATCGCGATGGAGTCGCTGTCGGACGACGTCACCGCCACGTGCGTGTACGCCCGCGTGGAGGCGTCCGACGGCGGTTACCGGCTGCGGTACGCGGCGGCCGGTCATCCGCCGCCGCTGCTGGTCACCGCCGAAGGCCGGGGACGTTTCCTGGAGGGCGCCGTGAGCCCGTTGCTGGGCCTTCCCCATCACGGGACGCGCGTCTCGCAGGTGGAGCCGTTGCCGCCGGGCAGCACGCTCCTGCTGTACACCGACGGCCTCGTCGAGCGGCCGGGCGAGCACCTCGACCGTGGCCTGGAACGGCTGCGCAGCCTGGCGGAGTCGGTCGCCGACGAGCCGGCGGACAGGTTCTGCGACACGGTGGTCAGCGGGCTCCCTACCAGCGGGCTGGACGACATCGCGGTGATAGCGCTCCGCCTGCCGAGACCGTGAGGATCTCCTCTGAGGACATGCTGCTTGGGAGGTGTCCCTCGCCGGTCAGAGCCAGTCTCGGCGCTTGAAGATCAGGTACAGGCCCAGGCAGGTCAGGGCCATCAGGCCGAGAGCGAAGGGGTAGCCGTAGGGCCAGCGGAGCTCGGGCATGCCGGGGGCTTCGAAGTTCATGCCGTAGACGGTGCCGATGAGGGTGGGGGCGAACAGGATGGCCGCCCAGGAGGAGATCTTCTTGATCTCCTCGTTCTGGGCGAGGCTGGCCTCCGTCATGTGCTTGATCTCCTCGTTCTGCGCCTGGGAGACGAGGGTGGCGTTGACGGTGAGGATGTCGGCGAGCATCTGGCGAAAGCCGTCCACCCGCTCGGCCACGGTGGTGGCATGGTCGGCGACGTCGCGCAGGTAACGCTGGAGCTCCTCTTCGGTGCCGTACTTGTCGAAACCCGCGGTCAGGCTGTCCAGGATGACCAGGAGGGGACGGGCGGCGCGCTGGAACTCGATCACTTCACGGGACAGTTCGTAGATGCGCCTGGACACGCCGGGGTCGCCGCCGAAAACCTGGGTCTCGATCTCGTCGATGTCGTTCTGCAGTCCGGCGATGACGGGGGCGTAGCCGTCGACGACGTGGTCGAGTACGGCGTACAGGACGGCTTCGGAGCCGCGGGCCAGCAGCTCCGGGTCGGCTTCCATGCGTTCGCGTACCGGATGCAGCGGGGGCGCGTTGCCGTGCCGGACGGTGAGCACGAAGTCGGGGCCTACGAACAGGTGGATCTCGCCGAACTCGACCTGTTCGGCGTCGTCGTCGTAGCGGGCGGCGCGGAGCACGACGAACAGGGTGTCGCCGTAGCGTTCCAGTTTGGGGCGTTGGTGGGCCACGATGGCGTCCTCGATGGCCAGCTCGTGCAGCCCGAACTCCTCGCCCAGCGCGGCGAGGTGCGCCTCGTCTGGCTGGTAGAGACCGATCCAGCCCATGCCGCCGGACTGTTCACTCAGGCGCGCGCGGACTTCGGTGGGGGAGGACGGGCTGTCCAGGCGCTTGCCGTGCCGGTAGAGAGCGGCATCCACCACCTGGCCGTCGGCCGAGCGTACGGGGTGGTGTCCACGCGGGTCCATCGACTGCTCGGGCGAGGGCTCCCGCTCCTTGGCCGTCGCTGATTCGGTTCGCCGGACCGGGCGCAGGACGCGTGAACGCCAATCGGACATCATCATGGGGGACCTCCGGAGACACCTCAAGGGTCACCAGCACGGCGGCACAGCCGAACGAGCCGCAGGGCGGCGCTGGTCAGAAAGGGGATGAGACGCTCAGCGAGTCGGACTGGGAGGTTGACTGCTCATGCAGCCTCACCTCCTCGCCCTTGGCCGCCGGTCCTGGCGGTATCCGGAAGAACCTGCTCAAGATACCGCACACTCCTGCGTACTGGCAGACATGTCTCAGGTGGCGCATGTGTGTACCGGTCGGGGGTAGACCTGCGGATGTCCGCATGTGACAGGCGCGCCGAGGAGAAGTCAGGCCGCGGGCGCTGCTCCAGGGCGCCGGTGCTGTCCGCGGGGAGGCAGGATGAGCTTTCAGGCCGCCGGATGGTTGTGGTTGTTCGTGGTCCTGGCCGCCGCCGTGGCCGGATACGTCGTCGTGCAGCTCATTCGGCCCCGTTACGCCGCGCGCTATACGAACCTGAGATTGCTGGACCTGGTGGCACTGAACCGGGCGACCTGGCCGCGGCACGTTGCCGCAGGGCTGTTCGCGCTGGTGATGGGGCTGCTCATTGTGGCCGCCGCGCGCCCGGCCGCCACGGTTCTCGTGCCCCGGGACCGGGCCACCATCGTGGTGGCGATCGACGTGTCGCTGTCCATGGTGGCGACCGACATCCCGCCGTCCCGGTTGCAGGCGGCCAAGTCCTCGGCGAAGACGTTCATCACCAGCCTGCCTGAGCGCTTCAACGTGGCCCTGGTGTCCTTCGCCCGGTCCGCGGCCGTGGTGGTCTCGCCCACGGTGAACCACGAGGCGGTGGCTCAGGCCATCGAGACGCTCCAGCCCGCTTCGGGCACCGCCATCGGCGAGGCGGTCTTCTCCAGTTTGGACGCCATCCGTTCCTTCGACCAGCAGGCCGCCAGCGACCCGCCGCCGGCGGCCATCGTGCTGCTGTCGGACGGCGACAACACCGCGGGCCGGACGGTGCCGGAGGCCGCCCAGGACGCCGCCCGGAGCAAGGTGCCGGTCTCCACCATCGCCTTCGGCACCCCGAACGGCACCGTGGAGATCGACGGCCGCCAACTGCCCGTCCCGCCGAACACCGAAACGCTGCGCACCCTGGCCGAGGGCACCGCGGGGCGGACCTACGACGCTCAGACGGCCGACTCGCTGGACGAGGTGTACCGCAGCATCGGCAGTTCGCTCGGCACCATGGCTAGAACCCAGGAAGTCGGGTCCGAGGTGTTGCGCTGGGCGCTCGTGCCGGCGTTCGCGCTGGCCGGCCTGTCGCTGCTGGCCCCGATCAAGCCGGCCTGGTCACGCCGTCCTGCCCACGGTGGCTGACAGCGGGTGCGGGACTCACGGGCCGGAGCCGTGGGGATCGAGCAGGATGATGACGGTCAACAGGACGATCCAGGCGACGACCGCGGCCAGAACAAGTCTGCTCGGAGAGGGTCTGCGGGGGAAATTGGGCGTTCTCATAGCCATCCGCTCTTTCGCAGCAGCCGGTGGACGATGAGGACGGCGATGACCATGACGGTCAGACTTAAGGGGTAGCCGAGCAGCCAGTGCAGTTCGGGCATGTAGTCGAAGTTCATGCCGTAGATGCCGGCGATCATGGTGGGGACGGCGATGAGGGCGGCCCATGACGAGATCTTGCGCATGTCGGCGTTCTGCTGCATGGCCACCGTGCTCTGCTCACGACCGACCAGGGCCAGGTGGGCGCTCAAAGCGCTGGTGAGCAGTTCGTTGTGCTCGTCGACCTGGGCGTCCACGCGGAGCAGGTGGTCCAGGACGTCGCGGAACTGATCGCGGGTGCCGGCGCACAATGCCACCCGGCCTTTGACGATCTCCTCCAGGACCGGTACGAGCGGGTCCTGGGCGGCCCGGAACTCCAGGACCTCGCGCTTGAGGGAGTAGATGTCGGCGGTGACATCGGTGTGCTCACCGCTGAAGACGCGGCGCTCGAGTGCGATGAGATCGTGCTCCACCTCGTGGGAGACCTGGGAGTAGGTGTCGACGACCTGGTCACAGATCGCGTACAGCACCCCGGCCGGACCGGCCGCCAGCAGGTCGGGATCGGATTCGACGCGCTGGCGCACGCCGCTCAGCGGGTTGGCCTGGCCGTGGCGGACGCTGATGAAGAAGTCGTCGCCCAGGAACATGTTGATCTCGCCGACCTCGATGTCGGAGGTCTCTTCCACGTACAGCAGCGGCTTGAGCACCACGAACAGGGTGTCGTCGTAGCGTTCGAGCTTGGGTCGCTGATGGGCATGGATGGCGTCCTCCACCGCCAGCGGATGCAGCTTCACCTCGCTGGTGATCAGATCGAACTCCTCCTGTGTGGGCTCGTGCAGGCCGATCCACAGGAAGCAGCCGCCCCTGGCCCGGGCCGCGTTGAAGGCATCGCTGATGTCGCCGCTGATGGTCTCGCGCACGCCGTTGCAGTAGATCGCCTTGTTCACAATCACACCGGGCATTCTCGCGTATCCGAACAATCCTCCCATCTACCTCGCGCAATGTGGCCACCGTCCCGGCCCATCAGTCCCGGCGTCACCGGGGATTCGGCCGGCTGCTGGTGCTCCTGGGGACCGGATGAGCCGGTGTAGCTCTTGACCGCCTGCACCACGCCCCGCTCGGCCCCCGGTCGAACGACCAGCCCACGGCAATGCCGCCGGCGAACGCGAACAGACCCGAGAGTAACGTCTGCACGCCCAGGTAAGCCCCGAAGCGCGTCGGCGGAGCGAGCCGGGCGATCGTTTGGAACACCGCCGGTTGCAGCAGGCCGTCGGCGAGCCCGTGCAACACGGCCACCACCACCAGGCCCGTCAATCCGCCGCCCGCGCCGTCAGCAGCACCGCGGGCGTCGACACGGCCGCGAACCAGATGAAGATCCGATCCCGGAGCACCGTTCGCACCCCGGAGGCGACCCCGCTCCCGACCCGGACGCGCGGGACGTGCCGT
Organism: Nonomuraea sp. NPDC049709; assembly: GCF_040674815.1. NCBI lineage: Bacteria > Bacillati > Actinomycetota > Actinomycetes > Streptosporangiales > Streptosporangiaceae > Nonomuraea > Nonomuraea sp. NPDC049709. Next base: position 36,202 of record NZ_JBFANM010000065.1, read on the forward strand.
ACCAGTGAGAACAGGGACGCCGCGCCGGCCCACAGCGCGGCCGCCGTCAGCGCCACCAGCCAGTAGCCGACATTCAGCAGCGCCAGCCCAAGGATCGGGCCGAGCACCGCCGCGACCTGCAACGTCATCGCGTACGCCGCGTATCCGCGCGCCCTTCGCCGTTCGGCGAGCCCGGCCAGCAGCGACTGCGCCGCCGGATGGAACAGCGCCCCGCCCGTGCCCAGCAACACCGCCGCGACGACCAGCCAGGGCAGGGAGGACACGGTGCCCAGCAGCGCGAACCCGGCCGCGCGCAGCAGGCACGCCATTATTCCTATCCGCACCGGGCCGAGCACGTCCACCAGCGCGCCGACCGGCAGGGAGAGCGTGTGCTGCACGAGATTACGCAGCGCCAGCACCAGGCCGATCAGCCCGGCGGCCAACCCCAGGTCGACTCTGAGGTGCATGACGACGTGCGCCATCGCCGCGAAGTAGCCCAGCGAGATGGCCGCCTGGATGGCGACGACCACGGCGACCGTGCGACGGTCGCCGTGGTCGGAGGGGTCCTCGTGGGGAACGCTCACGCCGTGGGCGGGACGTTCAGCCGGTGCAGCAGTTCACCCGCGAGAGTGGCCCGCTTCCCGGCGTCGCCGTCCTCGGCGATGTCCATGCTCAGCGCGAACGGGTGCACGCGTCCGCCGTGCTCGACCCGCCCGGCCCACCAGCCCGTGCCGGGGCCGGGGGTGTTCTGCCGGCCTGACTTGGCGTACAGCACGTACCCGTCCTTCTTCTCCTGCTCGATCAGGTCGCGGACGGTGCGCTGGTGCGCGCGCGAGGCGGGCAGGCGCAGGGTGGCCGGCCGCGGCGGCCGTGTACGCGGCAGGTGGCCGGTCCCTCGACGCTCCACGACCGGCATGGGTGTGGTCAGGTCCCGGATGTCGTGAGCATTTCGATGGTGAAGTCGATTGCTGTGGCGAGCCGTTGGGGGTCGTGTCCGGCACGTTCGCGTACGCGCAGTCCAAGCACCGTCGTGAACAGCAGCTCCACTGCGGCGTCGACGTCCAATGCGGCAGGCAGGTCGCCGTCGCGGATGCCGCGGCGTAGCAGTGACGCCAGGGTTTTCCTGGTGACCTCGAACGCGCCCTCGGTCCGTTGCTGGACCTCGGGGTCGGTGGTGCCGAGCTCGGCAGCCGTGTTGACCACGAAGCAGCCGCGTCCGGCCTCGTGGCTGATCATCCAGACCAGCCACCCCCGCAGGATCTCGAGGCTGGGGCCGGGGGCACTGAGCTGCTCTTCGGCTTGGGTGGACTCCGTTGCCCGATAGTGGTCCAGCGTCCGCAGGAACAGGGTGTGCTTGTCGTTGAAGGTGCGATACAGGCTGCTTTGCTTGAGGTTGAGCTCGGCGCCCAGGTCGCGGACGGACGTGGCGTTGTAGCCGCGACGCCAGAACAGGTGGGTCGCCTTGGCGATCACGTCTTGCTCGTCGAACTCCCTGGGCCGTGCCATGTCCGCCACTGTACCAAGGTTGTGGAGCGATCGTTCCCGTATTAGGGTGTGGCGTCGTATGGGAGCGATCGCTCCCGAATGGGAGAGGGAGATTCGACGTGACAGCAACGGACCCTGCGACGACCGGGCGAGACGCGTCAGCGAGGAATCGTTGGATCGCGGTGTCAGCCGTGGCCTTCGGCACATTTCTCCTGGTGACGGCCGAGCAGCTCCCCATCGGGCTGCTCACCCCCGTCGGATCGGCGCTGTCGGTTTCTGAGGGTGCGGCGGGCTTGATGGTCACGGTCCCCAGCATCGTCGCCGCCGTCGCGGCGCCATCGGTCCCGGTACTGGTCGGCAGGATGGATCGCCGGCTCTTGCTGGTCGCCTTGATGGGACTCATGACGCTCGCCAACCTGGCCTCCGCGCTGGCCCCTGACTATCCGGTCCTGATCGCTGCCCGTGTGCTGGTCGGGGTGGCCATCGGCGGGTTCTGGGCCATCGCCGGCGCCCTGGCCGTCCGGCTCGTCCCTTCCTCACACGTGCCGCGGGCCACTGCGATCATCTTCGGCGGCGTCGGGGCCGCGAACGTCTTCGGCGTCCCCATCGGCACGATGATCGGCGGGCTGGCGAACTGGCGGATCGCGTTCGGCGCGTTGAGCGCCCTCGCGCTTGCCGTGCTGGTCGCCTTGCTGGCAGTGCTGCCACCGTTGACGGCGGCTCAGCCCGTCGGCCTGCGGCGACTGGCCGGCCAGTTCCGCAACCAGGGCGTCCGGGTCGGCATCCTGGCGACCTTCCTGATCGTGACCGGCCACTTCTCGGCCTACACGTTCATCAGCCCCGTGCTGCGGGATCTGTCCGGCATCGACGAGCGACTCGTCGGGCCGCTGTTGTTCGGATTCGGCGTGGCGGGCATCGTGGGAAACTTCATCGCAGGTGCCGCCGTTGCGAAACAGCTCCATCGGACGGTCCTCACCATCGCCGCCGCCTTGGGGGTGACCGTGCTGCTCTACCCCGTGGCAGGGCTTACCGGCGCGGGCGGGGTGACGCTGCTCGTGATCTGGGGCCTGGTGTACGGCGGGGTGTCCACGAGCCTCCAGACCTGGATGATCAAGGCCGCGCCACGAGCGGTCGAGGAAGCCTCCGCTCTGTGGGTGGCGGTGTTCAACCTCTCGATCGGTCTCGGCGCGCTGGCCGGCGGCGCAGTCGTCGATGCCCTGCCAATCCAGGGGATCCTGTGGCTCGCCGGGGGTTTCGTCTTGGCTGCTGGGCCGGCCGTGTGGAGTGCACGCCGAAACGAGAGCCTGCGATGACCTCGGGTGGTCTCTGGTCGCCTGAGTGCTGTTCAATTCTCAGAGACATTGCGGTCCGGTCAGCGCCCGACCGCTATCCGAACTGACCGGTCAGCAAAGAGCCGCAGGGACGAACGCCACGTTGTGGGGCGTGCGGATGCTGGCCCGCCGCAGCTCACTGACCTGGACAAGAAGGCCGGCTCGTCTGTCACGCCCGCCGGCGCATCCTGAACCTCAGCGCCCAACTGACCAGCTCTAATGTCTCCATCTAGAAGTGGAAACCGCCGCCCACCGAGCACCTCGGGACAGGCGGCCGACCGGGCGGCGTTGAGGGTGCGCGGTCCGGCTAGGCTCAATGACCGAGCCGCCGCGGGCTCGTCCCTGATTGCCATGATGCGTGACCAGCAGAGAGGAGCACCCCCCGTGACAGACGGGACGTCCTTCCTGCTCGAACGCCTGCACGCGGCCGGCCTGACCGACGTCGTCGCGGTCGAACCGGCCACCGGAGGCCTCGCCGCGACCGCGGGGCTCGCGCGCCGCGGTGACGGCACGTCGGTGTTCGTCAAGGCGTTCGGCGAGCCGCCGTCGGACGACGCCTTCGCCGCGGAGGCCGAAGGGCTCACCGTGCTGCGCGAGGCGGGCGGCGTCGCCACGCCCGAGATCATCCTGGCGGACCGCGACCTGCTCGTGCTGTCCGTGCTGCAGTCCCGGCCGGGCACCGAGGCGTTCTGGGAGCAGTTCGCGCATGCGCTCGCCCACCTGCACACCACCACGCGGCACCCCCGATTCGGGTGGCACCGGGACAACTGGCTGGGCCGTCGGCGGCAGGTCAACACCTGGGATGACGACGGGTTCGAGTTCTTCGCCCAGCACCGTCTGCTGCGCTGGCTCGGCGAGCGTCGCGTCCAGGAGGCGCTCGACGCCGCGGACCGGGCGGCGCTGGAGCGGCTGTGCGACCGGTTGCCCGAGCTGCTGCCGGTCAGGCCCGCGTGCCTGACGCACGGCGACCTGTGGGCGCTGAACGTCATGGCCGCCTCCGACGGGCGGCCCGTGCTGATCGACCCGGCCGTGTCGTACACGTGGGCCGAGGTCGACCTGGCCCACCTGTGGACGACGGCGCCGCCGCCCGAGGCGCATGTGTTCTTCGAGCTGTACGCCGAGCTGACCGGGCTCGACCGCGACTGGCGCGAACGGATGCCGATCCTCCAGCTCCGCCAGCACCTGGCCGTGATCGCCCAGTTCGACCCCGACTGGGGCGCCGCCGACCTCGTACGCGCCACGCTCGCCCCGTTCCGGCAGCGGCCCTGAGCTCAGCTCAGAAGCCGGCCCGCAGGTAGTCGCTGATGAGCCCACCAGCCGTCGTGGGAGCCCGAAGCGGCCCGTGCCTCACGTCGCAGGGCTGACCAGTCCTGTTCGGTAAGCGATGACGACCAGTTGCGCACGGTCGCGCGCACCCAGTTTCGTCATCGCCCGGCTGACATGGGTGCGGGCGGTGGCCGGGCTGAGGAACAACTCGGCACCGATCTCGTGGTTGCTCAGGCCCTGTCCCACCAGGGCCAGCACTTCGCGCTCGCGCTCGGTCAGCACCGCGAGCCGGTCCTCCGCGTCCCGGGCGGCTGTTCGTCGCGCGGTGAACTGGCCGATGAGGCGTCGGGTGATCCGCGGCGCGAGCAGCGCGTCTCCGGCGGCGATCACCCGGATGGCCTGCAGGAGCTCGGCCGGCCCGGCGTCTTTGAGCAGGAAGCCGCTGGCACCGGCCTGCAAGGCGTCGAAGACGTACTCGTCGGTGTCGTAGGTGGTGAGGATGAGGACTCGGACCTGCTCCAACCCGCGCGTCTCGGCGATCTGGGCGGTGGCTTGGATGCCGTCCAGCTTGGGCATGCGGATGTCCATGAGGACGACGTCGGGGCGGGTGGCGCGGGCCCGCTCGACGGCTTCGGCGCCGTTGGTGGCTTCTCCCACCACCGTGATGTCGTCCTCGAGGTCGAGCAGGACCTTGAACCCGGAACGCACGAGACGCTCATCGTCCGCGACCAGCACCTTGATCGGAGCGTTGGTCAGCGGTGACGCGACCGCCGCGTTCACAGGCGCACCCCGGTCGGCGCGAGGGGCAGTCGTGCCTTGACCTCGAACCCGCCACCCGCAAGCGGCCGGGCGTCGAGCTCTCCGCCCAGCAGTTGACAGCGCTCGCGCATTCCGAGGATGCCGCGGCCGGGCTTGGCCGAGCCGCCGGCGCCGGCCGGATGCGGGGGCGGTAGGTGCGGGTCCGCGGGGCCATGACCTGGGGCGGCACGGCGGCCCTCATCGGTCACGCGGATCTCCAAGGCCTCGAGTCCGGGGTTGAGCGCGACCGTCACCCGAGTCGGGCCGACGTGGCGGACCACGTTGGTGATCGATTCCTGAACAATCCGGTACGCGGCACTTCCCACCGCGCTCGGCAGCGGGGTCGCGGGCGGGGTCTCCTCGAGCTGGACGTCGAGTCCCGCCTCGCGTGCCTTGGCGGCCAGTTCGTCGATCTGCCCCAGCCCCGGGTACGGCACGCGCCCGCCGTCACCGTCGTCGTCACGGAGTACCCCGAGGATGGCCCGCATCTCCTGCAGCGCCCGGGAGCTGGTCTGCTCGATGGCGCGCAGCGCCTCGCGTGCCACGTCGGGCCGCTTGTCGAGCACGTGCGCGGTGACGCCGGACTGGACGTTGATGATCGCTATGGCGTGCGCGACGGTGTCGTGGACCTCGCGCGCGATCCGGAGCCGTTCGGCGTCCACCCGCGCCCGCGCTTCCTCCTCGCGAGTCCGTTCGGCCAGCGCGGCGCGCTCCTGCGCTTCGGCCGCGATGACCTGCCGGGACCGCACGGACTCGCCGAGGGCCGCGCTCATGACCGACGCGCCGATCCGGAAGAACACCCAGCCGATGGCGGCGCGTGGCTCGATGTCGGCCGCGGCGACCAGCCAGGCGATGGCGAGCACCGTGGTGCCCACGCCGGCGATCACCAGCGACCGGCGCCCGTCACCGTAGGCGGCGAGGGCGTACAGGGCGACGAAGAGCCCGAGCCAACCGGGCCCGTCCGGGAAGTCGAAGCCGTAGTACACCAGGCTGGCGAGCGCGGTGATGACGAACACCGGCACCGGCCACCGGCGGCGGGCGACGACGACCACGCCACTCACGATCAGCAGGACATATCCCAGGTTTCCGAGGTCGGTAAGGGGACGCTGCACCACCTCGCCGGCATTGCGGACTATCGTCCCCTGAACCTGCATCACGGTGATGAAGAGCGCGAGCAACAGGTCCTGCGCCGGCGCGGGCAGGCGCAACGACACCACGCGGTGTTCCATGCCGCGATCCTACGGTCGCCGCCCGCGAGAACACTCCGCCCGGACGCGCGGCCGCCTACGACGACGGGCGTACCCGAGGCCCGAGCCGTCTACGCAGAACTGCGTAGAAGCTGCCGTCCGCTGCCGGAGGCCGCGGCCGCCTCGACGGCGCGACGATCGATTCCGTGAAACCCCTCCCAGGCGCTCGCGCTCGTCACCGGCACCTCGACCGGCATCGGCCGAGTCACCGCGCTGCACACGCTGCCGGCGCCCGTCATTCGACAGAAAGGCACCTCCATGTCCGTCCTGTTTGGGTTTGCCGCACAGGCGGCCTCGCCCGTGTGTACGTCGGCGGCAGAATGCGCGGGCCAGGGTGTCGACACCTTCCTCGGAACCCCTGAGCGAATCTGGGCCAGCGTGGCCGCACTGGTGGCGCTGGGCGGCGTGGTCATCGGCTGGCTGGCGCTGCGCTCCGTCCGTCGGGTGGGCGACGGCGGGCGGAGGGGAGCCATCGTGGCCCTGGTGGTGGCGCTGACCGGCGGGCTCAACGGCGCGGTGAAACTGGCCGTCGCCGACGGCGGTCTCGGCACCGGCAACGGAGTCTTCGGGGCAGCCTTGGCCCTGATGCTCGGGCTGGTCGGTGCGGTTCTCGCCGGGCTGGCCCTGGCTCGCTCCCGCCGCACCGCGCGGAGCGGCTGACCGCGGCGAATCCAAGCGCGATCGAGGCCCTGGTGACCGTACACCTCGAACCTCTCGTGATCTGTACGTGTGTACGTACAGGCAGACAGCTCTACAGAAGGGATCCTCATGTCCGTCCGTCACTTGCCGGCCACGGCCGCAGCCGCCGTGCTCGCCATCGTGGGGCTCGCCACACCGGCAGCCGCGCACGTTGTGGCCCAGCCTGTCGGTGCTTACGCCTTGACCGCCGGGCGTCTCTGGTCCGCGGTGGCCGCGCTGCTGGGGCTGGCCGGCGTCGTCGTCGGCGGTCTGGCTCTGGCCCGCTCCGCCGGTCGAATCGGCAACCGCGGGAGCAGGGGAGCCGTCGTGGCCCTGGCGGCGGGGCTGGCCTGCACGGTCATCGGCGGGCTGGTCGTGGCCGCCGCCGAGGGCGGTCCCGGCACCGGCTACGGGATAGTCGGGGGCTACGTGGACCTGGTGGTCGGGCCGATCGCCATGGTCGCCGGTGCGCTGGCTCTGGCCCGCTCCCGCCGCACCGCCTGACGCCAGGAGGCCGAAGGCCGGCGATTCCAGAAGCCATCGGCGCGCAACTCGACGTCCTGATCACAGGATTCCTGTCGGCACCGGACAAGCCGCTCAAGCGGTAGCCGGGCCGGCCTGCGCTTGCTCATCCTTTCGCGGGGCCCGCGAGGAACCGGACGGTCAGCTCGGCGAGGTCGCACCTACCCCTCGGCGGGACACCGCCATGAGCTCGCGGCCGTCCATGCCCGCCGGGTCCCGGTCGGCCACCTCGATGTCGCCGAGAACCTCGTCCCACCCCCCAGGGGCCGTCCTGGACAGGCCGTGGCCGCACAGGTCGACGGTGACGACCTGGTGCCTCCGCGCCAGGAGCGGTGCGAGGGTGTCCCGCGCCTCGAGCGCCCCGCCCAGCCCATGCAGGAGCAGTACGGCGGAGCCGGCGCCACCGTGGTCGCGGGCCGCGAGCGGGATGACGTGGTCAGCGAGGGTGATGCCCTGCGGGGGCACGCTGCTCCTTCGGTTGGTTGAGCCGGGCGCGTACGGACTCGGTGGTCACCCCGCCGTCGGGATGGCGTTCGAGCTTGGCGCGCTTGACGAGGTCGTGAACTCCCTGGCGGGTGATGCCGAGCATGGCCGCGGCCGTGGCGTACGACACGGCGACCGCCCCCGGGTGGCCCACGCGGCGGGCGACGGCCTGCCCGAAGGCCGAACGCCACCACGCTTCCGGCGGGTCGAACGGCCCGTCGCCGGGGAAGGCCGCCGCGATCAGGCGCGCCGACGCACGGACCGCGAGGGCGTCGTCCGGGCCGAGCAGCTGTGCCGCCCACACCTCGGCCTCGATGCGCAGCCGTTCCCGTATCGGCCGGACCTGATCATCCGACTCGAGAAGAATCTCCAACGGGTCGACGACCCGGGTTTCGATCAGCCGGAGGAGTTCCCCGGAGAGTTCGACGTGTTCTACCGTACTTGCGTGGTTCACTTGACGGACGATAGCAAGTACTTGTCATTTGGCATCAAGCGCTTGATGCAGATTCCTAGACGGCATCTCGGCGGCCGATTCGATCCGGCTTTTCAGCACCTGGCGAAGGAGGGTTTCAGGTCCTCGACGTGATCGTCGGCGTGTGGAGGTGAGGCATCACCAGGGCGGCGGCAGCGGTGCGGCTGCGTGCGCCGGTGCGGTCATAGATGTGTTCGAGGTGTTTGCGCACGGTGGAGACGGTGATGAAGAGCAGCCGGGCGATTTCGGCGTTGCTGCGCCCCTGAGCGGCCAGTCGCAGCACTTCCTGCTCGCGCCGGGTCAGGCGGGGGACGGCGTTTCTGCGTCGTTGGGCATCGAGGTAGACCTCGTACAGGTGGGGGCGAAGCACCTGCAGGATGAGACGGTCGCGGGGGCTGAAGTCGCGCCCGCTGTCGCGCCAGAAGGCGATCCGGCGTGCGTGGTCGGGCATGTCGGTCAAGCCCGTCATCATGGCGTGCTGGCGTCCTTCGGGCGCGAACTGCTCGGCGAAGAACGGGTGGTTGCGCAGCTCTCTTCGGGTGAAGAAGCCTGACCAGCCGATCACCCTGCTCAGATCGCCGGTGCGGGTGAAGTAGACCGTGGGCAGGAAATCAGGGCCCTCGTCGAAGTACTGGTCGTCCTCGAAGTCCGTCCACAATTCGCGCTCGCCCGCGGTCGCCTCCTGGGTGGCGACCTTTCGTCGACCTGCCATGTCGAAGTCGAAGAAGGACACGAAGTCGCAGGCGATGAGCTTGCCGAGTCCTTCCAGGACGGCCCAGGGCATCGCTGCGGTGGGCTTGTCCTGCTTGCCGTCTTCGACGACGGCCATCAGCGCACGCAGGTCCTTGGCCGCGAGGAAGTCAGGCATCGCCCATCTCCTGGTTCGACTGCACCTGACGCTACGCCGATGGGCAGCTCAGAGATACGCCGGAAGGCGAATATCCCCGCGCTGCCACAGCGGGCACGCTTGGCCTTGTCACCGAAGTTTCCGGGCCCGGATCCACGGCCAGGGTTCGCACCGCAGTTCTTGCCCTCGCAGGTTTCGCCCTGCGGTGCCGAGCCCTCGCATCCGGGCTGCCACCTGTGCATAGACCGCTATCGCGGCCGGCGGTGGCTGCCCGTTCACCGGCAACACATCCATCACGGAAGAGGCAAAGTCATGCGCGGTTACATCAAGGCACTGCTGATCACGGCGATGTCGGCGAGCTCCGCCGTCACCGGAGGTACGGCTGCGGTGACGGCCCCCGATCCGCCGCCGCCGATCCTGCTGATAGCTCCCTACGACAAGGACTGGCCGACCACATCCGGGTACTACAAGTCCGCCAACAGACGGGCCTGAGCCAAGGGACACATCAGGGTGACCAACACCGCGCCGGGCAAGAACCGCGTACGCATCACCGGCCGGCTTTACGACAAGGACCCTCGGGATCTGAGCGAGGGTGGCAAGTGCGCCTACATCAGGTTCCGCTACCACTACGTCGGTGGCGACTGGCGCTGGACGGAGTACAAGCACTGCGGATACAACACGGTCCGGCCCATCATGCTCACCCGGTACAACGTCGACGAAGTCCGGCTGAAGGTGTGCCAGGTGTCGTGGCAGCCGCCGCACACTCCCACGTCCTGCAGGGTCAAGAAGATCTACCCGACCGTCTCGCCGCGCGACCTGTAATTCACGTGTCTGGCCCGCCGGTGCGGGCTGGAACCCCATCAGTCTGTCCTCTGGTGGATGATCCACCAGAGGACAGAACCTTCAAGTTCGAGCCGTACACCACCGAACCCGGCCTGAACCGCCCAGCGCCCGTCGGGTGTCTTCCACGCGGTGGTTCGCGGGTCAGGGCGTGCCGGGCGCGACCATCGCGGCAGTGAGGGGGAGGGCTTGAACCCCTTGACGACCAGCCAGAGGCCGAGTGACCCCTCCCACAGGAATATCGGAACGGCCGACATGGCAGACAGCACGGCCGCCGCGGAAAGGAAGAGTCCTGGGAGGCAACGACGCCGCCAACGGCGGCCCGGCTTCGACCAGTGCACCGCGGAAACCCGGGGTGCTCTGCCGCCCTACAGCTTTCTTGGCACCTTCACCCTGGCCACCGTGGTGATCTGGCTCCGCACCGGATCCAAGAGACGGCTCTTAGAGGTGCGTTCCAGCATGAACGGCAAGAGAGGGTCATAGCTGTGTGGCCGTGCGGATCAGTCCGGCGAGGACGAGGGAGCGGCTGTGCGCGGGCCAGGCGATGTGGGTGACGACGGGGGGTGCGTCGGTCAAGGGGACGGCGGTGTGCTCGGCCCACAGCCAGGCGCGGGCGGAGTCGGGGAGGACGGCCACGGTGCGTCCGAGGGCGATCAGCTGGGCCAGTTGCGTCTGGTCGTGGACCTCGGGGCCCGGGCCGGGTGGGTACGTGCCGTGGTGGGGCCAGCGGGCGAGCGGAAGATCGGGGATGTCGCTGACGTCGGCCAGGGACAACGTCCTGCGCGCGGCGAGGGGGTGCCGGGCGGGCAGGATGGCGATCTGTCCCTCGGTCTGCAGTTCCTCGCTGTCGAACCCGGCGAGGGAGTTGTACGGCGCGTGCATGAGAGCCACATCGGCGCGGCCGTCGCGCAGCAGCTCTTCCTGCTCACAGATGCCGCACGGCAGCACCTCGATCTCGGCGGCGTCGGGCTCGGCCGCGTAGGCGTCGAGCAGCTTCTGTAGCAGCTCGTGAGACCCGGCGGCCTTCACCGCCAGCACCAGGCGATGGCGGGGGCCGCCCGGACTGTCAGCGCCACCGGCGCGACGGGTGCGGCGAACGGCAGCGGTGGTCGCGTCGAGGGCTGCCCGGCCCTCGTGCAGCAGCACCTCCCCGGCGCCGGTCAGGGAGACGCCGCGGCGGTTACGTTCGAGCAGGGAGACGCCGAGGCGCCGCTCGAGCTGCTGGATCGCCCGGGACAGCGGTGGTTGGGCCATGCCGAGGCGCTCGGCGGCGCGGCCGAAGTGCAGCTCCTCGGCGACGGCCATGAAGTACCTCAGCTCGCGGGTCTCCAAGGTGTCCACGGCCACAGCATACTCAGTGATACCTACCGGGTATGACAGGGCACCGCATCGGTGTTGGATGCACCGCTCGTCCGCCAGCGAACATCAACGGCATGAGCGAAACGAGGATCGCGCTGGTGACCGGCGCGAACAAGGGAATTGGGTACGCAATCGCGACCGGGCTGGGCGCCCTCGGATACCGCGTGGGCGTGGGAGCCCGCGACGAGGCCCGGCTCGAGACCGCCGTCGAGAAGTTGCGCGCCGGCGGGGTGAACGCATTCGGGGTGCCGCTGGACGTGACCAGCGCCCGAAGCGTCACCGAGGCCGCGGCACTGATCGAACGGCAGGCCGGGCGCCTGGACGTCCTGGTCAACAACGCCGGCATCTCAGGAGAGGTGGGTCCGGGGTGGGTGCAGGACCCGACCACGCTCGACCTCGACGTGGTCCGCACGGTCGTGGAGACCAACGTCATCGGTGTCATCCGGGTGACCAACGCGATGCTGCCGCTGCTGCGGCGCTCGGCCTCGCCACGCATCGTCAACGTCTCCAGTGGCGTCGCCTCCCTGACCCGGCAGGCGGACCCGGACATCGAGATCGGCCCCGTCATGGCGGCCTATGCGCCGTCGAAGTCGTTCCTCAACGCCGTCACCGTGCAGTACGCCCGGCAGCTCGCCGATACCGACATCCTGATCAACGCCGCCTGCCCGGGCCTGGTCGCGACCGACTTCACCGGCTTCCAAGGACCCCGTACTCCCGAACAGGGCGCAGCCACGGCGATCCGGCTCGCCACGCTGCCCGACGGCGGCCCGACCGGTTCGTTCTTCGAGGACGACGGCGTCATCCCCTGGTGACCCCGAACCTGAGGCGACACGATGGGCACAAACGGCGGCAGCTCCGCCTTCAGCGCCGTCACCGCGGCCGGGCCCGTCTTCGAGTTCACCGCTCGCGGGGGGCCGGGGTGCGCTGTTGTGCCGGCGGCGTGTCGCGCCTGGGCGAACAGGTTTCCGACCGCACCCCGGATTCGGCGCGGCCGGTGAGCAGGTCGTCGAAGAAGTCGATGATCGGTGGTTGCGTCCCCGCGGCATCGTGGCCCACCCTCGGGACCTCGACCTTCCGGACGGTCGTCCGGTGCCGTGCCAGGCTCCCGGCCAGGCGGTCGAGCTCCTCCGGCCGGCTGCGGCCGGGGAGGCCCATGGCGGCCAGGTCGGCCCGCCCGTCGTCGTCACCGCCGATGACCAGCAGCACTGGCACCCGGGCGACCGCGGCGGGGTCGACCGGGATCCCGAATCGCTCCTGGGTGTCGCCGATGCCGGCCGGCCAGGTGAGCGAGTGGTCGAGCAGGGTCACGCTGCCCGGCGCGCTCACCGCGACGGCGGCGAGCCGCTCCGGGTGGAGGTAGAGGAACCGGTGGGCGAACTGGCCACCGCCGGAGTGCCCGCACAGCATCACCGTGTCCACCCGCGCGTTCCACCGGACCCGGACCTGCTCCAGGACATCGAGCAGCACCAGGTCGAACCGGATGCCGTGGGCGTCGACGGTCTTGTAGTTGTGCACGTCGTCCGGATCGTCGATGCCGGCCGGGAACAGTGGTGTCACGACGATGAGATCGTGCCGGTCGGCAAAGGGGATGAGTCCCTCCCGCAGCGCGCCGACGTTGCGCCCGGTGCCGTGCACGGCCACCAGCACCGGCATCCGGGCATCGGGCGTCCAGGTCCTGGGGACATAGGCGCAGTAGCTGCAGCGCGGTTCGGCCGGCGCGGCGAAGAACGGGGTGCGGCCGGTCAGCAGCCGGCGGCCGGGGTGTGCGGCGGGCAGGTCCGCGAGACGGATCACGAGAGCTCCCTTCTCAGGTCGAGGCAAGAGCGGGCGGGTTCATCCGCCATCGCCCTGGTCGTCCACGACCAGGGCCCGCATGAGGGTGGTGACGGTCGGCGCCACGTCGACGTTCCAGATCTCGTCGAGCATCCGGCCGCACCGCGCTGCCGTCGTCAGCGGTTCCACAAGAGCCACGAACTTCTTCTCGAACTGCTCGTCGGTCATCGGCGTCCGGTGGCCGCCGGGGGCGTCGTGGACCTCGCGGACGAGCTCTTCGCCGGAGCTGAGGCGGACGGTGACCCGGTTGGGGATGCGGGTCGGCAGCATCGCCGTGAGAACCGGGTCCTCGCGAACCTCGACGCGGGCCATCAACGCCGCGACGGCGGGGTCGGTGAGCGCGTCCGGTTCGTACGAGGACGCCGTCAGCTCCCCGTCGACGAGCACGCGGGCCACCGTGTACGGGAGGCTGTGGTCGGCGGTCTCGCGCGTGGTGGGGCGCCACTTCTCCGGGTCCCTGCCCAGGATCGTCCAGCCGATGTGCGTGGTGTCGACGACGATGCGGTCGATCTCGCCGAGGTCGGCGATCTTCTCGCGCAGGTCGAGCGCCGCCCACACCGCTGTCTGCATCTCACCGTTGGTCGGCAGCAGTTTGGTGAGCGTCCGGGACACGGCGTACGTGCTGCCGGAGGTGCGGGGGAACGCGAGGGGCTCCAGCACGAAGGAATCGCTCACCTGCCGCATGAACCCCATCTCGCCCTCGAAGATCGGCGCGGGGCCGGTGAACCCCTCCCTGGCCAGCCAGGCGGAGAAGACACCGTTCCTGGCGGCGTTCGGCGCGGAGGAACCCTTCCACGACGACAGTTCGCCTGCCCGGACCTGGCGCATCGCGATGTGCCCGTTCAGGGCGATGTTGACCGCCTGGGTGAGCTGCCGGGCCTCCAGGCCCATGAGCTTGCCCGCGGCGAGGGCGGCGGACACGAGCACGTAGTTCACGTGGTCCCAGCCACGGCGGTAGAGGTTCGCGGCGTCCTGCAACCGGACCTGTACCTCGTAGGCGAGCGCGATGGCTGTGACGAGGTCCCGGCCGGAGCGCCCTTCGGCCTCGGCGACCGCCAGGCATGCCGCGATGTTGTCGCTGGGATGTCCGGGTTCGAGCCCGAGGTAGCCGTCGTTGAAGTCCAGGTAACGCACCATCGTCCCGTTGACGAACGTGGCGACGTCCGCGGTGGCGGTGTTCCTCGTGCCCAGTATCGTCGACGGGCCCGGGGGAAGGGCGCGTGCGAGGCGTCGCCCCGCCCGGCTGGGCTCGGCGTCGAACGCGCCGAGCCCGCAGCCGAGGGTGTCGACCAGGCGTTGCCGGACCGTGTGGACCGCGTGCTCGCTGACGTCGTCGAAACGCAGCGCGGCCGCCCAGGTGCCGAGGTCGTCAGCGATCATGGTCGGCCGGCCGCCTGATCGCCATGCGCGCGAGAGGGACGTGGTGCTGGCCGGCGTGCATGTCGCGGTCCCGGAGCGATCCCTGGCTGATGGGACGTGGGAAGGAGATCTTCACGACGTTCAGCGACGGGATCCGGAACATCTGGACCGTGCTCTCCTCGACCCGGTAGAGCTCGGCGATCACGCGCTCGTTCAGGAAGGACTCGTCCGCGGCGATCCGGTAGCCGTCGGCGTCACGCAGGAAGAGCTCCATGGTGACCCAGAACGGGCCCGCGTTCTTCGACCGGACCTCGTGGGCGAGGTCCGCCAGGGTGGTCTCAGACATCGGCGTTCTCTCCCATCTCGATGCGGAACAGGCTGGTCGGGTCGGCGCAGTCGACGACATGGTTCAGCACGAACTCGTACGCCGCGCCGCGCTCGACCTCGGCGGGCGAGGACGCGAACGCCAGGCTCGGCAGGTAGTCCATCGCCGGCGTCGGCAGGTGCAGCATCAGCGGGTTGGCGACCTTGGCGATCGCCGTGGCCGTCGCCTGGTCGGGCGCGTTGACCAGCAGCATCACGCCCACCTCCCGCGGCGGCCCGGTCTCGGGCTCGAGGTCGCCCAGCACCGCGTTGTGGCCGTAGAGGCGCAGGTCGAAGGCGTACTCGTCGTCCGCCAGCTCCAGCGTCTGGCCCACCCGCCGCTTGATCATCGTACTCATCAGGTCCGCCCAGGCGTCGATGTCGGCGAGGATGAGGGGGTCCCGGATCGCGGTGAACGACATGGTCTCGTAGCCGGTGATCCGGGCGCCCTCCAGCTTGATCGTGTACTGGTCGGCGACGTGGAACCTCGACCCCTCGACGCGGACGATCCGGTCGTCGACCGCGGTGTAGCGCGCGTCACGGACGTCGAGGGTGCCGTCGGGCTCGCGCATCTCGAACGGGTTCGCGGTCTCGTAGAGCATGTGGGCGGCCACCGAGATCGGCGTGCACGACACCGCGGGGTCGAGCGGTTCGATGGTGAAGCCGTCGGCGTCGATGGTGGCGAGGACGCCGCCCGCGCGCGGGTTGCCGGTGCACTGACCGCCGCATTCGACGATCTTGGCGGCGTGCCACGTCGGCCCGGCGGGCAGCCCCTTCATGAGCGGGTAGGCGGCGGCCACCGCCGTGTCGGTGGCACGGCCGGCGAGCACGACCTGGGCACCGGCCCGGAGCGCTTCGACGATCGGTTCGTGGCCCATCGCGCCGACGATGTGGGTGCAGCTCTCGAGGGTCTCGGCCCGCAGCTGTCCCAACGGGGGCAGCGGGTGGATCCGGCCCGCGTCGAGGTGCTCCTTCAACACGGTCGCGTTCTGCTCGCTGTAGATCCGGGCGACCTTCAGGTCCAGGCCCTCCTGCGCCATCACCTCGGCGGCGATCCCGGCGACCCAGTCGACGCCGCTGTCGGTCCCGCTCGTACCGCAGGAGCCCACGATCACGGGTATGCCCGCGCCGGCCGCGGCCGTCAGCAGGCTGCGCAGGTCGCGTGCCACCGCCTTGGCCGTCGTCTTGGGGGTCGCGGAGCCGAGGTAGTAGGGGCCGGAGTCCGTCGACCCGGCGTCGATGCTGATGACGTCGGCACCCAGCGCGATGCCGCGCTCGATCGTCGCGTGGTCCCAGCCCGCGCCGAGCATGCCGCTCGGCGACAGGACCCGGACCGGCTTGACGGGTTCGCTGTCCATGTCCCTCTTTCTCTCGGTGTCAGTTCACCGGGAACTGTGCGCGGCCTTCGAGCGCCGCCACGAGTTCCTCGGCCCCTCTGAGCCCCGCGGCGGCTCGTGCTTCGGCGGTCTGCCCGGCCATGTGGGAGTAGACGACGATGCCGTCGACGCCGCGCAGCGGGCTGCCGGGCGGAAGCGGCTCCTCGCTCACGACGTCGAGCGCGGCGCCCGCGATCTGTCCCGCCCGTACGGCCGCGACGAGCGCGTCCTCGTCGACGATGGGACCACGCGCGGTGTTGACCAGCAGCGCGGTCGGCTTCATCCGCTTGAACGCCGACTCGCCGAGCAGGCCTCGGGTCCGTTCGGTGAGCGAGGTGTGCACCGAGACGTAGTCGGCGGTGGCCAGCAGCTCGGGCAGGTCGACGAACCCGACCGAGGGATCGCTGCGCAGCCGCGCCGGCACGCCGGTGGAGCAGACCACGTTCATGCCGAAGGCGCGAGCCAGCGGCACCACCGCCCGCGCCGACGCGCCGTAGCCGATGAGTCCGAGGGTCGACCCGCGCAGTTCACGTCCGTCCTCGCGCGGCCAGGCCCCCTGGGCCACACCGTGCGCGGACTGCACGAGGCGTCGGGCGCCCGCGAGCAACAGACCCATGGTGTACTCGGCGACGGCGTTGGCGTTGATGCCGGGCAGGTTGCTCACGCTGATCCCCAGCTGGGCCGCGGCGGCGACGTCGACCGAGTCGTAGCCCACGCCTGTCCGCACGATGACCCTCAGCCTCGGCGCGCGGGCGAGGACGTCGGCCGTGAGCGGTTCGTTGGCCACCAGCGCGGCGTCGATCCCGGCGAGCGCCGCCACGAGCTGTTCGGGGTCGCGCCGGCCGACCATGGGCAGGTGCACGGTCTCCAGGCCGGAGAGTCTCAGGAACTCGTCGACCTCGTCGCCGGGGCGGAGGTAGTCCGTGGTGATCAGCACGCGGGTCGCCGTCACAGCACACGTCCGGAGGCAGAGCGTCGTTGCAGGGCGCTGACGCGCGCGACCGTCAGCACGGCGACGACCGCGATGATGGCGACGTGGATCAGCAGCAGGGACCAGCTCGTCAGGTCGACCATGCCGCCGACCACCGCCGGCCCGAGGAAGCCGCCACCCACCCATCCGACGGTGTAGAGACCGGTATAGGTCCCGACCACTCCGTCGGACGGTGCGAGGTTCCACAGGACGACGACCGCGTTGACCAGGAACGAGGACGCACCCGCTGCCGCGACGCACAGACCGACCACCGCGCCGGTGGGCGTCTGCACCACGGTGCCGAGCACCAGGCCGGCCGCGAACACCGCCATCCCGGCCATCATCACGCGCAGCCGGCCGAAGCGCTCCGCGAGCATCGCCACCGGGTAGGCCGCCACGATGAAGGCCACCCCGCTGGGCAGGGTCAGCCCGCCCGCTTCGCCGCGGGACAGGTCCAGCACCTCCATGCCGTACGGCGTCATGAGTGCCCGGGAGGCGGCCCACGCACCGCCGAAGAGGAGGATGGCCACGATGAGCAGCAACCTGCTGCGGTTCGGATCCCGCACGATGTCGAGCACGACGTCCCGCACCCGCACCCGCACGTTCGCCGCCGCCGTACCCTGCCGCTCGCGGTCCTCCTCGAGCGCCGTCCGGTAGGCCGGGGACCGGCTGTCCCGCAGCTTCGCGGCGAGCAGGGCCACGGACGCCACCATCAGGACCGCGGGAATCGCGAACGACAAATTCGGGAAGTCGTCGATCAGGAAGATGCTGATCAGCGCCGCGACCATCACCGTGAGGCTCGACGCGATCTTGACCGCCGCGTTGGCCCGGCTCCGGCGCTGCGGCGGGATGAAGTCCGGGAGCAGGGACTCGGCGATGGGCTTGAACGAGTTCGCGACCAGCGCGTAGGCGAACATCACCAGGATCAGCAGCGGTAACGAGGCCGCGGCGTGCGGGATGACGAGGAACAGCAGCGCCGCCAGCGGCATCCCGACGACGAGGTACGGGATACGTCTTCCCCACGAGGTGCGGGTGTTGTCCGACCGGTTGCCCATCCACGGCTGGATGAAGATGCCGAGCAGGTTGTCCATCCCCATGAGCAGGCCGATGAGCGCGGCACTGCCGATGTGCTCGCGGAGCAGCGGCGGCACCTGCGAGTCGTAGAGGTTCCACGTCGACTCCTGCGCGAAGACCGCCAGGGAGACGAGGAAGGTGATGCGTCCCGCTCGCGTGGGCTGCCCGCTCATCGTCGTGGACATTGGACACCTTCCCTTCACTTCGCCGTTGTGGCGAGCACAACGCTACGGTTGCTATAGCAAGACGGTCAATAGTCTCAAACGAGCTTTGCCATGGCAGTTAGACTGATCGCATGGCGGATGAGACGTTGAAGGGCCTGACGGCCGGCACCCTGGCCGACCGCGCGTACCGCGCCATCCGCGACGCGATCACGATCGGGGAGCTACGTCCCGGCCAGAAGGTCACCGAACGGGGGCTCGCCGAGCGGTTGTCGGTCAGCCCGACTCCGGTGCGCGAGGCCATCCGGCGCCTGGAGCAGGACGGCCTGCTCGAACGAACGGGACCGCGGACGGTGCAGGTGGCCACGTTCGGCGACGTCGCGATACAGGACCTCGCCGAGGTCGAGGTGGCCCTGCGCGGGATGGTGGCCCGCTTCGCCGCCCGGCACGCATCCCTGGAGCAGCTGGACCAGCTCGACGCCATCCTCGACGAAGCCGACGACCTGCTGATCCTCATCAAGCAGCGCCAGAAGGCCGGGCAGGAGCTGTCGCGGCACCTCGGCCGGCTGCTCGACGCCATGCAGCGCTTCAACGAGGTCGTCGAATCCTGCGCCGGCAACCCGGTCCTCGTGCGGCTGCTCGACCAGACCCGGGTGTTCTCGTGGCCGGAGCGCCGGGCCAGGCTGATCGAGCGGATCAGCCACGACGCCGAGTTCGGCCTGCACCGCTACACGAGCCATCGGGCGCTCGTCCGGGCGTTGCGGGCACGTGACTCGGCGGCGGCCGAGGCGCTCGTGATCGAGGACGCCCGTGGCGGGCTCGGGGACCTGCTCGCCGCACCCACGACACCGGCGGCGGCTTCCGCCGCCCGCTTCTGAAGGACCATGCCTGGCCGCCCGAGGTCAGCGCGCGAGGTCGACGAGGAGCGTCAGGTCACGGTCGACCCGGATGCGGCACTCCGGTCCGAAACAGCACGAGGACTCGCGCTCCTCGAAGACCGCCGGCCCCGTGATCTCCGTTCCCGGTCGCAGGCGGTACCGGTCCCAGACCGTCGCCTGAAGCCGGCCGTGCCCGGGGAGCCACACCTCGCGTACCCCGCGCCGGGGGTCGCCGGCCACGGGTGCACATCCCACGGGGATGTCGTGGCCGGGCAGTTGCGCCGAAAGCCGCCAGTTGACGACTTCCGCGGGTCCGTCGAGGGAGCGACCGAACGTCGCGCGGTAGGTCTCTTCGAATGCCCGGTGGAGGTGTTCGACGTCGGTGCGGGCGACGTCCGTCCCGGGGAGCTCGATCTCGATCTCGAACCCCTGTCCCACGTACCGCATGTCGACTGACCGCCGGATCCGCACCAGATCGGGACGGTCCGGTCGCAGCACCGCGGTGGCGTGCGCGGCCATCTCGCCGTAGACGGCGGCGACGCGGTCCCAATCGACGTCGGCGAGCGCCGATGGCAGGCTGCGCGCCTGGTCCACCGTGGGTGCGGCGACGAGGAACCCGTAGGCGGACATGACGCCGGCGCGCATCGGGACGATGACCCGTGCGATCTTCAGCTGCTTCGCCAGACCGTACGCGTGCACCGGGCCGGCCCCGCCGAACGCGATGAGGGCGAAGTCGGCGGGGTCCCTGCCGTGCTCGGACAGGTGCATCCGGGCGGCGGCCGCCATGCTCGCGGTGGCCACCTCGACGATGCCCGACGCGGCACCGACGCGGTCGAGGCCGAGCGGCCCCGCCACTTCCCGGTCCACCGCCTTGTGGACCTCGGCGGTCCGCAGCACCATCTCCCCGCCGAGGAAGGCGGCCGGATCGAGATAGCCGAGCACGAGATCCGCGTCCGTGACGGTCGGATGGTCCCCGCCCCTGCCGTAGGCGACGGGCCCCGGCACGGACCCGGCGCTGCGCGGGCCGACCTTGAGCAACCCCAGTTGGTCCGGCGCCGCGATCGAGCCGCCACCCGAGCCGATCTCGATCATGTCGACGACGGTCAGCCTGAACGGCAGTCCCGAGCCCGGTTTGAACTTGTCGACGCGGCCCGCCTCGAAGTCGTGCTTGCGGCGAGGCTCGCCGCCGCCGACGATCGCGATCTTGGCCGTGGTGCCGCCCATGTCGAACGAGACGACATCCGGCTCGCCCAGCCGGCGTGCCACGGCGGCAGCGGCGATCGCGCCCGCGGCCGGGCCGGACTCGAGCAGGCGGAAGGGGAACGCCTTCGCCTCCTCCAAGGAGGTGACTCCGCCTCCGGACAGCATGACGTGCAGCGGCGCGTCGATGCCCATCGCGAGCAGGTCGTCACGCAGCGCGTCGAGGTAGCGCACCACCAACGGCTGCACGTAGGCGTTGAGGCAGGCGGTGCTCGCCCGTTCGTACTCGCCGATCACGGGAGCGACCGCGCTGGAGACGGTGACCGGCAGCGCCGGGTGTTCCCTCGCGAGCAGCTCCTGCACCCGCCGTTCGTGCTTGTCGTCGCGGTAGGAGTGCAGCAGGGCCACCGCCACCGCTTCGACGCCTTGCTCCAGGAGCTCGCGCACCTGTGCGAGCACCTCGGCCTCGTCCAGCGGCTCCAGCTCGGTGCCGTCGGCGGCGATGCGGCCCCGCACCCCGCGGCAGAGGTGTCGCGGGACCAGCGGATCGGCCGGGCGGGCGAGGAGGTCGGTGGTGTCGAACCGGATCTCCCGGGCCATCTCCAGGGTGTCGCGGAAACCCCTGGTGGTGAGCAGTCCCACGACGGCGCCGGTGCGCTCGAGCAGCGTGTTGGTCACCAGGGTCGTGCCGTGCACCACCCCGGCGATGTCGCCGGCCGGCGTGGCCGTCTCCGCCAGCAGACGTGCGATGCCCTCGGTGATCGCCTCGTCGGGGGCGTGCGGTGTGGAGGGCAGTTTGCCGGGCCACGTCAGGTTGCGTGCCGGGTCGTGGAGCAGCAGGTCGGTGAACGTGCCACCGACGTCCACCCCGATCCGGACCGTACGACTCATCGATGGGACTCCTCACCCGTCTGTTCCCGGTCCACCGCAGGTGGACGGACATAGCCACTCAGCTCGTCGGCCACGGCCAGGTGCGGCTCCCGCTCCTCCGGCGCACCGAACCCGCCGCCGCCGGGGAACGAGATGACCACAGAGGAACCCGGGGCCAGCTGGGAGATCGACTTCAAGGACAGGCGTTCGCCGGTGTCCAGCACCGCGTACGCCGTCGCCCCCGGCTCCCCTCCGGCGAGTCCCAGGGCCGGGTGCCGCTCGCGATCCCCCAGCAGCACCATCTGCACCGGACGACGGGTCGGGTTGTGCACCTCGATGTCCTGCCCCAGCCCGCCGCGGCGCCGCCCGCGACCGCCCGAGTCAGCCCGGAGCTCCTTGCGCACGAACCGCAGGGGAGAGGCGACCTCGATCGCCTCGACACTCCCGCTGCCGGAGTTGGTCGGGAACGCGGTGGTCGAAAGCCCGTCCTTGTCCCTGGAGGCCCCCATGCCGGCGTTGGCGAACAGCATCTGCGAGAAGGGACGACCGTCGTCGTCGACACCGGCGAATCGGACGCGGAGCGCGGGCGCTCCGCCGCTGTCGGCGATGACCCGGTCGGGCAGCACCGGCGCGAGCGCCTGGTAGATCGCGCACGAGAGCAGGTGCCCGGTCAGGTGGCGCGCGACGACCGGCGCGGGAAACGTGGGATTGACGATCGTGCCCGCCGGAGCGGTCACGGTGATCGCCTGGTACGAACCCCAGTTCGTCCGCGTGGCCGGATCGAGCAGGATCTTCAGCGGATACATCGAGTACGCGCGCGTGTAGTTCAGCGTGGAGTTGGTCGAGTACGGCACCTGGGCCGAGCTCCCGGCGTAGTCGATCCCGATCCGGTCACCGCTCACCGTGACCGCGCACTCGATGTGCGTCGGATGCCCCTCGACACCGTCGGCGTCGACGCCCGCCCGGTACACGCCGTCCGGCAGGTCGCGGATCGCCGCCCGCAGCGCGGCATCGGCCAGCGCGTGCACCTCGGTGGCGAACCGCTCGAAGTCCGGCTCGCCGAAGTCGTCGAGGAACTCCCGCGCCCGTCGCCGGCACACCGCGTGCGCGGCGGCCTGCGCCTCCAGGTCGCCCCACAGCTGGTCGGCGAGGCGGACGTTGGCCAGCAGGAGATCCTTGACCCCCTGCTCCACCCCGCCGGCCCGGAACAGCCGCAACGGCGGGATCAGGATGCCCTCCGAGATCAGATCGGTGGCTCCCATGGACGGCGTGCCGCCGATGTCGGGGGAATGCGCCGCGGTCCCGGCGAAGCCGACGAGCACGCCTCTGTGGAAGATCGGGGTGATCATGGCGATGTCGGGCAGGTGCCCCGTCGCGATCCACGGGTCGTTGGTGATGACGCAGTCGCCGTCCTGCCATTCCCGGGCCGGGAACCTGTCCAGGACCACGGCGCCGAGGGAGCTCATCAGGGCCGCGAAACCGGGGATGCCGGCGCGCGACTCCGCCATGGTGCGTCCCTGGCGGTCCATCAGGACGACGGTGTAGTCGTTGGACTCGCGGATGATGGTCGAGAAGGCCGTGCGCAGCATCGTCGAGGCGGCCTCGTCGGTCGCGGCGGCGAGCCGGTCCCACCGCACTTCCAGGCCGATCGGGTCGGAGAAGGATGGTGTCATGACGTCGTGGTCGCCTTCGGCCGCGAACCGCGTCGCCCGGATGCCCCGGTCGCGATCTCGGCGGCGATCGCCGTGCCGAGACCCGCGGTCGTCCCGGAGCCGCCGAGGTCGGGAGTGAGCACCTCCGGCTGCTCGTCGAGCACGGTCTCGATCGCGGCCACGATCCGCGCCGCCGCGGCGGGCTCTCCCAGGTGGTCGAGCATCATGGCGCCGCTCCAGATCTGACCGACCGGGTTGGCGATCCCGCGTCCGGCGATGTCGGGCGCCGAGCCGTGCACCGGCTCGAACAGGCTTGGCCAGGTGCGGTCCGGGTTGATGTTGGCGCTCGGGGCGATCCCGATCGTCCCCGCGCACGCCGGCCCGAGGTCGGAGAGGATGTCCCCGAAGAGGTTGCTGGCGACGACGACGTCGTACTGCTCGGGGCGCAGGACGAACTTGGCCGCGAGGATGTCGATGTGGTCCTTGTCCGCGACCACGTCCGGGTACCGCTCCGCCATCGCGGCCGCGCGCTCGTCCCAGTACGGCATCGTGATGGAGATGCCGTTGCTCTTGGTCGCCCACGTCAGGTGCCTGCGTGGCCGGGAGCCGGCCAGCTCGAACGCGTACCGCAGCACCCGGTCCACCCCGGTTCGGGTCATCACGGTCTCCTGCACGACCGTCTCGCGGTCGGTGCCCTCGAAGATCCGGCCCCCGATGTTCGAGTACTCGCCCTCGGTGTTCTCGCGGACGACCAGGAAGTCGATGTCGCCCGGCTCGTGGTCGCGCAGCGGGCTGCGCACCCCGCGCAGCAGCCGTACCGGCCGCAGGTTGACGTACTGGTCGAACTCACGGCGGAACTTCAGCAGGCTGCCCCACAGCGACACGTGGTCGGGCACGACCTCGGGCCACCCGACCGCGCCGAAGAAGATCGCGTCGAAACCGCCGAGCACCTCCCGCCAGTCCGGCGGCAGCATCTCGCCGTGCCGCACCCAGTAGTCGGCGCAGGCGAACCCGAACTCGACGGTCTCCAGCTCGAATCCATGGGTCTCCGCGGCGGCCCGCAGGCACCGCAGCCCTTCAGGGACGACCTCACCTCCGATGCCGTCGCCCGGGATGACCGCGATGCGGTGACGGTGGGACACAGGCGCTCCTCGGCCTCGTCGACAGTGCACGCACCCGGTCCGGCCGGCGGGTGCGCCTCCACCTTCGTCGGCGGAAAACGCCGCAACAAGAACGCCTGGAGCAACCTATCCTTTCGCCCATGGAAAGACGCCGGCGCCACACCCGCCGCGGTATGACGCGATGACCACCTCGATGGACGACCTCCACTTCTTCCAGGTGGTCGCCTCCAGCGAAACGCTCACGGCGGCCGCCCGCGAGCTGGACTGCTCCCTGCCTGTCGTCAGCAAGCGCCTCAGCGCCCTGGAACGCCGGCTCGACGTGCGCCTGGTGCACCGCGGCACGCGCCGGCTCGCGCTGACCCCCGAGGGGGAGGTCTACGCCGCGCGCCTGGAGACGATCCTCGACCAGGTCCGCGAACTCGAGGACCTGGTCACCCATCGCTCCGGCGACCTGCGGGGCTCCGTCGTGGTCCAGGCGACCCTGGGCCTCGGACGCGCGCACGTGGCGCCGCTGCTCGGCGAGTTCACCGCCCGGCACCCCCGGCTGAGCATCCAGCTGCGCACGACGGCGCTGCCCCTGCGGCCGCACCGTCGCGAGTTCGACCTGGCCGTCCACGTCGGTACGCCCCCGGACTCCTCCCTGCGGATGCGCCGGCTGGCGGAGAACCGTCGAGTTCCCTGCGCCGCACCCTCCTACCTGGAACGGAGCGGAACGCCCGAACGCGTGGAGGACCTGGCCGACCACGACTGCATCGTGCTCCGCGAGAACGAGGGAGACTTCGCGCTGTGGCGCTTCGGCGACGCCGGGAACCCTCGCCAGATCCGCGTGCACGGCCGCCTGTCCAGCAACGACGGGGACATCGTGACCGACTGGGCGCTGCAGGGCCGCGGTGTGATCATGCGCTCGGAATGGCAGATCCGGTCTCACCTCGAGAGCGGCGCCCTGGTGCGCGTGCTGCCCGGGGTGCCGACACCGCCTGCCGACATCTACGCGCTCCTGTCCGACGACGTCCACGTGCCCCGACGGATCAGCGAGCTGGTCGACCATCTGGCCGCGCGCCTGCCGGACCGGATCGCCTGACCGGATCGCCGGCTCCGGCGAGACGGCGCTTTCCCGTGGAGAAAGGTCGCCTTGCCGTCGAAGGCATTGTCCAGCCGCCACCCGATTCCTAGGTTGCCTTACCGTGGACATCACCGAGCGCATCGATCCCCAGGTCCGCGCGCGCCTCGATCAGTACCTGCAGCTGGTCGGTCCCCAAGGTCTGAGCGGTGTCGGCGACATTCCGGAGCGACGCAGGCGGCAGGCCGAGTTGTCCGCCCTGCGGGCCGCCCCGGTCGTGCCCGACGACATCGACGTGTACGACCTGTCGATCACTCACGGCGTGGCGACGCCCGTGCTGGTGCGCGTGTACCGACCGCACGCGAGCACCCGGCAGTCGCCCTGCGTCTACTACATCCACGGTGGCGGCATGGTGGCGGGCAGCGTCGACGGTGATCATGCCAAGGCCCTCGGGCTGGCCCGGGCGACGGGCTTCGTCGTCGTCTCGGTCGAGTACCGGCTGGCACCGGAGAACCCGTACCCCGCGGCGCTGGACGACTGCTACGCGGGACTCGTGGCGGTCGCGGACCGGCACCGCGAACTCGGGATCGACCCCGGCCTGATCGGTCTCTACGGGACGAGCGCGGGCGGCGGGCTGGCCGCGGCGGTGGCGTTGCTGTCCCGCGACCGCGGCAGTCCGGCCGTCGCCCACCAGATGCTGGTGTCCCCCATGCTGGACGACCTGTCGTCGACCCCTTCGGCCACGGCCAACACCGGCTTCGGCGCGTGGAGCCGTGAGGCCAACATCCAGGCCTGGCGGGCGCTGCTCGGCGAGGACTTCGGCACAGACCGGGTGCCGCCGTACGCCGCGCCGGCGCGCGCCGGCGATCTCTCCGGCCTGCCGCCGGCGTACGTCGACGTCGGCGACCTCGACCTGTTGCGCGACGAGGCGATCGATTACACACGCCGGCTGTCCTGGGCCGGCGTTCCGGTCGAACTGCACGTCTATCCAGGCGGCATCCACGGCGGTGAAACCCTCGCGCCCGACGCCGAGCTGAGCGTTCGAGTCCGCGGCTACCGGCACGACGCCCTCCGCCGGGCACTCTGCGGCGAAGAGCCACCCCGCTGACGCCGGCTCGTGGCGCGGATGCCCCAACCCACCAGCGCCGCCGCCAAGACCGTGAGTGCGAGGCCCGCCCAGGTGACCGCCTCGCGGAACTCGGTGGTCTGGTAGGTGCTCCAGCTCGACGTGGCGATGTCGCCGGTGAAGAGCGCTGCGAGGATGGTCCCGCTGACAGCGATGCCGATCCCGGAGGTGACTTCGCCGGCGGTGTCCACGAGCGCCGCACCGGTGGTGGTGCGGTCGGTCGGAAGGCCACGCATCACGTTGGTCCCGGCGACGACACCTACGACGCGCATACCGGCGGCGACGAGCACGAGCGCGAGGGCGACCCACGCGTACCCGAAGCGGCCCAGCAGCCCGTAGACGGCGAGCCCGCACACGACAGCTCCGGCGCTGAGCCAGGCGGCCTTGTCGAGACCGACGCGCGTGACCAGCGGACGGATGAGAGCACCGCCGGCGATGAGCACGACGACCTGCGGCAACATTCCCATGGCCGTTTGAGCGGGCGTCCAGCCCCGATCGAGCTGGAGCTGCAGGGTCACGAGGTAGCCGAGGCCGGCGGTCGCAAGGCCTGCGGCGGCCTTGAACGCCAGGCTGCTCGACACGAGGGGGCGAGCGAGGAGTTCGAGGTCGAGCAGCGGATGGCGGGCAGAACGCTCGCGGACGACGAACAGCACCGCCATCCCGATGGCCGCCGCCGTGGCCAGCCACGGGAGAGGCGATGCGGTGCCCGCGTCGACGAAGAGCGTCGGCGCGACCAGCGCGAGCGCGATCGTGGCCGTGCCGAGCAGGGCTCCCGCGCCGTCGATCGGGTCGCGGTGCAGCTCGTCCACCCTGTCAGCGGGGATGCCGCGTCGAATGCCGAGGTACGCGAGTGCGGCGATCGGCGCGTTCACCACCAGCAGCGCCTGCCACGGAGCGAACGCGAGCACGAAGCCACCTGCCGTGGGCCCGATCGCGAGTCCGACCAGCCCAACGGTCGAGATCAGCGTCGTCGCACGGACACGCAGCCCGTCTTCGTCGAACAGGCGGAACGCCAAGGCGAGAGAGCCTGGCGTCGTCATCGCGGCAGCGACGCCCATCGCCGCGCGGATCGCGATGAGCTGCTCCGCCGTGGTGACGAACGCGGTTGCCAGACTTGCCGCACCCAGCAGCACCAGCCCGGCCAGCATGACCTTGCGGCGGCCGACCCGGTCAGCCAGCGCGCCGAGGGCCAGCATCAGGCCGCCGAACACGACGGCGTAAACGCCCGTGACCCACTGCAACACAGTCGTCGACGCCGACAGCTCTCGGCCGATGGTCGGCAACGCGACGTTGAGAATCGAGTTGTCGAGCATCTCGAACAGAAACACCGCCGACAGCCCTGCGAGGGCTACCCCCGCTTCGCGCAGGGAGCGCGGCGGACGAGAGGCTTCGGTGGGAGCGCCGACATTGTCGACGGCTTCATGGCGACGGACATTCACTGCGCACTCCTTCGATGTGAAGAAGTGGCGGCCCGTCCGGTGCCGCGTATGCGCGCGTGGCCCCTACTGCATCAACCGGCGTCGATGCCGAGCAGTGAACACACGTTTCTACTTCCAGTGCTCTGAGACTACACCGGGTCCGGAGAACGACCGTTCCGACTGCCGTCCCACCCCGGACAGATCACCACGACCGGGCCTGTTCATGCGCGCCGCACTCCACACAAAAAGAACGAACATTCTGTTAGTGTGCGCCACAAACAGAACCGTCATTCTCTTTAGGGGGCGTGGTGCCGCGGCTCACCGACGCGCGCAAGGAACTCCGGCGGGCCCAGATCGCCGAGGCCGCCGTACGCTGCTTCGGGCGCAACGGCCTGAAGCGGACCTCGATCGCCGACATCACCGCCGAGTCCGGCCTCTCGGCCGGCTCGATCTACGCGCACTACCGCGACAAGGCCGACCTGGTCCGGGCCGCCGCCCGCGAGGTGCTCGCCAAGCGCGCCGACGTCCTCGGCGAGTACGCCGCGGGCGACGCCCCGCCCGGCCCTGACGAGCTGCTCTCCCGCCTGATCGCCGCGGTCGACCCCGCCGAGGCCCGGGTCGGCGTGCAGACCTGGGGCGAGGCGACCACCGACCCGGACGTCCGCGACATCGTCGTCGACATGACCGAGCGGATGCGCGCGATGCTGCACGACTGCGTCACGGCCTGGCTCGTCAAGGTCGAGCGCCACGAGCCGGCCGCGGCCCGGGGGCGCGCCGCCCCGATCGCCCACCGGGTCATGGCGCTCTACCAGGCCGAACTCCTGTACATCGCCTTGCGATCATCGACCGAGGAGACCGCGTCATGACCACCGCGACCGCGTCGTTCGCCGACCGCGCCGTTCACCGGATCGGGTACGGCGCGTTGCAGCTCGAGCGCCTGCACGATCGCCGCGGGGAGGCCGTCGCGCTGCTGCGCCGCGCGGTCGAGCTGGGCGTCGACCACGTGGACACCGCCGAGTTCTATGGTTTCGGTTTCGCCAACGACGTGATCCGCGAGGCACTGCGCCCCGAGGACGACGTCCTGGTCGTCACGAAGGTCGGCGCCGACCCCAACCCCGGCGGGCGCGTGCCGCTGCGTCTGGCACAGCGGCCCGAGCAGCTGCGCGCCAGCGTCGAGGACAACCTGCGCAGCCTCGGCGTCGACCGGCTCGCGGCCGTCAACCTCCGCCGCCTGGACACCGGCCCCGGGCTGCGTCCCGAGGGCGACCAGGTGGTCGACCTCGACGACCAGCTCGCGACGATGATCGCCCTGCGGGACGAGGGCAAGATCGGCGCGATCGGCCTGAGCAGCGTCACCCTCGACGGCCTGCGCCGCGCCCTGCCGGCCGGCATCGTCTGCGTGCAGAACGCGTACAGTCTCGTCTCCCGCGACGACGAGGAGCTGCTGCGGCTGTGCGCGGCCGAGGGCATCGCCTGGGTGCCGTTCTTCCCGCTCGGCGGGGCCTTCCCGGGCCTGCCCAAGGCGAGCGACGAGCCGGCGGTGCACGCCGTGGCCAGGTCTCTGGACGTCACGCCCTCCCAGGTCGGCCTCGCCTGGCTGCTGCACCACGCCCCGAACGTACTGCTCATCCCCGGCACCGCCGACCCCGCCCACCTGGAGGCCAACATGGCGGTCAGCGAGATCACCTTCGACGCCCCGGCCCTCGCCACCCTCGATGCCATCGAGTCCCGCTCCAACGAGGTCCCTCTCGGCTGACCGGCGCCAACGCGACGCTCTACCAGGCCAAAGGGACGGATCATGAAGGCCATCGTCTACCGAGACAACGGCGCCCCCGACGTTCTTCGGCTCGTCGACCGTGACCCGCCCGCGCCCGGCCCC
Organism: Nonomuraea sp. NPDC049709; assembly: GCF_040674815.1. Lineage (NCBI taxonomy): Bacteria > Bacillati > Actinomycetota > Actinomycetes > Streptosporangiales > Streptosporangiaceae > Nonomuraea > Nonomuraea sp. NPDC049709. The sequence goes on from NZ_JBFANM010000065.1 coordinate 65,849, forward strand.
GGCGAGGTTCGCGTCCGGGTCGCCGTCTCCGGGGCCAATCCGACCGACTGGCAGGCCCGCTCCGCCGCCGCCCACCCCAAGCGCTTCCCCGAGGTCACCCCGCACCTCGACGGCGCCGGCACGATCTTCGGCTTGCCGAGGCGGCCGAGCGCCGTCCCTCGGAGGGCGGCGAGCGCGAGCACGGACGGCTTCCGCCACAGGACCTCCGGAGTCGGGATCGGCGCCATGGCCACCGACGTCGCCGGGTTCATCGACGCCGACAGCTCGACCCGGACACCGGCAGCTTCACCCGCGACCAACAGCGAACGTTGATCATTTGTCGGACGCTCCCTAGCATGCGTAAGGATGAAACCAGGGCATCGGCCTGACCAACTGCTTTGCGAGGAGCTGCGGGATGTTCCAGAAGTTGACCGACCGGGCGCGGCGTGTCGTCGTCCTGTCCCAGGACGAGGCCAGGATGCTCAACCACGACTACATCGGTACCGAGCATGTTCTTCTCGGTTTGATCCGCGAGGGTGAGGGCGTGGGCGCCACGGTTCTCAAGAACCTGGGCCTGAGCCTTGAAGGCGTTCGCCGGCAGGTTGAGGAGAGTCGGGGCCGAGGCCAGTCCGTTGCGTCAGGGCACCTTCCGTTCACCCCGTCGGCCAGCGAAGTCCTCCAGGCGGCGGACCAGGAGTCTTTGCAGCGCGGCCTCGACTACATCGGCACCGAGCACCTCCTGCTCGGGCTCGTCCGCGATGGTGCGAGTGCGGCGGCACAGGTGCTGGTCCAGCTCGGGGCGGACCTCGACCATGTCGGGCGGGCCACAGACGAGCTCGTCCAGAAGTACGTGTCCAAATAAGCGCTCGGAAGCGTCGGCTCAACGGCTGAGCCAGGTCCGGAATTGATCAGAAGTTCGCTGATGTGAGGCGGCTGCCCCCACGTCGGTCGGCGGGACCCCCGGTTGAGGGACCGATGGCGTGGGGGGATCGCCGACCATTTCCCAGCAGCCTTCGAGGCGCGCGGCACCGCGACGTGGGGGGTCGACGTAGACAGCCTGTGCGATATCGCTGCTGGTGCGGGCCGGTGACCGTGGTCAGGCGCGAGCGCCGGCAACGAGCACCTATTACGGACACCTCCTCGACATGCGCGACCGACGCGACGTGCCTGGGATGCGCGCCTCAGCCGGCGAGGGTGCCGATGTCGGCGGCGACTCGGGCGAGAGCCCGGATGAGGGTGCTCTCGGTGGCTGTCCGCCAGATCAGCGCCCATCGCGCCGGAGGGGCGTCGCGGATGGGAACGTATGCGATGCCAGGCCGGGTGAAGTAGCGGGCGGCGTGCGCATGCGCGGGCGCGACCGCCTCGCCGTCGGACGGCAGGGAAAGCACTTCCGCTGAGCCGGTGGCGGCGGGGCCGATCGGGATCGGTCGGCCTGCGAGCGGGTGCTTGGCACCGACGGCCAGGACGACGGCCTCGACATAGACGGTGGGCCCACAACCACGCCTCCGGCGGCTGCTTCCTCGGCCCCGGATCTGAGCTGACAGCAGCGCCGGCCCCGCTACCCGGCAATCATCGCCTGCGGGGTCGTGTCAGCGGCGGTGTCAGGAATGCGACAGCCCCGTATCAGAGCGTTCGGCGATGGTTGAGCCCATGCAAGGCCCACCGCTCACGGCCTCGGGTCGCGAACCGGGCCCCGCCGAGCTCACCCCCGGCCCGCACGCGCCACTCATGGATACCCATGAGCGCCGCATCGGGACGAGGCTTCGCAAGATCGAACACTGTCGGCAAGGAGATTCATGATGGAACACAGCAACGGCGGCTTCTCCGCAGCGGGGCTGCGCAGGCTGCGTGAGGTGCTGGCGCGGCATGTCGAGTCCGGGAGGATCCCCGGCGTGGTCGCCCTGGTCAGCCGGGGTGGGCGGACGCACGTCGAGGCGCTCGGCACGATGCGGCATGACGGTGGCGCGCCGATGCGCCGGGACACGATCTTCCGGATGGCCTCCACGTCCAAGCCGCTGTCGATGGCGGCGGCGATGGTGCTGCTGGACGAGTGCCGGCTGCGGCTGGACGACGTGGTGGACCCGTGGCTGCCGGAACTGGCCGACCGCCAGGTGCTGACGCGGCCCGACGCCCCGCTGGACGACACCGCGCCGGCGCGCCGGCCGATCACCGTGCGGGACGTGCTGGCCTCCACCTTCGGGCTCGGCATGGACATGACGGCGCTGGGCACCCCGATCATGAACGCGATCTTCGAGCAGAACCTCACGCCCTCGGGACCGGAGCCGCAGCCCGGGACGGATGAGTGGATCCGCCGCCTGGGCGAGCTTCCGCTGCAGTACCAGCCCGGGGAGCGCTGGCAGTACCAGATCAGCAACGACCTGGTAGGCGTGCTGGTGGCCCGGGTCACCGGCCAGTCGTTCGAGGAGTTCCTGCGCGAGCGCATCTTCGAGCCCCTCGGTATGAAGGACACCGGCTTCCACGTGCCGGCTGACAAGATCGACCGACTGCCCACCCTGTACGCGCCCGACCCGGCCACCGGCGAGTTCGTGGTCTGGGACGAGGCCGAGGGCGGACGGTGGAGCCGGCCGCCGGCGTTCCAGGGCGGCGGTGGCGGGCTGGTCTCCACCGCCGACGACTACCACGCCTACTTCCAGATGCTCCTCAACGGCGGCACCCACCAGGGCAAGCGGATCCTGTCCCGGTCCGCCGTCGAGCTGATGACCACCAACCGGCTCACCCCCGAGCAGCAGGCCGCCCGCCACGCCATGGCCACTGACAACGTGCACATCTCCTTCGGCCAGGGCCAGCACGGCGGCTGGGGCTACGGCATGGCGGTACGCACCTACCGCGGCGACTACGCGCCCATCGGCCAGTTCGGCTGGGACGGCGGCAGCGGCACCTCCGCCTACGCCGACCCGGCCAACCAGCTCACCGGCATCCTGCTCTGCCAGCTCGGCTACACCGTGCCGAACCCGGCGCACCTGATGAACGACTTCTGGACCACCCTCTACCAGGCCATCGACGACTGACGCCGGAGGGCCGCCGAGGGTGGGACTCCCTCGGCGACCCCCGCCTCAGCCATCCAGACACCCCTGGCACCCACCAGGACCGCATTCCACCTCTCACCCGATCCATCCACCTTCAGAACACGATCAAGGAGCACACGACCATGTCCATCGCCCTTACCGACCAGGACAAGCTCACCCTGCGCACCGCCGCGTACGGCGCCGTCACGCTGATGTCCGCCGCCGATGCCGCCGGCTCGCCCCACAAGGCCGCCACCGAGGGCTCCATCGCCCTGTCCGCTGCCACCGGGCTGGTCGGGCACGTGCTCGCCACGTACCCCAAGGACCTGAAGCTGGACAGCAAGTCCGTAGCCTCCATCGCCGACCAGGTGTTGCCGGCCCTGACCGCGGCCATGGCCCTGCTCAAGGAGCAGGCGCCGGAAGAGGCCGACAACTTCCGCCGCACCGTCCTTGTCGCCGTCGAAGCGGCCGCCCGCACCCACCAGGGCCGGCCCGGCCCCACCGTGACGGACATGAGCCGCAAGATCACCGAAGCGCTCGACGCCGCCTGACGGAATGCCGGCCAGCGCGGCTTCCGCTGGGGGGGGGGGGGGGCCGCCGGCGGCCCGCCCCCCCCCGCCGCTGGCAGCC
>NZ_JBFANM010000066.1:0-68836 GCF_040674815.1 Nonomuraea sp. NPDC049709
TTACATTCCGAACCCGGAAGTTAAGCTTCTCAGCGCCGATGGTACTGCACTCGGGAGGGTGTGGGAGAGTAGGTCACCGCCGGACAATCTTTATAAAAGAGCCCCGATCGGCTACGATCGGGGCTCTTTTTTGTTTCCCCATGCACAGGGTGTTTTCCGGGCATGACGCAGTTTCGGTGGCGTCGGTCAGAGTGCGCCGTCACCCTGGAGGAATGACGGCTTCACCCCCTTCAGAGCCGACCTCCGGATCGGCACGACATAAGCAGCGGCGTTCGCGGCTCCTCACCTGGATGGTTGTCCCGGTTTCGCTCACTTTGTTGGTCGCCGGGGCGGCGGACGTCATGGCGGACGTGTTGGGGATGCCGGGCACGCTGCTGAAGTTTCTGGACGAGCAGGACAGCCTGATCAGCATCTCCCTGGGGATCGTCGGGTTGCTCGTCGCAGGCGCGCTGGCTGCGTCGCGGCGTCGGCTCCGGCGTTGCACTTCGGCCAGGATGCCGCCGCCGCACGAATCGTCGGCCTCCGGATGCGGTGCCGGCCCTGCGAAGGCTCCCGGTGGCGCGGGTGACCCTGAGCGGCCCCATGTGCCCTTCCCGCTGGCCGCCCCAACGCCGGACGCGCCCCCGCTGGCGGGTGGCGTCGATCCGGGCCCGGCTGGCGGACCTGGTCAGGCGGGCGGTAAGTCTGGTGAGTCGCCGGAGTCCGACTCCCCGTCGGGGACCGACCCGCGATCGGGGTCCGACCCGCGATCAGAATCCGACCCGTGTACGGGATCCGACCCGCGAACGAGGACCGACCCGCGAACGGGGACGGGCGCCCAAGCGGAATCCGGCTCGCGAGCGGGATCCGGCGCCCGATCGGGGACGGGTATTCAAACGGGGCCCGACGCTCATGCGGGGTCCGACGCCTGTGCGGACTCCGACACTGCTGCGGGGATCGACATCCGTGCGGGGAGCGAGGCGCGTGCGGGCTCCGACACCCGTGGGGAGTCTGGCGGGCGGGCGGGGGCCGGGGCCTCGTCGGAATCCGAGCCCCGAGTGGGCTCCGACGCGGGAGTGGGCTCCGACGCCCAGGCGGGATCCGACGACCGGGCGGGGAGCGACGCCCGGGCGGAGAGCGACGACCGGGCGGAGTCCGATGCCAGTGCAGAGTCCGGCATCCGTGAAGGGCCTGGCGGGCGGGGGCGGGCTGGCGCCACGTCGGGGTCCGAACCTCGAGTTGGGTCCGGCGCGGGCGCGGGGTCAGACGTCCGTGCGGGGGACGGGTCCTCGGGGGATGGGCGGGCGGCGGGCGGCGGATCTTCTGTGGTCGAGGGGGATATGGGACGTTCCATTTCCATAGGCGGGGATAACGCCGGGGTGGCGATGACCGGGGACGGGGCGACTGCCGTGACCGTGGGTCATGTGGACGTCGTCGGTGACGTTCGTCTGCCGCCCCGCCCCCCGGTGCCCACCCGCCCCGTGCAGCTCCCGCCCCGCCCTCCGCGGCTGCTCGGGCGCGACGAGGTGGTGGCGCGGCTGCGGGAGCGTCTGATCGCCGGGCCGGCCGAGCCGTGTGTGGTCGCCGTGTACGGGCTCGGCGGCGTGGGCAAGACCAGCCTCGTCCTCGAGTACGCCCACCGCCACCACCAGGACTACCAGCTCGTCTGGCAACTGCCCGCCGCCGACCCGGCCGTCCTGTCGGCCGCGTTCGCCCGGCTGGCGGCGTTGCTGGGGTTACGGGACACGGTTGACGCCGCCGATCCGGTCGATCAGGTGCATGCCGTGCTCGCCGCCCACGCCGGGCCCTGGTTGCTGATCTTCGACAACGCCCCGGAGGCCGATGCGCTCCGCCCGTACCTCCCTCCGGCGGGACCCGGGCATGTGCTGATCACCAGCCGGTCCGGGAGCTGGCCTCGGGAGCAGGGGCTGGAGCTGCCGGTGCTGGAGCCGGAGCCGGGGGCGGCGCTGGTGCTGGCGCGCTCGGGGCAGGACGACGGGGCCGCCGCCTCCGCCGTGGTGGCCGAGCTGGGCGCGCTGCCGCTGGCGCTGGAGCAGGCCGCCGCGTACATGGCCGAGACCGGCCTTACCCTCTCGGAGTACCTCGACCTGCTGCACGACCAGCGCGCCGAGCTGCTCGCCCAGGGGCAGGCGTGGGGATACCAGGAGCGCGTCACCACCACCTGGCAGCTGTCGTTCAGGAACCTGGCCCGCACCAGCCCCCAGGCGATCGCGCTGCTGCGCGTGCTGGCCTGCTACTCCCACGAGGCGATCCCGTACCACCTGCTGCTCTCCCAGCTCGAACGGTGCAGCCCGCGCGAGTTGCTGGCCGCGGACGTGCGGCGGCAGCGGGCGTACGGGCGGTTGCCGAACTCGCGGCTGTTCCGCGACGTCCGTCCCTGGCTCAGCGCGCTGGGGGTGTTGCAGCGGCTGCCGCGCGACACCATCACGGTCAACGCCGCCGTCGCCGCGCTGCGCGGTCACAGCCTGATCGGCCTTCCGGCGGAGGGGAACCTGTCGGTGCACCGCCTGGTGCAGGCCGTCACCCTCGACCAGCTCCCACCCCACGAGCAGCAGCGCTGGCGCGACGCGGCCGCCGTGCTCCTGGAGTCCGTGCTGCCCGACGACCCCGCCCACGCAGATACGTGGTCCCGGTACGCCCACCTGCTGCCGCACATCCTGGCCGTGCTCGTCCCGTCCTCGCCCGGCATGGCCAAGACCGCGCAGTACCTGGGGGCGAGCGGCGACTACCGTACGGCGAGGGCGTTGTTCATGGAGATCTGCGAGGCTCTGACCGCGAGCCTGGGCGCCGAGCATCCCGCCACGCTGACCGCCCGGCACGAGCTGGCCCGGTGGACCGGCGAGCTGGGGGACGCGGAGTCGGCGCGGCGGCAGTACGCGGCCCTGCTGCCCATCCGCGAACACCGGCTCGGCTCCGAGCACCCGATCACGCTGACGATCCGGCACGAGCTGGCCCGGTGGACGGGGGAGCTGGGCGACGCGGTGGCGGCGCGTGACCAGTACGCGGCATTGCTGCCGGTCAGGGAGCGGGTGCAGGGTCCGGAGCACCCGAACACGTTGACCATCCGGCACGAGCTGGCCCGGTGGACGGGGGAGCTGGGCGACGCGGCGGCGGCCCGTGACCAGTACGCGGCGTTGCTCCCGATCTACGAGCGCGTCCTCGGCCCCGAGCACCCCGACACGCTGACCACCCGCCACAGCCTCGCGCAGTGGACCGGGCGGGCGGGGGATCCGGTGGCCGCCCGGGACCAGTACGCCGCACTCCTCCCCGTACGCAGCCGCGTGTCCGGCCCCGAGCACCCTGACACCCTCATCACCCAGGCCAATCTGGCGCAGTGGACCGGCCAGGCGGGGGACCCGGCGGCGGCCAGGGACCAGTACGCGGCGCTGCTCCCCATCCGCGAGCGGGTCCAAGGCCCGGACCACCCCTCCACCCTGATCAACCGGCACGAGCTGGCCCGGTGGACGGGTGAGCTGGGGGACGCGGTGGCGGCGCGCGACCAGTACGCGGCCCTCCTGGTCGTGCGCGAGCGCGTGTCCGGCCCCGAACACCCCGACACGCTGACGATCCGGCACGAGCTGGCCCGGTGGACCGGCGAGCTGGGGGACGCGGAGTCGGCGCGGCGGCAGTACGCGGCTCTGCTGCCCATCCGGGAACGCGTCCAGGGCCCCGACCACCCCGACACCCTGACCGCCCGGGCCAACCTGGCGCAGTGGACCGGCCAGGCGGGGGACCCGGCAGGGGCCCGCGACCACTGCGCCGCGCTGCTGCCGGTCAGGGAACGCGTCCTCGGCCCCCAGCACCCCGCGACCCTGATCACCCGCCACGAGCTGGCCCGGTGGACCGGCGAGCTGGGCGACGCGGTGGCGGCCAGGGACCAGTATGCCGAGCTGCTCGTCCGCCGCGAGCGCGCCTCCGGTCACGAGCACCCGGACACCCTCACCACCAGGCACAACCTCGCCTTCTGGACCGGCCAGGCCGGGGACCCGGCGGCGGCCCGGGACCAGTGCGCGATGCTGTTGCCGGTCCGGGAACGCGTGCTCGGCCCCGAACACCCGGACACACTGATCACCCGGCACAACCTCGCGTACTGGACCGGCCAGGCCGGTGACGCGGTGGCGGCGCGCGCCGAGTACGCGGCGCTGCTGCCGGTCAGGGAGCGGGTGCTCGGGCCCGAACACCCCGACACGCTGACGATCCGGCACGAGCTGGCCCGGTGGACCGGCGAGCTGGGTGACCCGGCAGCGGCCAGGGACGCGTACGCCGCCCTGCTGCCCCTGCGCGAGCGCGCCTCCGGCCGCGAGCACCCCGACACGCTGACCGCCCGCGCCAACCTCGCGTACTGGACCGGCCGCGCGGGCGACCCGGCGGCGGCCCGCGACCAGTGCGCGGCGCTGCTGCCGGTCCGGGAACGCGTGCTCGGCCCCGGCCACCCGGCGACCCGCACCACCAGGGAGCAACTCGCCTACTGGGCGGAACAGGCCCGATGAAGCGGCGGGCGTGACCGTCACGGAACAGGCCCGGTGAGCGGCGGGCGTGGCCGTGATCGAACGGCCCGCGGGGCGATCGGTCTGGCCGCCGGGGAACGGGGCTAATGGGTGCTGAGCGTGGCCGCCGCGACCACCAGCAACATCGTGCCCGACACGGCCGAGATCCGCCCCGCCGCCTTCGGGGTGCCGGCCAGGGCGCGGCTGGCCCGGGCCGTGGCGACGGCGGCCAGGCCGTAGAGCAGGCCGCAGTTCACGACGTGCAGCAGGCCGAGCGCGGTCAGCTGGACGCCCAGCGGAAGTCCCGTGCCGGGCGCGATGAACTGCGGCATCAGGGACAGGTACAGCAGCAGGCCCTTCGGGTTCAGCAGGGCCGTGAGCATGCTCTGCCGCAACACCCGGCCCGCCGGCTCGGCCGGCGGCGAGCCGGGTGCGGGGCCGGTGCGGCTCCTCAGCGACATCAGCGTCCTGACCGCGAGGAACACCAGGTACGCGGCCCCGGCGTAGCGCATCGCGGGCAGCGCGGCGGGGACGGCGCGCAGCGCGGCGGCCAGCCCGGCGGCGGCCAGGACGGTGTGCACGGCGTAACCGCAGCAGATGCCCGCCACCGCCGTCAGCCCCGTCCGGCGGCCCTGCCCGAGGGAGCGGGCCGTCACGTAGAGCAGGTCGGGGCCGGGGGTGCAGATGAGCAGCAGATCCATGCCCAGGAAGAACAGCAGGAGCCGGGTGTCCACGACGATGTACCTCCTCCGTTGTGACGGTAGCCGGGGAGGCTTGGCAGGCGATGGTGGATTCGTGCCGGCACGGCGGGGTGCGTGGCACGATATTGCGTCATGGACAGGATTGACCGCAGGATCCTCCATGAGCTGCAGCGGGACGGGCGGCTCAGCAACACCGAGCTGGCCGACAGGGTGGGGCTCACGCCGTCACCGTGCCTGCGCCGGGTGCGGCAGCTGGAGGAGAGCGGCGTCATCCGCGGCTATCGGGCGCTGCTCGACGGGGACGCGGTGGGGCGCGGGTTCCAGGCGTTCGTGACGGTGGTGATGCGGTACGAGGACCACGACACCGTGGCGGAGTTCGAGCGGCGGGTGGCGGAGATGCCCGAGGTGGTGGAGGCGCACCGGCTGTTCGGGGATCCGGATTTCCTGTTGCGGATCGCGGTGGCGGACCTGGCGGCCTACGAGCGGTTCTACTCCGAGACGTTGTCCGGGCTGCCCGGGGTGGCGCAGGTGACCTCGCACCTGGCGATGAAGGCCGTGAAAGCGGACACCGGCCTGCCGGTGACCGGCTGAGCTCGCACGCAGGGGTTGAGGGGCCCGTACACCGGTGATGGGCTGAGGGGCCCGCACGCGGCGGTGCGGGCCCTCGGGTTCACACGTGGCGGTGCGGGCCCTGGGTCGCACGTGGCGGTGCGGGCCCCGGCGGCTTACTGGGGCAGGACCAGGAGGGCGTCGCCGACGGCGCGCTCGGCGCCGTCGGACGGCCGGTTGACCAGCTTGTTGCCGACCACCATGGCCGTCGAGCCGCCGCCGTCGAAGTTGATCGCCTGCGTCGCGCCCAGCCAGCGCATGAACTGGGCGGCCTCCACGAAGTTCGCCCCGATCGTCACCCCGGGCTGCCGGCCGTCGATGGTGACCAGGATCAGGCTGCCGTTGCGGGTGGTGCCGAGGAGGGTGCGCGGGTGGCGGCGCAGGATCATGTTCATCGAGTCGTGCCCGTCGCGCTTGGCGGTGATCTTCACCCTGCCGTTGCGCACGAGGCCGACGCCGCCCGCGATCACGTTCAGGTCGGGGGTGAGCTTGAGCGCCCGCTTCGTCCGCAGGTCCACGACCTTCATGTCGATCTTGACCGTCCACTCCTGCCAGGCGTGCTCGTTGAGCCAGTCGGAGGCCACGCCGTTGCCGTGCAGCACCCGCATGCCGGCGGTCACCGCGCCGCCCGAGGCGCGCAGGCCCACGACCCTGCCGTTGGCGTCGAGGACGGCGTCGGTCCCGCCGGTGGGCGTCTTGGCTCCGTACTCCTCCGTGTACAGCACCAGCTCGTCCGTCGTCGCGGCCCGGTTGACGCCGTTGACCTCGACCCGCTCGCCGTCCTGCGAGATCGCGGTGACGTCGGTCTTCAGCTCGGTGATCTTGGCGGTGCGGCCTTTGAGCACGACGGCCGAGCGGCCTTCGATGGCCTCGCTCAGCAGCTTGCCGCCGACCACGGACGCGCCCACGGGCTCGCCGCGCAGCGCCTTGGCGGTGTGGATGTTGAAGAAGCCGCCGTTGAGGCCGACGATGGCGTTGCGGGCCTTGGCCATCGAGGAGACGGTCTCCCGCTTGGCCACGCTGGTGCCGAGCGAGGCGGCGTACGAGCCGCGGAACGTCTTGACGTCGATCATGAGGACTCTGGCGTCCCACGGGCCGGTGGTCTTGAGACCGTCGTCGCCGAGGTAGTCGACCTTGACCTTCAGGCCCGCGTCCTTGAGCTGCTTCGCCTTCTCCTCGGCCTTCTTCTTGTCCTTGAAGGACCACAGGCCGACGCGGACCATGTACTCGGTCTTGGCGGGGGCGTCGGCGACCGCCGGCCGGACGATCTTCTGCAGGCTGGCGGCCTCGCCGGTCGCCTCCACCTCGGCGACCTTGGTCTCGGCGTTCGGGAGCGTCCCGGTGTCGCGGCCGTTGGGCATCAGGACGGTCACCGTGTAACCGTCGGTGTGCGAGCCCGCCTTCACGTCGTACAGGTCGATGCCCTGCGTCACGGCGGTCATCGTCTTGGTCGGCACGGGCCGGGTGCCCAGCGGGAACTTGGCCGACGGGAACCTCACCGACAGCTGCTCCGCTGTCGCGGGCAGCGCGGTGAGGGTGAGCGCCGCGGCTATGGCCAGGCCGCCGGCGAGGGTGCGTCGAGACATGAACTCTCCAGAGGGCGGAAGAGGGACCGCACCATAGTGGCGAGATCAAGGTCTCCGGGTCAGGGGAACACGCCAAACGAGTAAAGAGGTTACGAGATTGACACCACGAACCGATACCATTCGTATATGACTCGCATCTGCATGTGGTGGCGGCCGACAGACGGCCGCTGAATTCCCATGCGTGGGCCGTCCCCGAGACGGCCCCGGCAAGCGGGTGGCTCCTCTCCGGGACGGCATGATCCCAAAGGAGAGAGACCTCATGAACGACGTCGTGCTCACCGGTGACCGCCCGACGGGCCGCCTGCATCTCGGCCACTATTTCGGCTCGCTGGCCAACCGGGTGGAGCTGCAGGACCGCTATCCGATGTACGTGCTGATCGCCGACTATCAGGTGATCACCGACCGTGACGTCCCTGGCGAGATCCGGCGGCACACCACCGAGCTGCTGCTCGACTATCTCGCGGTCGGCATCGACCCGGCCAAGGTCACGATCTTCCAGCACAGCGCGGTCCCCGAGCTGAACCAGCTCCTGCTGCCGTTCCTGAGCCTGGTGTCGGTGGCCGAGCTGCGGCGCAACCCCACGGTGAAGGACGAGATCGCGCACAGCTCCCAGCGGGCGGTGAGCGGCCTGATGTTCACCTATCCGGTGCACCAGGCGGCCGACATCCTGTTCTGCAAGGGCACGCTGGTGCCCGTGGGCAAGGACCAGCTGCCGCACCTGGAGGTGACGCGACTGGTCGCGCGGCGCTTCAACGAGCGCTACGGCGAGGTGTTCCCGCTGCCGGACGCCCTGCTGGGGGAGCAGCCGCTGCTCAAGGGCCTGGACGGCGGCAAGATGAGCAAGAGCCGGGGCAACGCGATCGCCCTGTCGGCCACCGAGGACGAGACGGCCGCCCTCATCCGCAGGGCCCGTACCGACTCCGACCGGCTGATCACGTTCGACGAGGAGCGCCGCCCGGAGGTGGCCAACCTGCTCACGCTGACCGGTCTGTGCCTGGGCCGCCCGCCGCACGAACTCGCCGACGAGATCGGGGACGGCGGGGCCGCCACGCTCAAGCGCGTGGCGACCGAGGCGGTCAACGAGTTCCTGCGCCCGATCAGGAGGCGCCGGGCCGAGCTGGCCACGGCCGACGTCCGGCAGATCCTGGCCGACGGCAACGCCAGGGCCCGCGAGCGGGCGGTCCTCACGCTCGACGAGGTGAGGGCCGCGATGGGGTTCTAGCCACGGCCAGCTCCGTGGCGGGGGAGCCGAACGGGCGGCGGTGCCGGACCCCGCGGAAGCCGGCCGCCCGCAGCAGGCCCGCCACCTCGCGCAGCGCGCGTACCCTGCCGCCCACCGCGACCAGGTAGTTCAGGTCCAGCAGGCGCAGCAGGGTACGGCTGGCCCGGCCCGGCATGACGCTGTCGGAGAACTGGTCGCCGACCACGATGGTGCCGCCCGGGTTCAGCGCCGCCGCCAGGCGCCGGAACAGCAGGGCCGTCTCCTCGTCGGTCAGCCCGTGCACGATGTTGAACAGCATGACGACGTCGTACCCGTCGCCGAGGTCGTCCTCGAGGAACGACCCGGCGCGCAGCGTCAGCCGGGGGTGCTCGGCGGCGGCCTCCAGCGCCCGCGGCAGGTCGATCACGGTGGCCCGCAGCCCGGGGTGGCGGCGCAGCAGCTCCACGCTGAACAGGCCGTGCCCGCCCCCCACGTCGAGCACCCGGCGGGCGCCGCGTGGCACGGGGATGGCCCGCGCCGTGGCCGGGGCCTGGCGGCCCGCCACCGCCGCCGTCCACGCCTGGAACGAGCGCGACAGCTCGGGGTCGCTCTCCAGCAGCGCGTAGAACGGCGTGACCGGCGAGCCGTCGCGCACCGCCTTCTCCAGCCTGGGCCAGATCACGCAGGCGGTACGCTCCCAGAACTCCAGCCCCGCCACCAGCGACGTCGGTGAGTCGGTCGTGAGCCACAGCCGTGCGGTGCGGGTCAGCCGGTAGCGGCCGCCGCCGGCTCTCAGGTAGCCGAGCCCGGCCAGGGCCCGTAACAGCGCGTCGGCCGCGCGAGGATCGAGCCCGAGCGCGGCGGCCAGCTCGACGCCGGTGGAAGGTCGCCGGCGCAGGGCGTCGAAGACGCCGATCCTGGCCGCCGCGACGACCGCGTGCAGACCCAGGGCGCCGAAGTAGTCGAACATGGGAGGCACGATCGCCAGCCGGTGGGCCGCGGCCTCTATGGGGTTGAAGAAGAGGGGCACACTAGCGACGGTAGGTCGCGAACTACGCGGACCGCCGGGTCTGATAGACCTTGCGCAGCGTCTCGTGCACGATCCATGTCGTCCTGGCACCCTCGGCCAGCAGGCAGACGTCCCCCGGGCCGACCTCGATCGTGGTGCCGCCCTCGACGGCGATCGTGGCGCGGCCGGACAGCACGACGAAGATCTCGTCGCTCTCCACGTCGGTCACGACGCCCGGCGTGATCTCCCAGATGCCCCGGCCGTCGCCCAGCTCCAGGGACGACGTGGCGGGATCGCCCGCGACGATCTGCTCGGGAGCGAGCTCGTCGGGGGTCAGCCGTACGTCGTGTACGGGCACGGAGAAGGCCCCCGCGGTGGCGATCATGCGGCCGAGGTCGGCCACGTCGGGCATCAGCACGTCAGACATATCGCCCATTTCAGCACATTAACGGCTCTCCCTGCGGAACGACTCCAGCGCCAGCAGTGCCACGTGCAGGGAGAGGCACGACTCCACGTCGTCGAGGTCGGTGTCGAGGATGCGTTCGAGGCGCCGCAGGCGGTCGTAGAAGGCGGGCCTGGACAGGTGGGCCTTCTGCGCGGCGACGGCCTTGTTGCGCCCGGAGTCCAGGTAGACGCGCAGGATCCGGGTCAGGTCGCCGCCCCGCTGCGCGTCGTGGGCCAGCAGCGGCCCCAGCTCCCGCTCGGCGAACGTCTGCATCCTCGCGTCGTCGCGCAGCAGGTGGAGCAGGCCGCGCAGGCGCAGGTCGGGCAGCCGGTAGAAGGGCCGGCCGTCGGGCTGGCGGACGGCGACGTCGGCCACCTGCTCGGCCTCGAGGAAGCTGCGGCGTACGTCCCTGATGGACTCCACCACCGAGCCCGCCGCCAGCACGAACGCCGAGCCGGGCCGCCACAGCACGCGCAGCCGCTCGGCGAGCGAGGTCAGCGCGGTCTCGGCCTGCGTGCGCGGCGGGAGCGGCAGCAGCACCCCGACCCGCTCCTGGTCGAGCGCGCCCACCAGGGCGGGCAGGCGGGCGTCGCGGCAGGCGGCGGCGGTGGCCTCGGCCAGCTCGCCGAGCTGCGCCTGGCCGTCCAGCGCCTGGTCGATGGGCTCGGTCGGCCTGATCACCACGCTGATCAGCTTGCGCCCGGTGAGCGGCACGCCCACCGCGCGGGCGCGGGCGGCGGCCTCGTCGGGGTCGGAGTAGGCGTGGGTCAGGATGCCGGTGATGATCGTGCCGTGCGCCTGGCGCTCCAGCGACTCCTGGTGGCGCTCCAGCAGGCGGCCCAGGGCCAGCGTGGTGGCGGCGCGCTCGGCCAGCACCATGTCGCGCGGCGACGGCTGCCCGTCGCAGAGCAGGATCAGCCGTCCCCAGTCCTGCCCGCGCGCCCCGACCGTGGTGACCAGCCAGCCCGAGGCCGGATCGTACGCGGTGCGCTCCGCCGGGGCGACCGCCCGCGACCTGGTCTCCCACCCCGCCAGCAGCGTCCCCGCGTCGCGCCCGGCGGACTCGCAGGCCAGCACCTGGTGCGCGAGGTTCTCCAGCAGCACCGGCCGGCTCGACAGCCGGGCCACCTGGGCCAGCACCTCGGCCGGCGAGGCGCCCTCGACCGACAACTCGGTGAAGACCTCGTGGAGCTGCTCGGAAGCGCGCAGCTCCTCCAGCTGGATGTCGATGATCCGGGCGTGCACCGACTCCGTGATCTGCACGAACGGCGTCTCCCGGGTCAGCACGACGACCGGCAGGCCGTGCTCCTCGGCCGACTTGACCACGGCCCGCGGCAGCTCGCGGACGAACCGGCGGCCCAGCTCCACGATCAGTCCCGAGGCGCCCACGGAGGAGAGTTCGCCGATGTAGTCGGCGAGCTTCTCCGGGTCCTCGGGCAGGGCGACCCCCGTGGTGAGCACCAGCTCCCCACCGCGCAACAGGTGGGCGATGTCGGCTATCTCGCCGACGTGCACCCACCGCACCTTGGTGTCGAGCCGGTCGGCGCCCGCGACCACGCGCGGGCCGCCCCGGCGCACGGTCTCAAGAGCGAGGACATCGGCGATGGTGGGCAACACGGGGCAGAGCCTAGCCGATCAGCCTGTAAGAACGGCCATAGGTGAATTTACACTTTGCCCCCATTGTCATGGGTTGAGATCCTCTTCGCGGTATTCCCGCCGGGGTTCGCGTACGCGCAGCTCAACGCGGCGAATCTTGCCGGAGATCGTCTTCGGCAACTCGTCGAACTCCAGCCGCCGCACCCGCTTGTACGGGGCCAGCTCCCGCCGGCAGTGCTCGAAGATCGACCGCGCGGTCGACTCGTCCGGCTCGAACCCCGGGGCGAGCGTGACGTACGCCTTCGGCACGGCCAGGCGTACCGGGTCGGGGGCGGGCACCACGGCCGCCTCGGTCACGGCGGGGTGCTCCAGCAGTACGCTCTCCAGCTCGAACGGCGAGATGCGGTAGTCGGAGGCCTTGAAGACGTCGTCGGTCCGGCCCACGTAGGTGATGTAGCCGTCCGCGTCGCGGGTGGCGACGTCGCCCGTGTGATAGAAGCCGCCGCGCATGGCCTCCGACGACCCACCGACATATCCGGACATGAGGCCGAGGGGGCGGCGGCCGTCCAGCGGCAGGCAGATCTCGCCGTCGTCGCCCTGGTCGCCGGAGACGGGGTCGATCAGCACGACCTCGTAGCCGGGCAGCGGCCGCCCCATGGACCCCGGGCGGACCGGCTCGTCGGGGGCGTTGCCGATCTGCGCGGTGGTCTCGGTCTGGCCGTACCCGTCCCTGATCGTCAGGCCCCACGCCTTGGCGACCTGGTCGATGATCTCGGGGTTGAGCGGCTCGCCGGCGGCCACGGCCGTACGCAGGGGCAGCTTCCACGCGGCCAGGTCCTCCTGGATGAGCATCCGCCACACGGTCGGCGGGGCGCAGAACGTGGTCACCCGCTCGTCGCGCAGCACCTCCAGCAGCGCGGGCGCGGAGAAGCGCTGGTAGTCGTGGATCAGCACGGTCGCCCCGGCGTTCCAGGGGGCGAACACGTTGCTCCAGGCGTGCTTGGCCCACCCGGGCGAGGACACGTTGAGGTGCACGTCGCCCGGTCTGACCCCGATCCAGAACATCGTCGACAGGTGCCCGGCCGGGTAGGAGGCGTGGGTGTGCTCGACCAGCTTCGGCTGCGAGGTGGTGCCGGAGGTGAAGTAGAGCAGCAGCGTGTCGTCCGCGCGGGTCGGCCCGTCGGGGGTGAAGCTCTCCTGGGCCTCGTACGCCTCGTGGTACGGCAGCCAGGTGTAGGCGTCGCCCACGCCGATCCGGGTGTATTCGCCGGCCCCGAACTTGCCGGCGTCGGCGGCGTTGGCGATCACGTGGGAGACGCCGCCGCGCTCGATCCGCTCGGTGATGTCCTTGGCGGTCAGCAGCGTGGTGGCCGGGATGACGACCGCGCCCAGCTTCATCGCGGCCAGCAGCGACTCCCACAGCTCGGCCTGGTTGCCCAGCATGAGCAGGATCCGGTCGCCCCGGCGCACGCCCTGCTCGTGCAGCCAGTTGGCGACCTGGTTGGAGCGGGCCGACAGCCGGGCGAAGGTGTAGGTGGCGCTGCTCGCGCCGACGATCTTGAGAGCGACGGCGTCGGGGGTCTCGGCGGCCAGCACCCCGTCGAACCAGTCGAGCGCCCAGTTGAACTCGGTCAGCTCCGGCCAGCGGAAGTCGCTGCGGGCGGTGGCGGGATCGGCCCCGAGCAGGAAGTCGCGGGCGGTGCGGAAATCGCTCATGCCTGGGATCCTGCTACGTCGCCAGCCGCCGCTCAAGGCCGTCGAGCATCGACAGCAGGCCGAAGTCGAAGGCCATGGCGCGGACGGCCTGCGGATCCTCGTAGCCGGCCATGTTCACGCTCTCCAGCATGTCGGGGTAGTGGGCGGCGGCCTGGGCGACCGCCGCCCGCATCTCTTCGGGGTCGTATTCCCTGTTGCCGGTCGAGGTCTTCCAGGCGATCTCGGGAATCGTCATGCCGAAGACGTAGGCCGTCAGGGTGGCGATGGCGAAGTCGGTGTCCAGCCCGGTGAATCCGGCACCCTTGAACACCCTTCGCATCTCGTTGGCGACGTGCAGCGCGTTCGGGCCGAGCGCGGGCAGCCGGCCGATGAGGTCGGCCGCCCACGGGTGCCTCAGGATCGCCTGGCGCATGCTGTAGGCGAGCGTGGTGGCGGACGCGCGCCAGCCCACCTCGTCGGGGTCCTGAACGGTCATCTCCGCCCACACCTCGTCGTAGAGCAGCTCCAGCAACTCGTCCTTGTTGGCGACGTACCAGTAGAGGCTGGTGGCCCCTGCCTGCAGCTTCGCGCCCAGCTTGCGCATGCTCAGCCCGGACGGGCCCTCCTCGTCCAGCAGTTCGAGCGCGGCCCGGACGATCTCCTCCCGGCTACGGCCCGGGCTGGTGGCCTTGCGGGACTCGCGGAGCCACACCGAGGAGAACGCCTTGCTGCTCATACCCCAAGGATAAATCCACTCGCACACTGTACGAGCGATGTCGTACGCTGTGCGAGTGAACTCGAACACTGTACGAGACCCACGCCGCTGGTGGATCCTCGCCGTCCTCTGCCTGGCGCTCCTGGTGCTGGTCATCGACAACACCGTGCTCAACCTGGCCATCCCCTCCCTGAGTCAGGAGATGGGCGCGACCCCGTCGGACATCCAATGGATCATTGACGCCTACGTGCTGGCCTTCGCCGGCCTGCTGCTCACCTCGGGCAGCCTGTCCGACAAGTACGGCCGGCGCCTCTTCCTGATCATCGGCCTGGCCTTCTTCGGCGGCGCGTCGCTGCTCGCCGTCGTCGTCACCGAGCCCTGGCAGCTCATCGCCGCCCGCGGCCTGATGGGCATCGGCGGCGCGCTGCTCATGCCGTCCACGCTGTCGATCCTGATGACCGTGTTCGACGAGACCGAGCGGCGCAAGGCCATGGCGGCCTGGAGCGCCGTGGCCCTGGTCGGCATGGTGTCGGGCCCGACCCTGGGCGGTTTCATGCTGGAGCACTACTGGTGGGGCTCGGTCTTCCTGCTGAACATCCCCGTGGCGGCGGTCGCCATCGTGGCCGCCGTCGTGCTCATGCCCGAGACCCGCAGCACCGGGCGGAGGATCGACCCGGTGGGCGTGGTGCTGTCGATCGTGGGCCTGACCGCGGGCGTCTACGTGATCATCGAGCGGGAGTGGAACATCCCGGTCATCGCGCTAGCGGTCGTCGCGCTGGCCGCGTTCGTGGTCTGGGAGCGCCGGCGGGAGGAGCCGATGTTGCCGCTCCACCTGTTCGCCAACCGGAACTTCAGCGGCGCGTCCTTCTCGATCCTGCTCATGTCGTTCGGCGCCGGTGCCGTGATGCTGATGCTGACCCAGTACCTGCAGTTCGTGCTGGGCTACGGGGAGATGCAGGCCGGGCTGGCCATGCTGCCCTACGCCGTGGCGGCCGCGATCTTCAACGGCGTGGGCGCCGGCCTCGGGCAGAAGCTCAGCAACCGGGTGCTGATCGGCGCCGGGCTGCTGCTCATGGCCGGGGGCTTCGTCGTCATGGCCATGACCACCGGCTACCTGCCGCTGCTCGTCGGTCTCGTGATCATGGGCATCGGCGGGGGCCTGGCCGGACCGTCCGCCTACGCCTCGCTCATGGGGGCCATCCCGGTGGACCACGCCGGCGTCGGCTCCGCGCTGAACGACACCGTCCAGCAGGTCGGCATGGCGCTCAGCATCGCGATCCTGGGCAGCGTCCTGGCCGGGAAGTACACCTCGGAGATGCCCGCCGACCTGCCCGCGGCCGCCAGGGAGTCGATCGGCGCCGCGCACCCGCTGGGCCTGGCCGAGGTCGCCAACGAGGCCTTCACCTCCGCCATGCACCTCGGCTCGTGGGTCGGGGCCGCGTTCTGCGTGGCCGCCGCGTTGCTCGCCGTCACCGTGCTGCGCCCGGCCAAGCCCGCCGCGGCCCCCGAACCCGTGCAGGTCTAGCGGACACGGGGCTCCTTCATGCTCTCCAGGCTGTCCAGCTTGTGGGTGCGCTCGTCGTGGCCGATCTGCCGGAGCAGGTCGGCCACCGAGCGGTAGCGGCCGTACTCGGCGGCGTACGTGCCGGGGTCGGGCACCAGGTCCAGGTCCGGGTTCTCGGCCACGAAGGTCATGTATTCATGCTCGGCGTGGTCCTCGAACTCCGCGTTGAGCCGGTAGCTCCAGTCCGGCCTGACCAGGAACAGCACCCAGGACACGTGGTAGTAGAAGAACGCGATCAGCCACGGCGCCACCTTGTGCAGCAGCCACGTCTGTCTCTGCCCGGTGCGCTGCACCAGGTCCTGCAGGATCAGCAGGTGCCACTGCTCGTTGTCCTGGTCGGCGCGGGCCTCCACGATCCGCTCGAAGATCCTCCTGGCCAGCCCGGAGCGCCCCGCGTGCCGGTGCACGGCCCAGTAGCCCATCCGTTCCCACGCCTGGTAGGGGACCCGGGCGATGATCTCCAGCATGGCGAACTTCGTGTACGACCCCTTAACGCCGTACATGAGGTCGACCGGCTTGAACATCATCTTGGCCAGCAGGCTGTAGTCCATGCGCGGGGTGGCCAGGGTGTCCCGCTGGGCCTGGAGGAGCTGGGCCCGGTCGAGCTTCGGCGGGCCGGACGGGGCTTCGGGTCGGTGGTCGGCGATGACGGTCATCTCTGTCTCCTTCGTTCCTCGGATGTACCGATCGTCGGTGACAGAGGGGCCTCCGGTCGTCGGCCGCCAGGGGTCTTTTCCGGTGATTCCGGCGATGTACTGGGCACGGGATACGTACGTCTGGAGGCGGACGGGTAATCCCCTAGGGGATATTCCAGTGTGTAAGGCAACGTGCCGCCCTTCCGACAGGTTGTAGGTAGGAGCGGCATGGCGGGAAAAGGGATACTCGGTAACATGTCGGAGCTTCTCGCGCGCCACCGGGCAGTGATGCCCAACTGGCTGGCCCTCAACTACACCGAGCCCATCGAGATCGTCAGCGGAAAGGGCAACCGCGTCGTCGACGCGGACGGCAAGAGTTACCTCGACTTCTTCGCCGGGATCCTGACCAACATGATCGGCTACGACGTGCCCGAGGTGCGCGAGGCCGTCGAGCGCCAGCTCGCCACCGGGGTGGTGCACACCAGCACCGTCTACCTGCTGCGCGGCCAGATCGAGCTGGCCGAGAAGATCGCGCGGCTCTCCGGCATCCCCGACGCCAAGGTCTTCTTCACCAACTCCGGCACCGAGGCCAACGAGACGGCGCTGCTGCTGGCCACGTACGCGCGCAAGAGCGACCAGGTGCTGGCCATGCGCCAGAGCTACCACGGGCGCAGCTTCGGCGCGATCAGCGTGACCTCCAACCGCTCCTGGAAGAACAACTCGCTCTCCCCGCTCAACGTGCACTTCCTGCACGGGGCCGACCGGCACCTGACCCAGTTCAGGGGCCTGTCGGACGCCGACTACATCCAGGCGTGCGTGGACGACCTGCGCCACGTGCTGGCCACGACCGTGTCCGACGACGTGGCGGCGCTGATCGCCGAGCCGATCCAGGGCGTGGGCGGGTTCACGATGCCCCCCGACGGGCTGTTCGCCGCCTACAAGGAGGTGCTCGACGAGCAGGGCATCCTGTTCGTCTCCGACGAGGTGCAGACGGGGTGGGGCCGGACCGGCAGCGCGTTCTTCGGCATCCAGAACCACGGCGTGACCCCCGACATGATCACGTTCGCCAAGGGCCTCGGGAACGGCTTCGCGGTCGGCGGCATCGTGGCGCGCGGCGACCTGATGGACGGCCCGCACGCCGTGGGCCTGTCCACGTTCGGCGGCAACCCGATCTCCATGGCCGCGGCCAACGCCACCCTCGACTACGTGCTCGACCACGACCTCCAGGCCAACGCCGCCCGTACCGGTGCGATCATCATCGGCGGCCTCAAGGCCGCGGCCGGGCGCCTGCCCGTCGTCAAGGACGTGCGCGGCAAGGGCCTGATGTTCGCCGTGGAGCTGGAGAGCCCCGCCCAAGCCGCCCGCTTCATGGAGCTGACCAAGCAGGCGGGCCTGCTGGCGGGCAAGGGCGGCCTGTACGGCACCGCCATCCGCATGGCCCCGCCCCTCACCCTCACGGTGGACGAGGCCACCGAGGGCCTCGGCATCATCGTCACCGCCCTCGAAACCATCAACGCAGAGGCAGCAGCTCAGTGAAGTCGGTCAAGCACTGGATCAACGGAGCCCTCGCGGACGGCGACCCCGCACGTACCGCCGAGCTCTACAACCCGGCCACCGGCGAGGTCAGCGGCCACGTCGCGCTGGCCTCGGCCGCGGACGTGGACGCCGCCGTGGCGGCGGCCGTCGCGGCCTTCCCCGCCTGGCGGGACGCGTCGCTGGTCAAGCGGGCACAGGTGCTGTTCCGCTTCCGCGAGCTCATGTACGCCCACCGCGACGAGCTGGCCGCGCTGATCTCCGCCGAGCACGGCAAGGTGCACTCCGACGCGCTCGGCGAGGTGGCCCGCGGGCTGGAGGTCGTGGAGTTCGCCTGCGGGATCCCGCACCTGCTCAAGGGCGGCTACTCCGAGGGTGTCTCGACCCGGGTGGACTCCTACTCGATGCGCCAGCCGCTGGGCGTCGTGGCCGGGATCACGCCGTTCAACTTCCCGGCCATGGTGCCGATGTGGATGTACCCGATCGCGATCGCGTGCGGGAACGCGTTCATGCTCAAGCCGTCGGAGAAGGACCCGTCGGCCTCGCTGCTCATGGCGCGGCTCTGGCAGGAGGCGGGGCTGCCCGACGGCGTGTTCAACGTGGTGCAGGGCGACAAGGTGAGCGTGGACCGGCTGCTGGAGCACCCGGACGTGCGCGCGGTGTCGTTCGTCGGCTCCACCCCGATCGCGCAGTACGTCTACGAGACCGGCACCGCCCACGGCAAGCGCGTCCAGGCGCTCGGCGGCGCCAAGAACCACATGCTCGTCCTGCCCGACGCCGACCTCGACCTGGTGGCCGACTCGGCCGTGTCGGCGGGCTTCGGCTCGGCGGGGGAGCGGTGCATGGCGATCTCCGTCGTGCTGGCCGTGGACCCGATCGGCGACGAGCTCGTCCAGAAGATCGTCGAGCGGGTGGACAAGCTGGTGATCGGCCCCGGCGACGACCCGAAGTCCGAGATGGGGCCGCTGGTCACCGGGCCGCACCGCGACAAGGTGGCCTCCTACCTCGACCTCGGCGTCGAGGAGGGCGCCAAGCTGGTCGTGGACGGCCGCGAGACGGAGGTGCTGGGCGGCGGCAAGGCGTCGGAGGCGCCCGGCTTCTGGCTCGGCCCGACCGTGCTCGACCACGTGCCCGTCGGGTCGCGTACGCACACCGACGAGATCTTCGGCCCCGTGCTGTCGATCGTGCGCGTCTCCTCGTACGAGGAGGGCCTGGAAGTGATCAACGGCGGCCTGTACGGCAACGGCACCGCGATCTTCACCAACGACGGCGGCGCGGCCAGGCGCTTCCAGAACGAGGTCGAGGTCGGCATGATCGGCATCAACGTGCCCATCCCGGTGCCGATGGCCTTCTACAGCTTCGGCGGCTGGAAGTCCTCCCTGTTCGGCGACACGCACGTGCACGGCACCGAGGGCGTGCACTTCTACACCCGGGGCAAGGTCGTCACCTCCCGCTGGCTGGACCCCTCGCACGGCGGCGTGAACCTGGGCTTCCCCACCAACAGGTAAGCGGCGATCGCGGCGCCGGGAGGGACTGGCGTCCCTCCCGGCTCTGTCCCCGGTAAGCTCCAGCACACGGACAAGGGGGGAATTGGTGAATCGTCGTCGTGCTTTTGCCCTGGCGCTCGCCGCATCGGCGCTGGTCTCCGGCATGGGCGCGGCCCGTCCCACACCCTCGCCCTCACCTTCGCCCTCGACCTCACCTTCGCCCACTCCCACCCCGAGCCCGAGCGCCACGCAGAGCGACGGCACGCTGCAGATCCTCACCTACCGCGGCTACGCCGAATACGGCGGCACCAGCCCCAAGGCCAACTGGGTGGGCTCGTTCGAGAAGGAGACCGGCTGCCGGATCGCCCGGATCGACACCGTGCAGACCGCCGAGGAGATGGCCGCCAGGGTCGGCCAGCGGCCCTACGACGTGATCACCGCCGGGCCCGTGCTGGCCGCCGGCCTGATCGAGGCCAAGCAGGTGCAGGCCATCGACCCGGCCAAGGTGAGCGGCTACGACGACCTCGACGAGCGCTTCCGCGACATGGCCACGGTGTCGGGCAAGGTCTACGGGGTGCCCTACCTGTGGGCGTACGACGAGTTCGTCTACGACTCGGCCAAGGTCAGGGGCGGCGGGCTGGGGCAGGCGTTCGCCTCCGACCGGGTGGCGCTCAGGGACAGCCCGCTGACGATCGCCGACGCGGCGCTGGCCGAGGGCTCGGCGAAGGACCCGTACGAGCTGAGCGAGACCGAGCTCGGCAAGGCGATGACGCTGCTGGAGCGCAACAAGGACCGCACCTACTGGCGCAACCCGGTCGACCTGGTCAAGGGCTTCGCCACCGGGTCGCTCGACTACGCCCAGATGACCCCCTACCATCGCCTGCTCCTGCAGACGGCCGGCAAGCCGGTCAAGGTGATCGAGACGCGTGAGACCACCGGGTGGGTCGACTCCTGGATGCTCGGCGCGAACGTCCCCGACACCACCTGCGCCTACCGGTGGCTCAACTGGGTGACCGAGCCGGACGCGCAGCGCGACGCGGCCGCGTGGGTGGGCATGGCGCCCGCCAACGACAAGGCGTGCAAGGGGCGGGCCAGGACGATGTGCGAGACGTACGGGGTGGGCGACGACAAGCGGCTCGACCGCGTCGTGTTCGCTGTGCGGCCGCCCGGGGATTGCCGCGCGGAGGACGGGGAATGCACTGACTACACCGCATGGACAAAACGGTGGCGCGAGCTCGCCAAGTGAGTGGGGGCCGCCGATCCCCACGTGACCGTGCCGCGGACCCGCCCTTCCCCCCGCTGGGCGCGGCCCGTCAGAGGCGCCCCGGGCCTTCCCCCCGTCCCGGGGCGTCTCGCTATCGAGACGGGAAGGCCACGACGGTGGCCATGGGAGCGGGGATGAGCGCTTCGGCGCAGTCGCCGCAGGCGAGCACGGGCGAGTCGTCGGGCAGGCGGCCCACGCGCACGCGCGGGCGCGGCCACCTCTTGTGGCAGACGACGCAGGCGTCGCCGTCGCGCTGGGCCCAGGTCAGGCCCTCAGGGTCGAACGTCAACATGTTCCGCGCCGTTCTGGTCGGACCCCAGTTCATCACGCTCCCAGCAGCCATCGCCCCTCCGTATGTCGGAACCGTTATAACCCTGACCGAGGCCGTGAGCGTCTAGCTGAGCGTCAAGTCAGGGTGAATTCTCTACCCGAGTGGCACCTGTTACACCACAAAACGGGCATCCAGCCGCAAGCTGGATGCCCGTTTCGTCGGGGTTCGTCTAGAGCTCGGCGATCGCCTTCTCCAGGATGCCCAGGCCCTCCTCGAGCAGGTGCTCGGGGATGACCAGCGGGGGCAGGAAGCGCAGCACATTGCCGTACGTGCCCGCCGTCAGCACCAGCAGGCCCTCGGCGTGGCAGCGCTTGACGATCTCCTGGACGGCGGTCGGGTTCGGCTCCTTGGTGCCGGGCTCGACCAGCTCGATCGCGATCATCGCGCCCCGGCCGCGCACGTCCCCGACCACGTCGAAGCGCTCCTTGAGCGCCTCCAGCCGGGGGAGCATGATCTCGCCGATCCGCCGGGCCCTGGCGACCAGGTCCTCCGACTCGATGGTCTCCAGCACGCCGAGCGCGGCCTCGCAGGCCAGGGGGTTGCCGCCGTACGTGCCGCCCAGGCCGCCGACGTGCACCTTGTCCATGATCTCGGCCCGCCCGGTCACCGCGGCCAGCGGCAGGCCGCCCGCGATGCCCTTGGCGGTGGTGATGATGTCCGGTACGACGCCCTCGTCCTCGCACGCGAACAGCGTCCCGGTGCGCGCGAAGCCCGTCTGCACCTCGTCGGCCACGAACACGATCCCGTTCGCCCGGCAGAACTCGGCGATCCGCGGCAGGAACCCCCTGGCCGGCACGATGAACCCGCCCTCGCCCGCGATCGGCTCGATCACCACGGCGGCCACGTTCTGCGCGCCGATCTGCTTGGTGATCATGTCGATGGCCTGCTCGGCGGCCTCCTCCGCGCAGTTCTCCGGGCCGCTCGGCCAGCGGAACGGGTAGGCCAGCGGCACCCGGTACACCTCCGGCGCGAACGGGCCGAACCCCTGCTTGTACGGCATGTTCTTGGCCGTCAGCGTCATCGTGAGCAGCGTGCGGCCGTGGTAGCCGTGGTCGAACACCACGACGCCCTGCCTGCCGGTGGCGTGCCGGGCGATCTTGACGGCGTTCTCCACGGCCTCGGCGCCCGAGTTCACCAGGAACGTACGCTTCTCGTGGTCGCCCGGGGTGAGCTCGTTGAGCTTCTCGCACACCTCCACGTACGACTCGTACGGGGTGACCATGAAACAGGTGTGGGTGAAGTCGGCGACCTGCTTCCGGACGCGCTCGACGACCTTCGGGGCGGCGTTGCCCACGTTCGTCACCGCGATGCCGGAGCCGAAGTCGATCAGCGAGTTCCCGTCGGCGTCCTGCACCACGCCGCCGCCGGCGCGGGTGACGAAGACCGGCAGGGTCGTGCCGATGCCGGGCGGGACGGCGGCCTGCTTGCGGGCCAGCAGCTCCTGGGACTTGGGGCCTGGGATCGCGGTCACGACGCGCCGCTCCTGGGGAATGCTCATGGCTCTGACGCTACGGCGGGCTCTCACCAGGACCGATACGTCGATATGTCACACTAGGAGTGCTCGTCTTTGCCGGAATGGACAAAACTCGCATGCCGCCTTCCCTGCAGATCGTCGTCCGTCGCATGAACCTGCGGCCGGTGGCCGGGACGTCAGGCCAGGGGGTGCTCGACGCGCCGGTGCGCTGGGTGGCGGTCAGCGAGCTCGCGGACCCGACACCTTACCTGGAGGGCGGGGAGCTGCTGCTCACCACCGGCCTGCGGATGGAGGGCGACCTGACGGGTTACGTGGCCCGCCTGGTGACCCGCGGCGTGGCCGGGCTCGGCTTCGGCGTCGGCGTCTCGCACGAGGAGGTGCCGCCCGCCCTCGTCACGGCCGCCGAGGAGGCCGGGCTGCCGCTGCTGGAGGTGCCGCGCGAGACGCCGTTCATCGCGGTCGGCAAGACGGTCAGCGAGCTGCTGGCGGCCGAGCAGTACGAGGAGATCAGCCGCGCCTTCGCCGCCCAGGGCCGCCTGACGCGGGCGGCGCTGCGGCCGGACGGCCTGCACGCGGTCATCGACCGGCTGGCCAAGGAGGTCGGGGGCTGGGCGGCGCTGCTGACGGAATCGGGCGAGGTCCGGCACGCCACGAGCGGGGCCAGGACGGATGAGGTCGCCGGGGAGTTGTCCCGCCGCCGCGGCCGCCTCCCGGCCCCCACCGCCGCCCGCCCGTCCGACCCGGGCCCGCCCGCCGCTCCCGAGGCCGATGAGGCCGGCACCGGGGTGCACGCCGGCACCGCCGGGCCCCGTGGAGCGGGCGGCGGAGTGCAGGCCGGCCGTGCGGGTGGCGAGCGGATGCCGGCCAGCCTGGCGCTGTCCGGGCCCGGTGAGCACATCGTGGTGCAGCCGCTGGGCGGCGGGGGGCGGCCGCGCGGGTTCTTCGCCGTCGGTGCCGGGCACGCCTTCTCGCCCGTCACCCACACCGTGATCAACGCCGCCGGCTCCCTGCTCACGCTGGCCATGGCCCAGGGCAGGACCCAGCTGGCCGCCGAACGCCGGCTCCGCACCGCCGTGCTGGAGCTGCTGCTGGCGGGGGAGGAGGCGCGCGCCCGCGACGTGCTGCGGCCGCTCGGCGGGCGGCTGCCGGAGGAGCCGCTGGTGGTGCTCGCGGCCGGCCCGGAAGCCCTGGAGGCCCTGGAGCCGCACACCTTCGCGGCCCTGGCCGACGACGGGGACGGGACGGGGCGGACGGCCGTCGCGATCGTGGCCGGGTCCGCGGCTGAGGAGGCGGCGATGAACGCGGAGGCGCCCGTGGGTCTCAGCCTGCCTGCCGGATACGCCGCCACCTCCCTGCACAACGCGCTCGACCAGGCCAGACGCGCCCTGGAGGCGGCCCGCAGCGGTGCGGCCCGTCACGGTGAGAGGCCGGGGGACGGCGAGGAGCCCGAGGCCGGGACGCGTGGGGTCACCGGGACGGTCGTGAGGTTCGGGGAGCTGGCGGGGCAGGGTCTGCTCGGCCTGCTCGACCCGGCCGCCGCCCAGGCGTTCTCGGCGGCCATCCTGGCCCCGCTCAACGCGTACGGCTCCCGGGCCGACCTGGTGGAGTCGCTGCGCGCGTACCTGGAGGGGAACGGCCACTGGGACGCGGCGGCGCAGCGGCTGGGCGTGCACCGGCACACCCTGCGCTATCGCATGAGACGCGTCGCGGACCTGCTCGGCCGCGACCTCGACGACCCGGGTGTGCGCGCGGAGCTGTGGCTGGCCCTGGAAGTGGCCCGCCGGCCCGTTACTTCTGCTTGTCCACCAGATAGCAGCAGATGATCGCGGTCGTGACCGCCTCGTAGGTGCGGCCGTCGCGCAGGTGCCCGGCGCGTTCCAAGCTGATCGCGCCCTGCGCCGCCGACCACAGCGCGTCCGCGATCTTGCGGGGCTGCGTGGGGATCAGGTAACCGGCCGAGATGCAGTCGGCGATGACCCGGTCGAGGATGTTGAGCGCGGCGCGGGCCAGCGTCCTGGCGCGCTCGCTGGGCTCGAAGCCGGGGATCGCCCGCTCGAACATCAGGCTGTAGTAGCCCGGCTCGGCCAGGCACGCCTGCCGGTAGGCGGGGCCGAGCGCGGTCAGGTGCTCGAACGGGTTGCGCCGCTGCGGCACGGCCTCCAGAAAGCGGCGGAAGCGCTCGAACCCCTCCAGATAGAGCGCCTCCGCCAGGCCCTCCCGGTTGCCGAACATCGTGTAGATGACGGTCGTCGTGCAGCCCGCCTCGGCGGCGATCCTGCGCATGGTGAGGCTGTCGGGCCCGTCCGTCCGGAGCAGGTTGACCGCCACGTCCAGGAGGCGGGAGCGGAGTTCGTCGTGGCTGGCGCGCTCACCGAGAAGGTAGGCGCCCTGCAGGCCCAGCGGCGCCGAGGTCATGAGACCTCCCTTGTGGCCAAGGACCGGCTATGCGTCCTTGTGACCTCACGTTGTTCGGTCACGGGGCCCACGCCTTTCTGATCGGGGGCCCGCCGCGCTGGAGACCCGCACCGATGACTTAGCCATAGCGGAGATCGCTCAAACCACTCCGCATGGTAAACATCCCGAATTGGGTCTACTTCTGTTACATCATGGGTATACAACGGGGCTTGTACTTAACGGTGAGCCCTCGTGGGAGTCTTGTGCATCGTGGTGTAAATCCCCGATGTACGCCTTGGCATAACGTCGTGGGTATGGACGTGCGTACCTTCTGGCTGGCCGGCCGCGCCGCGACCGGGGACACCGAGCTCACTGTCACCAACCCGCATGACGGCCGCGAGGTCGGCAGGCATTCCGTGCCGACCGACGCCCAGGTCGAGGAGGCCGTGGCGGCCGCGCACGCGGTGGCCAGGAAGGCCGCCGCGCTGCCCGTGCACGTACGGGCCGAGGCCCTGGCGCACGTCTCGCGCCGCCTCGCCGAACGGGCCGACGAGATCGCCCACCTCATCACGGCCGAGAACGGAAAGCCGATCGTCTGGGCGCGCGGGGAGGTCGGGCGGGCCGTGGCCACATTCCGCTTCGCCGCCGAGGAGGCCCGCCGCTGGTCGGGCGGCGTGCAGCGGCTCGACACCGAGCCCGCGGCGGCCGGCCGCCTGGCGTACGTGTCGCGCGTCCCCCACGGTCCCGTGCTGGCGATCACCCCCTTCAACTTCCCGCTGAACCTCGTCGCACACAAGGTCGCCCCGGCCATCGCCGTCGGCGCCCCGGTCATCGTCAAGCCCGCCCCCGCCACCCCGCTGTCCTCGCTGCTCCTGGGCGAGATCCTGGCCGAGACGGACCTGCCGGCCGGCATGTTCTCGGTCCTGCCGATCGAGAACGACCGCGCGTCCGGCCTGGTGCGGGATCCCCGGCTCCCGGTCGTGTCGTTCACCGGCTCGGCGCCCGTCGGCTACGCCATCGCCGACCAGGTGCCGCGCAAGCACGTGACCCTGGAGCTGGGCGGCAACGCGGCCGCGGTCGTGCTGGCCGACGCCGACCTCGACTGGGCGGCCCAGCGCATCGCCCTCTACTCCAACTACCAGGCCGGCCAGAGCTGCATCGCGGTGCAGCGGGTCATCGTCGAGCGGCCGGTCTACGACGCGTTCGTCGAGCGGCTCCTCCCGGCGGTGGACGGCCTCGTCACCGGCGACCCCGCCGACGAGAAGACCCAGGTGGGCCCGCTGGTCTCGGAGGCCGCGGCCGAGCGGGTCGAGCAGTGGGTCCAGGAGGCGGTCGCCGCCGGGGCCAAGGTGCTGGCGGGCGGCACCAGGGAGGGCGCGACGCTCGCCCCGACGGTGCTGGCCGACGTCCCGCACGACGCCAAGGTCGCCTGCGAGGAGGTCTTCGGTCCCGTCATGATCCTCCAGCCGGCCGCCTCGGTCGACGAGGCGTACGCGATGGTCAACGACTCGAAGTACGGGCTGCAGGCCGGGGTGTTCACGCGCTCGCTGGACGCCGCCTTCCGGGCGAACCGGGAGCTGGAGGTGGGCGGCGTGATCATCGGCGACGTGCCTTCGTACCGGGCGGACCAGATGCCCTACGGCGGTGTGAAGGACTCGGGGGTCGGGCGCGAGGGGCTGCACTCGGCCATGGAGGACTACACGTACGAGAAGGTCATGGTCCTGACGGGGCTGACGCTCTGACCTCTGGCGATGGGGGCCCGCCGGCGCGCCCGGATCGCGGCGGCGGGCCCGGTCACGCGTGCTGCGCGGTGTTGAAGAGGGCCTTGACGGAGTCGCCGAAGTACGGGCCGTACATCGTGCGCCGGTCGTCGCTGTACTTGAAGCTGCTCAGCGACGTGATCGTGCCCTTGCCGGTGTTGGCGTCGAACCCGGTCATCCAGGGGCCGCCGCTGGAGCCCGCCGTCATGTCGCAGCCCAGGCCCTGGTCGCGGGTCTGGCCGTACGGGTCGTCCTTGAGCCGGCCCGCGCAGTAGACCAGGTCGCCCCCGTCGTATGGCGGGTCGGCGGGGTAGCCGAAGCCGAACGCCTGGCCGCCGCGTCCCGGGTTGAACGCGATCTCCTGCGTGCCCACCGCGTCCGCCACGTGCTTGCCGCGCGAGGTGGCCAGGGCGACCATGCCCACGTCGTAGTTGTCGTCGCCGCTGCGCGACCAGGGGCCGGCCACGAACATGCGGCGGGCGGTGTACTGGCCGTAGGGGTGCTCGCCGGCCGTGCCGTAGCCGGGGACGAACGTCCAGTTCGCCGCCCACTCGCCCGCTCCGTCCTTGACGCAGTGGCCGGCGGTGACCACGACGTCCCTGTTGGCGCTCTTGACCGTGCTGGCCGAGCAGACGAAGTCCGCCCCGGCCACGGTGAGGAACACCCGGCCCGTGGTCCTGGCCACCAGGCCGCCGGTGATCCACCGGGAGCCGATCGTGCTGGCGTCCGGTCTGGCCGCCGACAGGTGGTGCGAGCCCATGAGCCTGCGCGGGACCGACAGGTCGGCCTTCCTGCTCGACAGGTCGGGGGTGGTGCTGAGGTCCGCCCGGCCGGTCAGGCCGCTCAGCAGGTCGTCGCCGTTCGTGACGATGTCGAGCAGGCCGATCGGCAGGGCTTTGGCCATGCGCTCGGGCGTCCAGTAGTCGAGCACGCGCTGCTGATCGGCGGCGGTGCGGGCGGCCACGTGCTCGACTATGTCGCTCCGCTGGACCGTGTGCGCGGGTGCGACGGCCGGTGGTGCGGCCTGCTGGCGGCCGGGAGCCGCGCCGAGCAGCGCGGGACCGACGAGCCCCGCGAGGAGCGGAGCGGCCGCAAGCAGGGGGGTGCTCAGGGTCATGCCCACCGAGTGTGCACTACGAGATGTGTTCTTGTGACTACTTTCGGTAAATTGCTTAGAGTGCGTTGGCGCTTTGTGCTGCTTGGTAGACGGACTGGGCCTCGTTCCCGAAATATGGGCCGAACATCCAGTTGGGGGCGAAGTTGTATTTGAAGCTGTTGACCGAATTCTGGGTGCCGAGGCCGGTGGACTCGTTGAAATTCAGCATCCAGGGGCCGCCGCTCGAACCGCCGGTCATGTTGCAGGTGAGGCCGTGGTCGTCGGTCGCGAGGAAGTCGTCGAAGGTGCGGCCGCTGCAGTAGATCAGCTTCGAGCCGTCGTACGGCGCCGCGGCGGGGTAGCCGAAGGCGTACATCTGCTGGCGTCTTTGCTGGTTGAACGCCACGCCCTGGCCACCCACCACGTCGACCAGCGTTCTGCCCTCCAGCGGCGCGACCACGGCGGCGGCCACGTCGAAGTTGACGTCCTCGCGGGCGTTCCACTGCTGCGTGGTCAGCAGCCGGGTGGCGGCCCAGGTGCCGAAGGGACGGTTGCCGCCGGCGTAGCCCGGGACGAAGACCCAGTTGGTGTGGAAGGCGCCGTTCATCTTCACGCAGTGGCCGGCGGTCATCACCACGCTCTTGTTGGCACTGGTCACCGCCGTGCCCGAGCAGGAGGCGTTGCGGCCCTGCGTGGTGAAGAAGACCCGCCCCGTCGTCCGCGTGACCGCGCCGCCCCCGGTCCACGTCTCACCCGAGCTCCTGGCCGCCTGCAGGTCCACGCCGCCGCCGGCCTGCCCGCGCGTGGGTGGAGCGGTCCAGGCACTGCCCTGCTCGGGCTCGGCCGCCGTCAACTTCTGCTTGGGACCGGGGGCGTCCAGGGGCTGGGCGGCCTCCATCCGCCGCTCGGTCCAGTACGTCAGGACCTGCCGCTGCTCCGAGGTCGTGTCGGCGGCGGCCTGCTGGGCGGGCTTCGGCCTGGCGCGCGTGTCAGCGGCCTGGGCTCCACCAGCGGGAAGCAAGGCGGCACCGATGGCGAGCGTGGCTACGGAAAGCAGGGTGAAACTGCGGTTCATTACGTACCTCCCTAAACCGGACTTGGGCTTGGAAGGTAGCCGCCTCAATATCCAGATTTCTCAAGATTTGCGCATACCGATATAGCTATATTCCGGCATGAATTCACTGGCTCACCTCGTGTCACATAAGGAGGGGAATTTTAGGACGTCCGGTGCCGCGTGCCCGAGCGCGCCGCACAGCGGGGACAATGGACGGGTGCTTGAAGAGACCCTCCGCTCCATCGTCGTGCTCGGCTCCACCGGTTCGGTCGGCACCCAGGCCCTCGACGTCGTCGCCGCCAACCCCGGCGGGTTCAAGGTCGCCGGGCTGGCTGCCGGGGGCGGCAGGGTCGAGCTGCTGGCCAGGCAGGCGGCCGAGTTCGGTGTCGAGGTGGTGGCGGTGGCCGACGCCTCGGCCGTGCCCGAGCTGAAGGAGGCGCTGGCGGCGCACGGCGCCGGCGCCACGGTCCTCGGCGGCCCCGAAGGGGTCGCGGAGGTGGCCGGGTGGCAGTGCGACATGGTGCTCAACGGCATCACCGGCGCGCTCGGGCTGACCTCCACCCTGGTCGCGCTCGAGGCGGGCAGGACACTCGCGCTGGCCAACAAGGAGTCCCTGATCATCGGCGGGCCGCTGGTGAAGCGGCTGGCCCGGCCGGGGCAGATCCTCCCGGTCGACTCCGAGCACTCGGCGGTGCAGCAGTGCCTGTGGGCCGCCGGCCCCGACGGCTACGACCCCTCCTGCGTCAGGCAACTCGTGATCACCGCCAGCGGCGGGCCGTTCCGGGGCATGAAGCGCGAGGAGATGGCCGACGTCACGCCGGAGATGGCGCTGGCCCACCCCACCTGGTCCATGGGCCCGGTCATCACGATCAACTCCGCCACCCTGGTCAACAAGGGGCTGGAGGTGATCGAGGCGCACCTGCTGTTCGACCTGGACTTCGACCGGATCGAGGTCGTGGTGCACCCGCAGTCGATCATCCACTCCATGGTCGAATACGTCGACGGCTCGACCATCGCCCAGGCCAGCCCGCCCGACATGCGCCTGCCGATCGCGCTCGCGCTCGGCCACCCCCGCCGTGTCCCCGGCGCCGCCCGGCCCATCGACTGGACCCAGGCGCACACGTGGACGTTCGAGCCCCTCGATGACGTGGCGTTCCCGTCGGTCGCGCTGGCCAGGCACGTCGGCACCGAGGGCGGCACCGCGCCCGCCGTCTACAACGCCGCCAACGAGGCGTGCCTCGACGCGTTCATGCGGGGCGAGCTGCCGTTCCTGGCCATCGTCGACACGGTGGCCAAGGTCGTCGAGGAGCACCAGGTGACTCCCGCCGACTCCGTCGAAGAGGTGCTGGCGGCCGACGCCTGGGCTCGGGCCCGTGCGGCCGAACTCACATCCGGGCAGTCCCGCTAGCTACCTAAACTGGAAAGCGTCGTCACATTAAGGGTTGAAATGTCTTCTGTAGCTCTCGGCATCCCGACAGTCCGCCCCAAGCCGCTCGCCGAACGCCGCCACTCTCGCCAGATCATGGTCGGCAGCGTGCCCGTGGGCGGCGACGCCCCGGTTTCGGTGCAGTCGATGACGACGACGGTCACCGCCGACGTCAACGCCACGTTGCAGCAGATCGCCGAGCTCACGGCGTCCGGCTGCCAGATCGTACGCGTGGCGGTGCCGTCCCAGGACGACGCCGACGCGCTGCCCATCATCGCCAGGAAGTCGCAGATCCCCGTGATCGCCGACATCCACTTCCAGCCGAAGTACGTGTTCGCCGCCATCGAGGCGGGCTGCGCGGCTGTCCGGGTCAACCCCGGAAATATCAAGAAATTTGACGATAAGGTCGGCGAGATCGCGCGGGCGGCGTCCGACGCCGGCGTGCCGATCCGCATCGGCGTCAACGCCGGCTCCCTCGACCCGCGCCTGCTGCAGAAATACGGCAAGGCCACGCCCGAGGCGCTGGTGGAGTCCGCGCTCTGGGAGTGCTCGCTCTTCGAGGAGCACGGCTTCCGCGACATCAAGATCTCGGTCAAGCACAACGACCCGGTCGTGATGATCAATGCCTACCGTCTGCTGGCCGCCAAGTGCGACTACCCGCTGCACCTGGGCGTCACGGAGGCCGGCCCGGCC
Organism: Nonomuraea sp. NPDC049709; assembly: GCF_040674815.1. Taxonomy (NCBI): domain Bacteria; kingdom Bacillati; phylum Actinomycetota; class Actinomycetes; order Streptosporangiales; family Streptosporangiaceae; genus Nonomuraea; species Nonomuraea sp. NPDC049709. Next base: position 30,756 of record NZ_JBFANM010000066.1, read on the forward strand.
TTCCAGGGCACGATCAAGTCCGCCGTCGCCTTCGGAGCCCTGCTCGCGGAGGGCATCGGCGACACCATCCGCGTCTCGCTCTCGGCCCCTCCGGTGGAGGAGGTCAAGGTCGGCGCCCAGATCCTGGAGTCGCTCGGCCTGCGGGAGCGCGGCCTGGAGATCGTCTCCTGCCCGTCGTGCGGTCGCGCCCAGGTCGACGTCTACACCCTGGCCGACCAGGTCCAGGCCGGCCTGGAGGGCATGAAGGTCCCGCTCCGGGTGGCCGTCATGGGCTGCGTCGTCAACGGCCCCGGCGAGGCCCGCGAGGCCGACCTCGGCGTGGCCTCCGGCAACGGCAAGGGCCAGATCTTCGTCAAGGGCGAGGTCATCAAGACCGTGCCGGAGTCGCAGATCGTCGAGACCCTGATCGAGGAGGCCCTGCGCCTGGCCGACGAGATGGGCGTCGAGGTGGACCTGGAGGAGGACTCCGGCCCCACGGTCACGGTCGGCTGACGTCCCGTTCATCGGGGGGTGTGGGCTCGGCGGCCGGGCCCACACCGTGTGCCCTCATCGGCCGGCCCAGGTCCGGCCCAGGTCCGGCCAATCGCCGCCGCGCCGCCGCACGTCCGCCGCCACCTCCTCCACCGACCGGCCATCGGTGCCGACGCGCAGCCCCTCGACCCCGGTACGGTCCAGCGCCACGGCCTCCCGCACCGCTCGCTCGGCGGCACGGTGCAGGGCCTCCGGGCCCAGCCCCCTCAACTCGTCACCCGGTATGGCAGGCCCGCCGCCCCGGCCGCGCCGCGCCACCCGCTCGGCCAGCGTCGCCGGCCCGGCATCCAGCCGGCACACGGTCAGCGCGGTTCCGGGCAGCGATTCGGCGTAGCGCCGTACGGTGTCGTCGGAGTCGGCCTCCCCGGCCACGACCAGGCACCGGGCCCCCGCCGCGCGATATCCGGCCCAGACGGCCGCCAGGTTGCGCGCCTTGAGGCGATGACCGTCCACATCGTCATCCGCGACGGGCCGCAGCGCTCCGATCTGCTTCACGTCGACATAGGCGGCCCGCACGCCGCTCCGGCAGACCTGAGTGAAGATCTCGTAGCCGACCGTCGACTTGCCGACCGCCGGTGCACCGCGCAACCACAACACCGGCACCGCCCCGGAACCGGCAGCCGCCGCCGGCCGCGGACCGAGCCCGTGCTCGGCTGCGGAGAGGTCGCCCGGCCACCCCTCGGCCCGCTCCCGCACCAGCCGAGCCGCCTCGGGCACCGCCAGGCCACCGGTGTCCACGACCAGGTCGGCGTACTCGCTCCGGTCCAGCCTGTCGGCCTCCGCGACCGCCTCCGCCACCAGCTCCGGCCGCCACCCCCGCCCGAGGAACCGCTCCTTGAGCTCTGCACTGTCGACCCGCAACCGGCACAACGTCAACGCGGCCTCGGGCAGCAGGGCCGTGTACTCGCGCACCTCGTCAAGCGTGTCGACGAAACCCGAAAGAACCAGGCACCGCATCCCCTCCTGCCGGAAATGCGGCCACATCGCCGCCAGGCTCCGCGCCCGGATGCGATGCGTCATCGCCTCCGGCATGGGGTAGCACAGGCTGATCTGGTCGGTGTCGACGAAGGCCGCCTTGACGCCATCGCGAGTGAGCTGCGCGAACACCTCCCAGCCGACCGAGGACTTCCCGACCCCGGTCGGCCCGGACAGCCACAGCACGGGCAGCGGAAGGTTACGCATCCGCGTGACACTAGCGAGGGCACGGTGAAGCGAGCGAGTGTATTTCGCCCGGCTGATTTCGGCGTAGCTCGCCGGTCCGAAGACCTCCTCGCAGGATGCCGGCTCGGCAGGCGGTTACCGCATGCCATCCGACGATTACAGAATGGCAAGCGTTTCCCCATACCCAACGTCATCGCCCTGTCACTTAGGGGAACATCGCAAGGCCTATGAAAGTGAGGGGGGCCGGGTGAAGCGGGTAGTTGGGGTTGTCGCCGGACTGGTGGTGCTCGTCGCCGGGGTGGGCAGCGCGGATGGGGCGGCGGTGGCCAATCGAGGGGCGCCGGCCGTGGTGTGGGGGGCCTGCCCGAAGGTGGCGGGGAAGACCGCGTCGGCGGCGCTCGAATGCGCCTCCGTACGCGTGCCGCTCGACTACCGCGAGCCCATGGGGCAGTCGATCGAGATCGCGCTCAACCGGGTCAAAGCCAAGGTGTCCAGGGATGCCAACCATCTGGGCACGCTGCTGCTCAATCCCGGGGGGCCGGGGTCGTCGGGGCGGGATCTGACGGAGCTCGTGGCCACGTCACTGCCTGCCGACGTGTCCGAGCGGTACGACATCGTGGGCTTCGACCCGCGGGGCGTCGGCGGGAGCGAGCCGTCGGTGCACTGCGTGGATCCGGCCACGTACTACCAGGCCCCGAGGCCGGACCAGGTGCCGCACGGGCAGGCGGAGGAGCGGGTGCTGCTGGGCCGGGCCGCCGAGTACGCCCAGCGCTGCGGCCACTTCTGGTCCTGGCTGCTGCCGCACCTCACCACCGAGAACTCCGCCAGGGACATGGACGTGATCCGCGCCGCCCTCGGTGAGGAGAAGATCAGCTACCTCGGCTACTCGTACGGCACCTACCTCGGCGCCGTCTACGCCACCCTCTTCCCGCACCGCGTCAAGCGCCTGGTGATGGACAGCGCGGTGGACCCGACCGGCGTCTGGTACGAGTCGAACCTCAAGCAGGACCGCGCCTTCGAACGCCGCCACCGCCAGTTCCTCGCCTGGACCGCGAAGCACCACGACGTCTACAAGCTGGGCGCCACGCCGAAGCAGACGTCGTTCGCCTACTACGCGATGCGCGACCGGCTGCGCGCCCGGCCGGCCGGCGGCGTCGTGGGCCCGAGCGAGCTCGACGACACCTTCACCGTGGCGGGGTACAGCGACAAGATCTGGCCCCAGTTCGCCCAGGCCTGGTCCTCCTACGTACGGCAGGGCGACGTCACGGGCCTCAACGAGATCTACAACAGGCACGGCAAGAACGACGCCGCGGACGAGAACGGCTACGCCATCTACCTCGGCGTCCAGTGCCGCGACGCCCGCTGGCCGCGTCAGTGGGACCGGTGGCGGACGGACATGGCCGCGATGCACCGCAAGGCGCCGTTCCTGACCTGGCCGAACGCCTGGTTCAACGCCCCGTGCGCGTTCTGGCCGGTCAAGGGCGGCACGCCGGTCCCGGTGAAGGCGTCGCCGAAGCTGCCGCCGTTCCTCATCCTCCAGTCCCGGTACGACGCCGCGACCCCGTACGAGGGGGCGCTCAACATGGCCGAGCGCTTCCCGCGCGCCCGCATGGTGCTCGACGGCGGCGGCAACCACGGAGTCTCGCTGACCGGCAGCCAGTGCATGGACGGCCACCTGGCCGCGTACCTGCGGGACGGCAAGCTGCCGGGCCGCGGCGCGAAGTGCGCCGCGCTGCCCGAGCCCCGTCCGGCCGCGCACATGACGTCGGGAAGCCCTCAGACCCACGAAATTCTCGGCATTCTCGACGTGCTGGAAAGGCTCAGCGCCGGCTGATGTCAAGAAAGGGTTACCGTGGGCATTGCCGGATGAGTTAATCGGTAACCCTTCGCGTAGTCTGACCGTGTGATGCTGCGTACATCGGCGTCGCGCGTGCTCGACGACAACGACCGGGACGAAGTTCTCGCACTGCTGGACTCCGACCCGGTCGCCAACGTCTTCGTCTCCTCCCGGGTGCGGGCCGTCGGACTCAACCCGGCGAGGCTCGGCGGGCAGATGTGGGGATTCGGGACGCGCGGCGGCCTCGTGTCACTCTGTTACGCCGGCGCCAACATGGTGCCGGTCAACGCCGGTCCCGAGGCCGTGCACGCGTTCGCTGACCGCGCCCGCAAACAGGGGCGGCGGTGCTCGTCCATCGTGGGCCCGGTCGACGCGGTCTCCCTGCTGTGGGAGCGGCTGGAGCCGCACTGGGGGCGCGCCCGCGCGATCCGCTGGGCGCAACCGGTCATGGCGACCTCGCGCAAGTCGCCGGTGCCGGCCGATCCGCTCGTCCGCCGGGTGCGGCCGGAGGAGTTCGACATCCTGCTGCCGGCGTGCGTGGCGATGTTCACCGAGGAGGTCGGGGTCTCGCCGAACCTCGGTGACGGCGGCGCGCTCTACCGGACCCGGGTGGCCGAGCTGATCCGCATCGGGCGGTCGTACGCGCGGATCGACGACGGGCGGGTGGTGTTCAAGGCGGAGGTGGGTGCCGTCACGCCGCACGCCTGCCAGATCCAGGGCGTCTGGGTGGCCCCCGAGCTGCGGGGGAAGGGGCACGCGGTGGCGGGGATGGCCGCCGTGGTGGAGGCCGCGATGAGCTGCTTCGCCCCCGTGGTCTCGCTCTACGTCAACGACTTCAACCATTCGGCGCGGGCGGTCTACCGGAAGGTGGGCTTCCACGAGGTCGACACCTTCATGTCCGTTTTGTTCTAGCATCCGGGGCATGATCCTTGTTACGGGCGCCACGGGGAACGCGGGCGGGGCGCTGGTGCGCACGCTGGCCGGGGCGGGCGAGCCGGTCCGGGCTCTGGTGCGGCGCGAGGTTGACCTGCCGGCCGACCTGCACCTCGGTGATCTGAACGACCCCGAGTCGGTGGCGGGCGCGCTGGACGGGGTGCGCGGGGTGTTCCTGCTGAGCGGCTACGACCGGATGGACGAGACGCTGGCCGCCGTGGCGCGGGCCGGGGTCGAGCACGTGGTGCTGCTGTCGGCGAGCGCGGCGGAGGCCGCCGACCTGGGCAATCCGATCTCGAAGTATCACGTGGAGTCCGAGGCTCTGGTACGGGAGTCGCGGGTGCCGTGGACGATCCTGCGGCCGCGTACGTTCATGTCGAACACGCTTCGCTGGGCCGACCAGATCAGATCCGGAAATGTCGTGCGAGACACCTTCCCCGACGTCGCCGTCGCGACCGTCGACCCGCTCGACATCGCCGCCGTGGCCGCCGCGTCCCTGCTGGAGAAGGGGCGGCACGACGGCCAGGTCTACGGGCTGACCGGGCCCGAGGCGCTGCGCCCGGCCGACCGGGTACGGATCCTGGGCGCGGCGCTGGGCAGGGAGCTGCGGTTCGAGGGGCTGACCGACGCCGAGGCCAGGGAGCAGCTGCTCACGGGGATGCCGGAGGCGTACGCGGAGGCGTTCCTCGGGTTCTTCGCGCGCGGTGAGCTGGACGAGTCGGTGGTGCTGCCCACCGTCGAGCAGGTCACGGGACGGCCGCCGCGCACGTTCGAGGAATGGGCGGCGGCCAACACCGAGGCGTTCCGCCCGAGCTAGCCCGCCGAGCTCCGTCGCAGCCGCTCTCCGTCAGCGCTGCCCTCCGTGAGCGCTGCCCTCCGTGAGCGCTGCCCTCCGTGAGCGCTGACCTCCGTGAGCGCTGGCCGCCGCCAGCGCTAGACGCGTACGAGCTTGTCGAACAGCCGGGCCAGCTCGGTGCCGGGGTCGGTGGTCAGGCCCGCGTGCACCGGCCCGGTCTGCACGATCGTGCTGCGCGGTGCCGTCAGCCAGCGGAACCTGCCGCCCAGTGGCTCGCCCGCGAGCGGGCCGCACTCGTCGCCGCAGGCCAGCTCGTACGCGCTGAGCGCCCGCCGCACCCCGTCGACGTCGGCGCCCGGGTCGAGGGCCCGCAGCCGGCCGGGGTCGAGCTCGACCCGGGCACACAGGTAGTCGCGCGGCTGGCAGTAGAGCAGCACGCCCGCGTTGATCAGCTCGCCCCGCTCGACCTTGGGCACCACGCGGATCGTCGCGTATTCGTAGACGTCCCTCGTCATCGGTCGCCGCCTCCCCGCCAGAACTCGCCGACCGACCCCGGACCCGTCTTGTGACCCTTGGGCTGCTGACTGGTGAGCCACTCGCGGGGACCGTGCGCCCGCTGGAGCAGATGGTCGACGTACGCCGCGCGCACGTCGTCAGGGGAGTCGAAGCCCGGTTCCCCGGCCAGCCACTCGTCCGGCACCAGCGCCGTCACCGTCTCCAGCAGCTCTGTCGTGATCTTCTCCACCAGCTCCTCGCCCGCCGCCGCCACGTCGCCGGCGTACGGGGCGAGCACGTGATCGCCCGCGTCGAACGGCCGCTGCGGGTCGGCGGTGCGCCAGTTGTGGTGGAACCAGAGCGCGGCCCCGTGGTCGATCAGCCACGTGTCGCGGTGCCAGATCAGCAGGTTGGGGTTGCGCCAGCTCCGGTCGATGTTGTGGATGAGGCCGTCGAACCACACCACCCTGGCCGCGAACAGCGGGTCGGGCACCCAGGCCAGCGGCTCGAACCCGAGGGCGCCGGGCAGGAAGTCGACCGCCAGGTTGAGGCCGGTGCTGGCCTTGAGCAGGTCCTGCACCTCCTCGTCCGGCTCCCTGATGCCGAGCTGCGGGTCGAGGTCGATGAGCTTGAGCTCCGGGGTCTTCAGGCCGAGACGGCGGCCCAGCTCGGCGGCGATGATCTCGGCGACCAGCACCCGCCGGCCCTGACCGGCCTCGCGGAACTTCACGACGTAGGTGCCGAGGTCGTCGGCCTCGACGACGCCGGGCAGCGACCCGCCCTCCCGCAACGGGGTCACATAGCGGGTGGCCGCGATCTTTTCGAGCACGAGACGAGGCTATCGCCCCCGGCCCGGCGTCGAGGACCGGGCGCTGGAACGGGCGCTGGGCTCAGGCCGGGCGCGGGCTAGCCGGCGGACTCGCGGGCGAGGGCGACGATCCGCTCCAGGGCCGCGGCGTGCCGCTGGAAGGCGAGCCGTCCATGAGGGGTGAGCTGTACGTACGTGCGCCGCGCCCGCTTGTCCTGGTCCTTGCGCACGGTGACGTATCCGGCGGCGGCCAGCGCGGAGACCTGCTTGGACAGCGCCGAGTCGCTGGTGCCGACGGAGTCCCTGAGGAAGCCGAAGTCCACCCATTCGGCCGGCACCAGCAGGGCCACGATCGACAACCGCGCCGGGACGTGCAGGAACTCGTCGAAGAGCGGGTCCATCAGGCGCGCCCGCCCTGCTGGACGATCGACTTCAGCACCGAGCGGTTCACCGGCGTGGCCGCGACGTACACCACCGCCGCCACGATCGCGCCCCCGGCGGCCTGTGACAGCAGCCCGTGGGGCGGCAGGTCGAACAGCGCGAAGGCGGCGATGCGGCCGACGCCGAAGGCCACCATGATGCAGGCGATCAGCCCGCCGTGGAACAGGACCTCCTGCCTGGTGGTCTTCCGGCGGACCGAGGCCCGGTGCTCGCAGACGATTCCCACGCCCGCGTACACGGCCCACCCGAGCACCATGAAGGTGAAGTTCCAGGGGCGCTGGAGGTCGATGGTCGCGAACGCGACGAAGAGGCCGAGCGCGGAGATGATCACGCGGGGCAGCGCGAAGCTCTGGCGGACGATCTCCTCGCGGGTCCTGTCCTGGAGGCGGTGGATGTCGTCGAGCGCGTTCTGTGCGTCGTGCGGGTTCATGGGACCTTCCCCTCGGAAGCCGGCTACTTTCCTATGAGGAAAGTAGCATCTAGTTTCCTCATAGGAAAGTGGTCGGGCGTGAAAGGCCGGCCCGGTGGGGCGGTTGAACGCGGACGACTGGGCGAGGGCCGCGCTGGAGGCACTGGGGAGGGCGGGCCGGCCGCCGTCGCGGTCGAGCCGGTGGCGCGGGCGCGGGTGGGGTGCCGGCCGACCTCGTCGGCCTGGCCATGGCCGGGCTCGGGCTCACATCTTCGCGATGACCTCCTCGGCGAAGCGCTCCATGGTGGCGATCTTGAGGTCCAGCGTGCCCTCGCCGTACCGGGCCTTCTCCTCGGGGGTGGCCAGCCACCACGGGGCGGCCATCGTCCCCGTCACGCCCTTGGCGGCGAAACGGCGGTAGGTGTCCGCGTCCGGCATCACCGCGAGCGGGGCGATGATCTCGAAGCCCTCGCCGGTCCTGCCGTTCGCGGTGAGGTGGCCGCGCAGGGCGTCGAGCACGCCGTCGAACTGCTCCTCGGTGTAGATGCGGTTGCCGATCCAGCCGTCGCCGAGCCGTGCCGCGCGCCGCAGGGCCGCCTCGCTGTCGCCGCCCACGTACACGGGGATGGGGCCGGACGGGGTGGGCGAGATCGACAGCGGCGGGAGGTCCTCGATCGTGACCGTCTCGCCCGCCCACAGCGAGCGCAGCACGGGGAGCATCGCGTCCAGGCGCCGCCCGCGCGTGTGGAAGTCCTGGCCGGTGCCGGTGAACTCCTCCTTGCACCACCCGACTCCCACCCCGAACGTCACCCGCTCGTTCGACAGCACCGCCGCCGTGGAGACCTGCTTGGCCACGGTGAACAGGTCGCGGGCGGGCGCGATGTACACGTTGGGGGAGAAGCGCAGCGTGCTCGTCACCGCCGCCATCGCGCCGATCGTCACCCAGACGTCCGGCCAGTGCGTACGCGCGTCCCACCGCGGCCGCCCCGACCGCGAGTACGGGTACGGCGAGGCGAAGTCGGCGTAGAAGAGGTGGTCGGACAGCGTCAGCGTGTCGAACCCGCAGCGCTCGGCCGCCCGCGCGAGCTCGACGAACTGGTCGGTGTCGACGAACGAGGCTCCCAGCCAGAATTTCATCGGAACTCCGGTGCGACCTTGGTGGCGAACAGTTCGAGGTTCCGCTTGACCGTGTCGAGCGGCAGCACACCCTGCTGACCCTGCATGTACAGCCCGAACCATTCCAGGTCGGGCATCCGGTCGAGCATGCGCTGGATCCCGCGCTTGACGTCGTCCGGCGTGCCGAACAGCGCCATCTCGACGTCGTTCATGCGCTTGGCGTCGCCCTTCTCGGGGGAGATGGGCTTGTGCTTCTCGTCCTCCTTCTTCCGCAGCACCTCCAGGTAGCCGAACGGGCCGAAGAACGCGGCGAAGTCCTTGGGAATGCTGCGGCCGAAGGTGTTGATGGCGTCCTCGGTCGTGTCCGAGATGCCGACGATCTTGAGGATGCCGGTGTGCTCGCCCAGCTTGTAGTGGCGGCCCTGCTTGGCCGACTCCTCCTGGTAGAGCTTGGCCTTGGCGGCGTGGTCGTCGGGGTTGGGGGTGAACATCCACGGCAGGATGTTCTCCTGCGCGGCCCTGATGACCGACCGGTCGGAGATCGTGAACGGCTGCCACAGCTCGGGGTACGGGTTCTGGTACGGCCGGGGGCAGACGGAGACGGCCTGCACCTTGCCGTCCTCGGAGATCTCGCCCGGCGCGCCGAACGTCTTGGTCCACTCCAGCGCCGGCCAGCCCTCGATGCCCTCGTAGGGGTAGGGCACCTGGTAGTCGAGCACGTCCGACTTGTAGCGGAGCGTCTCCTCCGTCCAGGCCAGCTTCATGATCTTCAGCACCTCGCCGAAGACGTCGAAGTTGCGCGTGTCGCTCGCCGAGCCGTCGGAGCGGGCGGCGGCGGCCTGCCAGCGCTGGCCCAGGACGTTCATCCAGCGGTTCTGGTAGCCCCGCGCCACACCCAGCCGCAGCCGGCCCTTGGAGAACTGGTCGAGCAGCGCCACGTCCTCCGCCGCCCGGATCGGGTCCCAGGCCGGCAGCACGAGACCGAGCGGCGCGAGCAGGATCCGCTCGGTCCTGGCGGCCAGGTCGGTGAGGAACATCAGCGGGTTGACCGAGAACTCCATGCCCTCGGAGTGGAAGTGGTGCTCGGTCATCATCAGCGCGTCGAACCCGAGCTGGTCGGCGTGGACGGCTATCTCCCGTACTTCGTGCAGCAGCCTCTGGTACGACTCCGTGTCGCGCCCGATGGGTCGTTTGGCCTTGGCATTCTGCTCGGCCGCGTAACCAGAGCCTGGAATTTGCGGATTCAGGAAGATAGAAAACTTCACCGGGGACCTCTTTCCGCGGGATGGTCTTCTGCAAGGTACTCTGGAAATCTTAACCGAGCAATCGCTTGGTTCGCTGCCTTTGGGGGTCGCATGAGGCTCGGGGTCACGATGTTCACCACGGATCTGGCCATGCCGGTGCAGGAGCTGGCCAGGGCGGCGGAGGAGCGCGGCTTCGACTCGTTGTACGTGCCCGAGCACACGCACATCCCGGTCTCGCGGCGCACGCCGTACCCGGGCGGGGCGGGCGAGCTGCCCGACGAGTACCGGCGCACGCTCGATCCCCTGGTCGCCCTCTCCTTCGCCGCCGCCGCGACCAGCCGCCTGCGCGTCGGGACCGGCATCCTGCTCGCCGCCCAGCGCGACCCCATCGTCACCGCCAAGGCCATCGCCACCCTCGACCGGTTGTCGGGCGGGCGGGTCGTGGTCGGAGTCGGGTTCGGGTGGAACGTGGAGGAGATCGAGAACCACGGGGTTCCGTACGGGCGGCGGCGCGAGGTGGCCCGGCGGAACGTGCTGGCCATGCAGGCGTTGTGGCGCGACGAGGTGGCCTCCATCGACGGGTGCGAGCCCTGCTGGTCCTGGCCCAAGCCGCTGGCCGGGCTGCCCGTCTACGTGGGCGGGGCCGCGGGGCCGAAGTTGTTCGCGCACGTCGCCGAGTACGCCGAGGGGTGGATGCCGATCGGCGGGCACGGGATCAAGGCCGCGCTGCCGGCGCTGCGCGAGGCGTGCGACAAGGCGGGGCGGCCGATGGCGAAGGTCATCCCCTTCGGTACGCGGCCCACGCAGGAGAAACTGGAGTATTTCGCCGGGCTCGGGGTCGAGGAAGCGGTGGCCACGTTGCCCAGCGGGCCGGCCGAGGTCGTGCTGCCGCTGCTGGACAAGTACGCCACGCTTCTCTGAACGGACAGTTCATCGCCGGGTGGCGGGCATAATGGCGGGATATGTCCGAGCTACGTGCCGATGATCCGCGGCAGCTGGGGTCGTACCGGCTGACACGCAGGCTCGGCCAGGGTGGCCAGGGGGTCGTCTACCTCGGCCACTCCCCGCAGGGATCCCAGGTGGCGGTCAAACTCCTGCACGCCAGCCTCTCCGGGGATCCGGACGTGCGGCGCCGATTCCTGGGCGAGGTCGAGGCGGTGCGGCGGGTGGCCGCGTTCTGCACGGCGCAGCTCCTGGACGCCGACCTCGACGGCGATCGGCCGTACCTGGTGAGTGAGTACGTCGAGGGGCCCTCGCTGCGCGAGCACGTGATCGCGCAGGGGCCTCGCCGGGGTGGCTCCCTCGACCGCCTGGCCATCGGCACCGCCACCGCGCTGGGGGCGATCCATCGGGCCGGGGTGGTGCATCGGGACTTCAAGCCCGGGAACGTGTTGCTCGGCATCGACGGGCCGCGGGTGATCGACTTCGGGGTGTCGCGGCTGGTCGACACCGCCACCACGACCAGCCATCTGCCGATGGGGACGCCTGCCTACATGGCGCCCGAGCGGATGAAGGGGGAGCCGGCCGGGCCGCCTGCCGACATGTGGGCCTGGGGGCTGACCGTCGTCTATACCGCTACGGGGCGGAACGCGTACACGGCTGATACGCATCAGGAGGTGCTGGCTCGCGTCCTCTACGGCAAGCCGGACCTGGGAGCGCTGGGCGGGACGCTGCGGGAGATCGTGCAGGCTTGCCTGGCGACGGATCCGGGGGAGCGGCCGGATGCGGAGGAGGTGCTGCGGCTGCTGCTGGGGCAGAGCGTGGGCGGGGCGGACGCGCTGCTGTCGACCGGGGCCATGGCGGCCGTCGAAGGGCTGGCCCGTGAGACGGACGGCCCGGAGGATGGCGGCTTCACAGAGGGCGGTTCCACAGAGGGCGGTTCCACAGAGGGCGGTTCCACAGAGGGCAGTTCCACAGAGGGCGGTTCCGAGGCCGGGAAGGCCGGTCGTGGTGGGGGGAAGGGGCGCGGGTCGGGTGGTGGTGGTCTGAGGTCGCTCACCGTTCGTCCTGGCGCGGTCCTCGGGCTCGGGGCGGCCGAGGCCGAGGCCGGTGTGATCACCGATCCCGATCCGACCACGAGCTTCCCCGCGATCACCGCACCTCAGCTGGCCGCCAGGGCCAAGCGGGACGCCGCAGCCGACGACACCACCGTCCCGGACGCCGCCCCCACCCCCGGCGACACCACCACCCCCGACGTCGCCACCACCCCCGACGTCGCCACCACCCCCGGCGTCGCCACCACCCCCGGCGTCGCCACCACCCCCGGCCCCAAGCCCATGCCCGTCTGGCGGCGGGTGCGGGGCTGGCAGGTGGCCGTGCTGGTGGCCGGGCTGCTGATGGGGGTCGGCGGGTTCGTGTACTGGCTGCGCAGCGCTCAGGGGCCGGGGCTGGAGGGGACCTGGTCGGGGTCGGCCGAGCACCTCTCCGCCCGTCGGGTCTTCCCGATCGAGGTGCGCCTGGGCGGTGACCGCGGCGGATTGATGCGCTGGGGAGCGGACCTGCACTGCACGGGCCGGCTCGGACGGGTCGGGAGCGGGATGGTCTTCGTCCTCGATCAGGTCCAGGGCGCGGAGTGCTACCCGGGGACGTTGCGGATGTTCCCCACCGCCGACGTGAACCAGATGGCCATCAAGGTGACTCGCGATGGTAAGGACGAAGTGACGTATTCAGGCAAGGTCGCGCGTACATCCTGACCGGCTGTGTCACGGTCAGGCAGCGATTGTCCTGAGCACCGTTGACTGTTCGCGGCCTGTTGCCTTCAGTAGAGAGCAGAAGGGGTTGCGGCGAGGGGAGGCGCCCCGTGCCAACGGCGCAGCCGCTCAGAACGGGGGATCCGCAGCGACTCGGGGAGTACCACCTTTCCGGGCGCCTCGGTGAGGGCGGTCAAGGCGCGGTCTTCCTCGGTTCCAGAGGCGGCGAGACGTACGCGGTCAAGCTGCTGCATGGGCCCGTGGGGGACGAGCGGGCGGCGTTCCTGCGGGAAGTCGAGCTGGCCAAGCATGTGGCGAGGTTCTGCACGGCCCAGGTGATCGACGCTGGGTTCGACGAGGGCCGGCCGTACATCGTGAGCGAGTACGTCGACGGGCCCTCGCTCCAGCGGGAGGTCGCGCTCACCGGGCCCCGGCGCGGTGGGGGGCTGGAACGCCTGGCCGTCAGCACGGCCACGGCGCTGGCCGCCATCCACCGGGCGGGGATCGTCCATCGGGACTTCAAGCCGCAGAACGTGCTGCTCGGGTCGGACGGGCCGCGCGTGATCGACTTCGGCCTGGCCAGGGCGCTGGACGCGGCGGCGACGGTGAGCGGGCGGGGGGTCGGCACGCCCGCGTACATGGCGCCCGAGCAGATCACCGCGTCGGCGGTCACAGGGGCGGCGGACGTCTTCTCGTGGGGCGCGACGATGTGCTTCGCGGCCAACGCCTCCGCGCCGTTCGGTCAGGACTCGGTGGCGCCGGTCCTGCACCGCATCCTGACCGCGCCACCTGATCTGGGGTTGCTGGACGGGCGGTTGCGTACGCTGGTGGAGGCGTGCCTGGACAAGGACGCGCGGAACCGTCCGACCAGCAGGGACCTGCTGTTCGAGCTGCTGGGGGAGTCGACCGGGGACGTGCCGCCCGAGGTCCTCCGCTCACCACCGCCCCACATCCTCCGCGCCCCACCACCCCTGATCCCCGAGCCCCGCCCGCCCGTCGCCGAACCCGAGTCGCGCCCGCCGGGCGGCGAGCCGGGAGGATGGCCGCCGATGGCCGAGCCGGAGGAGACCGGCGCACCCGGCGCCTACCGCCTGCCCGACTCGCATCCTTCGGGACCCCGGCCGCCGGATGGCGAGCCCTGGCCCCCCATCGGCGACAGTGGCTCCGGCAATGGGAGCGGACCTGGCAATGGGAGCGGTCTCGGCCGGGGCAGCGGGCATGTCGGTGGCGGCGGTGGCGCGCAGCCGCACGTCGCGAACCCGGCCTACTCCGTCTTAGCCGATCCCTCGGACGGTGGCGGCGACCCGAGCCAAGGCGCCGGATCCCCGGCAGAGGACGGCAACGGCCGTGGCAAGGGCTGGCCCAGAGCCGCCATCGCGGTCTGCGTCGCCCTGCTGGTCACGGCCGCCGTCCTCCTCACCATCATCATCCCCTCCCTGACCAGCAACGACACGGCCACCGGCACCCAGGCGGCAGGCCCCTCCGTCCCCCCGAAGTCGGAACCGCCGAACCCGGAGACCTCCGCCCCCGAGACCGACAAGGCCGAACCTCCCACCAAGCCCGCGGAGACCCACGGCCCCCGCGAATCCACGGCCAGCCCACCGGTGGTACGCCCACCCGTGACCGTCGCCATCCCCGCACTGACGGGGCTGAGCAAAGCCGACGCCACCAAGGCCCTCAAGCGCGCCGGTCTGACACTCGGCACGGTCTCCCAGGTCGACTCACCGCAGAAGATCGGCCAGGTCCTGTCCAGCAAGCCCGCCTCCGGCACATCCGTGCCCAGGAACAGCACGGTGTCGCTGCAGGTGTCGGCAGGCCTGCCCGTACCAGCCGTCACGGGCATGCAGCGCAAACCCGCCGAAGCGGCGATCACGGCCGCCGGCCTCAAGGTCGGCGCCATCACCCGCTCCTGCTCCCCGCAGCCGAACGGCCAGGTGCTCTCCACCCAACCGCAGGCGGGCCGCCGCGTCCCGGGCAGCACCTCGATAGCCCTCGCCCTGGCCCGCAACGGCACCCCCGTCCCGTCAGTCGTCGGCCAGGCGAGAGCGGACGCCCGAGCCGCCCTGACCGCCGCCGGCTTCACCGTCCGCGTAAGAGACCAGGTGGTGGACGACGAATCCCGGGTAGGCGTCGTCCTCTCCCAGAGCCTCCCACCAGGCACCTGCGCCAGACCCGCCGGCCAGATCGTGATCGCGGTAGGCCTCGCCGGCCAGTCGGGCCCCGACCCCCACGAACCCACCGAAACCCCGACCGGCCCGGTCACCGGAGACTGACGGGCGTGCACCGCCTGTTCAAGGGCAGTTGGCGTCCATGCAGAAATTCCTGAAGTTGGTGGTGGCGCGCTGGCTGGCCCGCACCCCGATCGGCCTGGTCGCCCTCGGGATCGGCTGGTACCTGGGCCGCCGCCGGCGCAGACGACAGCAGCCGCCGCACGAGACCAAGCACACCCGACGCCACCCGGTGCGAGCCAAGCACCACGCACACTAGGACGCGTCACAAATGCGATGTCACAGCCACATACGTCGATCGCAGTGAGTCCGGCGCGCACGTGGGCCACGACGTGATCGCTGGTGTGACCCTGCTGCTGGTGGACCTCACCGACCTACGGGCTGAGCTCAGGCAAGACCTGGACGCCGTCGGCGACGAACTCGCCGGCCCGCGACGGCATATGGACGAGCACCTCGCTTCCATCCGAGTCGAGCTACTCCACAGGCTCTCCGTAATCCAAGGCGAGATGATCGACTAGCAGAGCCAGCCGATCATCGTACGTCGGCCCGATCTGAGCGCTTTGGCTGCGAATTCTCAGACCGGGCCGAGATGTACTCCAGTATTCCTGCCGCAGGTAGCTCGCACGAGGATGTCCGGGATTGGCATGTGATGGCGAACCTGAAGGGGCTGGCCCTTGCCCGCCGAAGGAGCCAAGTCAATCTTGATTTACTTCTCCTGCTGGTTTCAGGTGCGCGCGCTGCGGAACGAATTCCGTCTTCAAGACTTGTCGCAATAGGCCGGATCCATGCTTCTGGAGCCTGGCACTCGGACCAAGAGCGAAGTACTTGCGGGGCCGCTAGATTCGCTCCGTGACTACTGACTCTTCTGGGCTCGACCCAGAACTGGAATCGGTTCATGATCGCTTGATGGCCCTTGACCCTGACGGCGTTCGGATGGGCAGGGTGGTCCGGCGGACCTTCGACATGCTGCTTGATGGTCAGCACACCGGCCGGTTCCGGTGGCAGCAACTCCACAAGACGGAGAAGACGCACTGTGGCACTCTCATCGAGATCAACTTGCAGCGGGAGTTTGACTTCGCGGACGGTGAGATCCTCGATTACTCGATCCAGGATGTCGAGGTCGACTGCAAATTCTCTCAGAAGCTGGCTGACTGGATGATTCCGCCCGAGGCTGTCGGCCGTATCCTCCTCGGCCTATGGGCCAGCGATCAGGACGGGAGGTGGAGTGCAGGACTTATCCGTGCTGGCGAGGAGCGCCTCACCCCTCGAACGAACAGAGACTCGAAGCGCACTTTGAGTGCGCACGGCAAGAGATCCGTCCGTTGGCTCTTCAAGAACGCTCCTCTGGCTGACAACGTACTGCTCCGTCTGCCGGACGAGGACATCGACGCGATCTTCCGATCTACCAGCGGGCAGAAACGGGTCAATGAACTCTTCCGGCGTGCTCAGAAGCGTCCTATCAGCAGGAACGTCGTAGCCACCGTGGCCCTGCAAGAGGACTACATGAAACGTGTACGCAGTAACTTGGGGGCGCGCACAGCCCTCCATTCTGAAGGGATCGTCATCTTCGGCCAGTATAGGAATCATGTCCAAGCCGCCACAGATCTCGGCCTTCCAGCTCCTGGTCCTGGCGAGTTCGTGAGCGTGCGGTTAGTCCGTCGCCAGCCTCACCACGGCAACGCCCCATCGGTCGATCTTGATGGGCAGCGCTGGGTTGTGGCCATGGAGACTGACTCTCCAGAGCCGGGGCCCGTGCTCCCTCAAATCGGTCCCTTGGTCAGGTAAAACCGTCGGGAGGGGGCCTGCTACCACCTTTCCGGGTACCTTGGATAACCTCCCTGTGTGGGGGACAAAGATCGCGTGACCGTCAGTGTGCTAGAGGGCCCAGCGGATAGGGCTCTGCCTGCCGCCGGCTGGCGGATCGAAGTCCCAGGTGCTGGCTTTGGCAGGTCGGCCCATGCGACCCTTTACCTTCAGATTGGCCCAGTAGGCTGCCTAAGCCACAAGACTTTGTCAGCGATCCCCGCTAACGTCGCTCGTATGTTCGGGTCTGGGATCGATCGCCGCGACTACCGCCTCTACGGCCGAAGCCAGCGCTTCGTGTTCCCAGAGGCGGACCACCTGCCAGCCTGCGGCTTTGAGAGCGGCGTTGACGGTCCGGTCTCGCTCCATGTTTCTGCGAAGCTTGGGCGTCCAGTACCACTCGTTGGTGGTGGGCTGCCGACCGTGAACTGGACACACGTGCCAGAAGCAGCCATCGACGAAGACTGCGACCTTGCGAGCAGTGAAGACGATGTCTGGCCTGACCTTCACGTCTCCCAGATCAAGGCGGAGATCCTTCCGGTATCGGTAGCCCAGCCGATGCAGGGCGCTCCGCAGTACCACCTCCGGTTTGGTGTTCGCTCGTCGGTTAGCCTGCATGTTCCTAGATCGGCCTTCGTTGAGCGGGGCCGGGTACAGTCCTCGCTGGTGGGCCTGTGCTCTGGCTTGACGTCTCTTCGGATCAGACAACATTCATTCCGTTGGGCTCACGGGTCGCTAGCTTCTCCGCGAAGATACAGCTGTCCACTGGCTCACGCCTCGTCCAGACTACGAAAGGGGTCCCTGTGACCGAGCAACACCTTCGCGTCATTGAGATCTGCGCTGGAGCGGGCGGTCAGTCCCTCGGCCTGGAGAAGGCCGGCTTCGAGCACGAGCTCGCCATCGAGCTGGACGAGAACGCGGTCAACACGTTGCGCCACAATCGACCGCATTGGAAGGTTGCACACGGTGACGTAGCGGATCCTTCGGTATGGGAGCCGCGGGACTACGCTCCGCACAGACTTGATGGCCGCCCCATTGACCTGCTGGCGGGAGGGGTCCCCTGCCCTCCGTTCTCCATCGCAGGGCAGCAACTGGGTGCGAACGATGAGCGTGATCTTTTCGCATGGGCTGTGGAACAGGTGGACACCCTGCAACCGCGAGCCTTGCTGCTGGAGAACGTCCGCGGGCTGAGCATGCCGCGCTTCGCTGGCTACAGACAGCATGTCTTGGATCAGCTCCAGAAGTTCGGTTACTCCGCCGAGTGGAAGCTCCTGCAGGCCTCTGATTACGGGGTTCCCCAGCTCAGGCCTCGGTTCGTACTGATCGCAATGCGCAATGAGGACTTCGCGTACTTCCACTGGCCCGAGCCTGCGGGCACGCCCCGCACCGTCGGCGAAACGCTGTACGAGTTGATGAAGGCAAATGGCTGGGCCAGAGCAGAGGAGTGGCGGGAGCGAGCCAATGACATCGCCCCCACCATTGTTGGCGGATCCAAGAAGCATGGCGGAGCAGACCTTGGCCCGACCCGAGCCAAGCGTGCATGGGCAGAGATGTGGGTCGATGCCCACGGTCTGGCGAATCACGCCCCCTATACGGATGAGGACATCATCGTCGAACGTGGTCCGAAGCTGACCGTTGAGATGGTCAAATACTTGCAAGGCTGGAACGACAACGAGTTTCGCTGGACCTTCACAGGTAAGAAGACGTCCAACTACCGCCAGATAGGCAACGCCTTCCCGCCACCAGTTGCCAAGGCACTTGGTCTAGCCATTGCGGCGGCACTCAACCACACCGCAGAGCACCGCGACCGTGACTTCGATACCGCGCATGACCCGATCTATCGAGCGCTGCGTGATCATGGTGATTTCATGACTGCTGACCAAATCGCGCGAGCCATCAAGCTCGTAATCGAACCACAAGAACTGGAACGCCGGATCAGTCTTCTCAGTCGCGACTTCCACATCGAGATCCGCAACGAAAGGCTCCCCATAGCCTACAAACTTGGCGAGTTCAAAGCGTTTCTCGGCCAGGCCGACCATGCTCGTCACGACAAGTTCGAGCGGTCCCGGACGAAGATCAGCTAGTCGTCGCCAGATCAGCCAGCGATCTTGGCGAGCCTGCTGGTGGCGCCTTCGGTACAGCATGAGATGACGTCAGCCGAGGTCCGGCTCTCTTGCTGGATGACTAGCGCTGTCACCGCCTGAATGTCGGCAGGCTGACCTCGCCCACCAAGATCACCTTTGGAGTTCCTTCAGGATTGCACTTTTTGCTTCTCCGGGGAGGCGCCGGTACGCGGTCCAAGCACGTTCAAGGGGAGTCGAGCCACGTCGGCCGCGCTCGATCCAGCGGGTGAGGCGACGCAGTTCGTGCGGCTCAAGGGCCCTGATATCGGCAAGCACCTCGTCCGCGCGGAGAGGATCGCTCAGCTGGCCAGCGCGGCACCTCTTGCAAATGGTGACGAGCATCAGCTCCTCGCTAGCGTCGGGCAGCACAGTTTCCATGCGAGCAACCGAGAGCACTGCGGTCTGGTTGGAGTCATCGAGGTACGGTTCTCCGCCGGAGATCCCGCAGACGGTGCACATGTAGTCATCGCGTTGCAGGACTACCTGCTTCTCTTTGGCTGAGATCGACTTGCTGGGGGCAGCCGCGCGACGGGCAGCAGGCTCCCAGACTGGCACGCCGGCCTTGACGAAGCGTTGGTCCTCCGCCGTCAGCGTGGCATCCTCCGTGTTGGTCAGGATGACCCACCCGTAGTCACGGAGGTCTCGCACGCGTCGGTCCGCTTGGGCGACGCCGGGAAAAGCTTCGCGAAGCTGGCCCTTGGTAAATGTGTTGCCCTCACCGACCACTTGCGTGAGCCAGAGCGCCGCCTTCACCATAGTTCCAGCCTTGTACTCAGGGTTGTCCCAGGCAGGGGGGGTCATATGTCCCTATCCGTCCTCTCCGGGTGGGGATGTAGCCTCTGGATCGTGCCAGACGTTTTGTCGCCGCTCTATATCATGATGACTGCGAGTTTACGCACTTGGACGACCTTGGAGACACGTCATGGCTGTGAGATTCGGTGTTCCTCCTGAGGGGGAAAAGATCCGCACCCTGGTTGAGGAGCGTCTCAAGCAAGCCATGGCCGAGGATGGGGCCAAGGTCACAGTCGACTGGCGTGGTGAACAGAGGCACCTGTACGTGATCTCGATGCCCGTGGACATGCTCTACTTCAACCCCGACACGCACCGGGTAC
This sequence comes from Nonomuraea sp. NPDC049709, assembly GCF_040674815.1. Classification (NCBI taxonomy): domain Bacteria; kingdom Bacillati; phylum Actinomycetota; class Actinomycetes; order Streptosporangiales; family Streptosporangiaceae; genus Nonomuraea; species Nonomuraea sp. NPDC049709. The sequence goes on from NZ_JBFANM010000066.1 coordinate 50,483, forward strand.
GGGCACAGAGGACACTAGATCCGGAGCGGAACCATGCCCTTGAGGAGCGGCCCTGGAGCGAGCCCGCTCAGGCGTACCTTCACGACCTGCTCCGTCAGAAGCCGTCGGAGCCGAACCAGACGGATCCCGACTACCTCGCTCTGGTGGATGAACTCGAGGACTTCGGGCAGAGAGAACCGGGCATTATCAGCCCTGATGGGATCATCGTCGATGGCAACACCCGCTGCGCTGCTCTGAGGGAGCTCGGCCTCAAGGATATTCGCGTTGCTGTGCTTCCCGCGGATACCTCTCGCCGGGACATCAACAGTGTTGAACTCGCCCTGCAACTTCGCAGAGACAGGCGAAGGGACTACTCCTACATCAACCGTCTGATTGCCATCGAGGAAGAACTTTCTGGCGGACGACGTGAGGAGGACGTGGCCCGAGATTTCAACATCAAGGTGAAGACCTTGCGGCAAGATCGCTGGGTTTATCAGATGATCAATGAGGCAATTGAGCGTAGCCAAACAAACCAGGGTACTCGCCTTCGGCTAGTCGACTTTGAGCAGCACCAGGAAAAACTCAGGGAATTGCAGCGTGACTACGCAAAAAGGGCCGCTACCGATCCGGAAGCTGCTGAGCAGCTCAAGGAATCGAGGCTTGCTATGGTCGTGCTCAACTATCCAAAGACCTCTCTGCGTTTGGCGGAAGCGGACTTCCACAGCCGTTATCTCGATGAGCGCTTGCCTGAGGAGTTGCGTCCGGTTGCGCAGGAATCCAGCGCGATCGCAATCCCTGGTCTCCCCGGAGTCTCAGTGCCAGACGCTACAGCCAATGTCAAGACAGCTCGCGCGCTCACTGACCAACTGCTCCAGGCCGAAGCCGCCAGACTTGCAGCCGACAAGCTTGAGCCCCAGGCTATACAAAAAGCTGACCAAGTGATCAAAGCGGCGCGTAAGACATTCGACGTGGCAGTGAAGCTGGCTGGCCAGAATGCCCAGCTTGAGAAGCGCAAGATCGCAGTCCAGGAACGACTGTCCGATGCCGCTGACTATGTGAAGCAGTGTGCGGCTGAGTTTGCGGAGGCCAAGGCGAAACGCGCCCTGGATGAGGACGCTTTTGACGATGCGCTGCTGGAGTTGCGCGACAGCCTTATGCGGCTAGCCAAGCAGGCGGGCCGGACGTTCAGCTCGCCAGGTGATGGTGTCGAGTGGCTGCTCGCAGCAACGCGAGAAGACTGATGCAGCAGATTGCCGCCAGTGTCAGCCTCGAAATCGGGTTCGGCGAAGGGGTGACCAAGGCACGACTGCGCGCCAGGAACGATCGCGAGGACGATCTCAGGAGATTAGCGCTTAAGTTCCGTACAGGTGTGCAGCGGATGTCTGGCGTGCTTGAGGTGGACGTCGATGACCTCCTCATGAATCTTGCCGCCTTGGCAACCTGGCCGGAGCCGAGCACAGTCACCTGGGATCCACACCTTGCGGTTCTAGCAGCTGACTCCGCGGCCGATGCCCAAGCGATGAGTGCAAGGCTTGATACGGGCAGGCTGCCGACCGAGGTGGCGGCAGACGACATACCTCAACTGCTCGGACTGGACTGGACCGGCGATCTGACCAGTTTCCAACTTCGGGACATCGCACGACTGTTGTCTCTCCGACACGGCGCCAACTTCTCGGTTCCTGGGGCCGGCAAGACACGTGTCGGGCTCGCCGTCTACCATGCGCTACGCAGTAACAAGAGGCTAGAACGGCTGCTGATCATCGGGCCGAAGTCCTGCTATGAGTCCTGGCTCTTCGAAAACCAGCATTGCCTTGCCGAGCCGCTGCGCATGGAGATCTACGGGAAAGTGAATGATCCGTCAGCCGACGCGTTGATCGTCAACTATGAGCGTCTACGGTTTGATGGCGTCGCTAACGACCTGGGCCAGTGGTTGTCGGCGAGGCCGTCCATGCTTCTTCTCGATGAAGCGCACCGCATGAAGCTGGGAGCCGAGGGTACGTACGGCGCGGCGTGCCTGGCACTAGGCCCGAGGGCGAAGACACGGCTGATCCTTTCCGGTACGCCAGCCCCGAACGGACCCAAAGACCTGGAAAACCTTTTCGGGTTCGTATGGCCTGGCCATGGACGCCAGAAGGTGATTCAGGCCGTTGGCGGGGGGGACCTCATCAAGGCAAGCCAAGTGCTTCGTCCCCTCTTCACCAGGACGACCAAGCAGGAACTTGGCCTCCCCCCAGTAGTGACCAATTTGCGTACCGTGGCCCTGCCGCCGCTGCACAAGGAGATCTACGATGCGCTGCTGGGCCAGTTCTCAGCGCGGGCCGCAGGGTCTGAAAATGACTTCTTGACCTTGGGGAGAATAGTTGTATACATGCTCATGGCCGCAACCAGTCCCGCACTCCTTGCAGTTGGCGCGACACGATATGAGCCACTTGCATACCGGGTGCCACCACTAGCTGTTCCAGGGGGTTCGCCACTGTCAGCGCTCATGCGGGACCTGCCTAGCTACGAGATGTCTCCCAAGTACCAGGAAGTACTTGCAATAGTGGCTGCCAATTCCTTGAAGGGCCGCAAAACCTTAGTCTGGTCGACTTTCATTCGTAGTTTGAACACGCTGAACCGCATCCTTGCTGAATTTCAGCCGGCCATCGTTCACGGCGGCACGGACGATCGGGAGGAAGCGCTGTTGCGATTCAGGGAAGACCCCGACTGCATGGTACTGCTCTCCAATGCTGCTACCTTGGGCGAGGGCATCAGCCTCCACCACGAGTGCCACGACGCCGTTTACGTTGATCGGGACTTTGCTGCAGGTCGATTCCTGCAGAGCCTGGATCGCATCCACCGACTGGGGCTCGCGCCGGATACCGAGACTCGAATCACGGTCCTGGCATCCGAAGGCACCATCGACGAAGTCGTCGAGCAGCGCTTGGCGGACAAACTGCTTTTCATGGGCAGCATCTTGGACGACCCGACCGTACGTGAACTTGCGGATCTTTATGAAGAGCCGGCCGTGGGTGGCGGGCTCGACATGCGCGACCTGCAGGCTCTGATGGGCCATCTTCGTGGCTCCGCCGCCTGAACCTGTCCTCCGTGCGGCTATCCGCTGGCTGGAGAGGCTTCCCGCCAGCGGATATAAGAGATGCCGGGAGATCTTCACGACCCATGCGGATTTCAGTGATCTCACGCCAACCCAGTACGACGCTGCCTACACCTGGATCAGCAAGGCGAGATTGCTCGATACACATGGCGGGGCGCTTGTCCGGCAGCGAGTTTTCGAAGCTGTGCTTCTTGACCTTTCCTGGTTTCAAGATGCGGATGCCCTCATCCAGGGCGTCGATGAACTTCCGGGAGATGCCATCCGGGCGGCCGAGGCCCTCGGCTTCGACAGTCTTCAAGCGTTCCAGCATGTTCATTCGCTATGGGGCAAAGTAGACACTGTGCAACGAGCCCGGGTTGGTGCAGCGGGGGAAGCAGCACTGGTCGAGCTCCTTATGCATTCGTTAGCAGCGCGCGTGACACATGTTTCTCAGTACTCGGACGGCTGCGGATTTGACATCATGGTGGAGAGTGGATCTCGCAACCTGCACATCGAAGCCAAAAGTACTCTCCGCCGGCACCAAATAATTGTCTTCCTGTCCCGGCATGAGTATCAGGTCATGCTCCAAGATCCTGCATGGCAGCTGGTCGTAGTCCGCCTGTCGGAGAGCCTGAAGGCCGAAGCGGTCTGTTCGGTAAGCAGAGAATGGATTGGGCGGCATGTTCCGCGAGATAATGGAATCGGCGGCCGATGGGAATCGTGTCGGCTCAGGGTGCCCCTGGATGCGATCGTCAGCGGAATTGCGCAACTTTCTCCGTTCTTTAACGAGACCAGATCGCCAATAATTGACGGTACCGTTGAATGGTGAAGCTGAAGCAGGGCGGCGGCCGACATGCGGACGCTCCGCTGCACGTCGGCTTCCTCTGGGAACTTCGTCATTCAGTCTTCAGGCTGTGTCCGATGTCCCGGATCGACGCCAGACGTGCTCAAACTGTTCCTTGCTTATCGTCGAGGGTGAAAATTCTTCATGGGTGCCAATTTCTTCGATTGAACCAATTGGAACCTCCGAGAGGCCTGTTGCCGCAGTCTCGGTGTCGGCGTCTGCACGCTCCAAACGCCCATCGCGGAAGACATGAACCTTACGTATCTCGTAGCCTTCGTCATCGACTTCGCTATACATCTCAACAGGATCCTCGGGGTAGCTGTGGTGCCACAGCACCCTGAGATATCTCACCATTTTTGGGCCCCCAGCTCACAATTCGACCGGTCAGGTCGAGCGGCTCGCGGCTCGGGATGACAAAGACATGCTCCCTGCCGCGCACGACCTCGAGCCCGGTCACGTCCACCTCAAGATAGTGGGTGAAGCGCTCCGCCCTGAAGGGGACATGCACGAGGCGCCGCGATAGCTGTGGGCCCGTGAGCGTGCTGGGCGGGATGTCCGTCAGGTACTGGCCGTCGCCGTAACGGGCGTCCCTGGGGTTGTTCTCTCGCAGCGAGGGGTTCAGCCTGAGGCTTGCCCGGATTCGCTCCAGGTTGTCGGCGGTGGTGTAGTGCCACATCGTGAGGCGATGGGGTGACGCAGTAGCTGCCGGGCCTGACCTCTGTTGCGGCGGCTCTGCATCCTGGAACCCCTGTTCGACTGTCATGCGTACATAAAACAGCACCAAAAGGTCAGATGGGCTGGCACCACGCGAAATGCAACATTGCGGAATATTGAGGAAAATTGCAGGAATCATGGAGCCGGTCGAACGACGAGTCTCGTCCCACGGACCTTGGGGCGGCAAGATGCACCCGCTCTCTCCTGGCATCCGCTCGCCGGTCCCGGTCATGTCGTAAAAAAATGCAACAGAACAGGGATCTGGATCTCTAGCGGTGAAGGGCGGGTGTGTGGCAGGATGCTCCGGGTTCGCCCTTTGCCTCCTGCATGAGCGGAGTTTCTGTCGCTATGCTTGAATTCTCCTTGGATGCCGGGCCGCCCTTCGAGTGGAACCGCCGAATTGACAAGGAAGTCATTTCCTCAGGGCAAGCGGCAACGCGTATTGCCGCCGTGTCAGCGGAAGTCGCTAGATACTTTTCGGAGTATCACCCCGGTCTCCAGGGGCACTCTTTTACTTCGAGCTACCTGAGCCGGGCCCGTAGCGGTAAGGATCTCGACAAGCCTCGATTCGAGAAGATGATGGTCCTGAAGCTGTCTCTGATGTGCCTCCGGGACCCCTTGTATAGGAACTGGCCCCATGAGAAGTGCTGTGAGGCAGTCGAGACGTCAATCAAGTTCGCTGATTCCGTAAAAGAGGCTTTGATGATCCGCCGGCCATCCAGCGGGGCTGCCGACATCAGCTTCGTAAGTGCTCGGCACAATCGCACGGTGGAGTTGGCTGGAGCGTACGGGGAGGAACTCATTCGCCAGGTGGGTGAGAATAGCCATGGTCTGGCCGAGGCCAAATTGGCGCTTCTCCATGAACTGGATGGAAACAATGATGACGCACGCTACTGGGCGGGGCGAGCATTCGCCGTAGATGAAACGTATCGGCCTTCCTCCACGCGAGAAGAGTTATTTCTCCGGGCGCATCAATATGCGCGAGAATATGTGCGCTCAAACAAGCCAGACATCGCGCTTTTGTACTTGGAATCCGCCGCGAGCGTTGGCGATGGAGAGGCAGCATTTCAGTGTGCGATTATGTCGGACTCACAAGGACATCAACAAGAGGCTTTGAGATGGTATAACAGAGCTGCGGAGCTGGGCCATCGGGATGGTCGATTGCGCGCAGAACGGCTCAGTCTTTCTGGCGGGGAGGCTGAAGCAAGCGATCAGTGAGCAGTTTTCTGAGCAGGTCACGGAGGCGACGCCGGCTCAACTTGGTCCGGTTCGATGCAGGTCAGCATGTCGGCTGGTGTGACGTCTGCAGCTTGCCGTGGCCCTGCTCGCGCCCCATCAGCTACATAAGTTGCCATATCTGTTTCTTGAGCTGACTCGAACTTGATCGCTCACGCCGTTTTTCCGAGCGTGTGCCGCAGCTGCGCGCAGTTCGTCTCGGTGACATGCATCGCCAATACAGCATGGGTAGCACCGATATTTCGGAGAGGGTTTCGTTCTGACAGAGCCCCCTAAGGCGATCTCAAAGCGGTAATTTCGGGCGATCGGGATCTTCTTGGCCGTGGGGCAGCGGCGTTTCGAGCTTTCGGAGAGTCGTCGAAGCTCTGAGAGAGTATGAAACTTGAGACGGATGAATTGTCAGCATAAGATCCGTCGGTTGGGAAGACCTCGCATGGTTGATAGTCGTGCCATGCTCGACGTCTTCGGCGCGCTGGCTCAGTACGTTGCCCGTTGGCTGCAGGAAGAGCGCCGCCGATTCCGCACTCCCAAGACCACGGACGGTGACATTGCCCGGGCGGCTAATGTTCATGAGTCACTTCGAACGAAACTGGCTATCGGAAATGCGCGGAGATTCCTCACCGGCGGCAGGTGAGCCGGCTTGTGTGTTTCAGATAGGGCACGTGCCGTGGGTTGCTGAGCCGGAGCATGGGCAGCAGGGCCGAGGTGTGCGTGATAGGAAGGTTTCGTTCACCGTAGAACGTGGGTGTGTTGTCAGGCCTCAGAAGAGAGAATCCCGAGAGTTAGCGAAATCTACTCGGGTGCGGGCTCGACGGCCGACCCGGTAACGGCGGGTGCTCGGCGAGCGAAGCGAGCGGGGTTTTCGGGGGATCGAAGGGGGCAAAGCCCCCTTGGGAGGCGCTGTCTGGAACCGAACGGCGCGCAGCGCCCCCTTGTGGAAGGCCTTGCCTTTCGGCCGGGGGAGCCGTCCTCAGCGCCTGCGCTTCTTGCCTGTGCCCTTGGGGCGGCCGCGTTCGCCCGGTGAGGCGCTGTGGACCAGGCGGAGGCGGTGGCGGCCGGCGCGCAAGGGTTCGGCGACCAGGTCGCGCATCTCCGCCAGGCCCTCCGCATCGTGGTGCCCCGAGGCCAGCACCGCTTCCGCGAACTCGTACGCGTCCTTCCCCGCCATGGCCCTGAGCTGCTCGATCAACGGCTCCGGGCCCCCGAGTTCCAGCAACGTGAGGAAGTTCTCCGCCCCCAGCAGCAGGTGATCGCGCTCCCCGAGCGTCCCCGGGTCGATCTCGCCCTCGTCCATGAGGAAGGTCAGGGCGGTGGGGCCGAGGATGGGGTCCTGGCGGAGGTTGCGGAGGAGGGCGGGGCCCTGGGGGAGGGTTTCGGTGAGGACGCTGAGCATGGCGGCGGTGCGGGTGCGGAACGGGCAGGCTCTGATGGCCTCCAGGAGGGATTCGACGTCCTGGCCCGGGTGGGACAGCCAGGCGTTGAGTTCGGCGGCGGCTTCCTGGGGCGGGTAGTGCTGGGTGAGGACGCCCAGGAGTTCGGCGGGTGGGGCGGTGGCGAGCTCGCCGATCAGAGGGGCGTCGCGGCCCTCCTCGAGGAGGCGTTCGCGGACGGCGCGCAGGCCGAGGGGGGTGAGGGTGGCCAGGAGGAGGTCGGGGGCCGCGAGGCGGGTGCGGAGGCGGTCCACCGCTTCCGGGGGGAGCTCCTGGTCCTCGTGGTCGAGGTCGCTGGAGTAGAGCTCGTCCGCCGGGCCTCGGGTCAGCTCCACGGCACCCAGGTCGGACAGGACCGCGAAGGTGCTTTCGAGGTCATGGGCCACCTGTTCGCGCCACAGGTCCCGGAGGTGGGGCTCCGCGTCGTCGAAGACGAAGGACGTCTGGCAGGCCAGCCATACGGTCTCCGCCAGGCGGATCACCGGCATGTCGTCCATGCCGTACAGGGTGTTGAGGATGTCCGGGAGGATCTCGTCGAAGAGCTCCGCCAGCAGGGCGGCCGGTCGCCAGGTGGCGACGGGGGTGGTGATCACGCCTCCGAGGTGCGGGAGCACCGCGAAGGCGCGGCTCCACAGGGCCTCCGGGTCGCGGAGGAGAGGGGCGGCCTTGGCGACGCGGAGGAGGCGGCCCTTGCTGACGCGGGTCAGGCGGGCCTCCTTCGCCCAGGCGAGGAGGAGGCTCAGGTGCGGGAGCTCGGCGCTGCTGCGGACGTGCAACCGCTCCTCGCCGGTGCCGAGCAGCTCTGACAGCTGGCGGGCGGCCGTGAGGGGGAGGTTGCCGGCCTTGGTGAGCTGGCGGCCGTCCTTGCCCAGCCAGTCCGCCAGGGTGACGAGCTGCTGGACGATCTTGCTGCGGGTGGCGGCCTCGGTGAGGTCGGAGGCCGGAGGGAGGGCGATGGGGGGTTGGACGTAGGCGCGTTCGTCGTCGGCGTCCAGAGCCGACTCCGTGAGGCGGGCTTCCAGGATCTTGTCGAGTACGCCCTGGTCGTAGCGGATGCGGCCGGCGTCGAGGTCGTTCTTGAAGTCCTCGAAGGTGCCGGGGTCGGTGAGGTTGAGGCCGTGGTCGAGGGCCGTCTGCGCCCAGAACTTGGCCAGGCCCTGGCGGTAGGGGTCGTCGAGGGCCTTCTGGAACTCGGCGGCGGCCTGGGTGATCGCCTGGTCCGTCTCCGCCTCCGTGGCGCCGCGCGGGTCGCGCAGGCCGGTGGCGGCGAGGTAGCGCAGGTAGGTGCGGAGGATCTCCGGGGCCGTGTCGAGGATCTCCCTCGGGGCCACGACGTTCCGCGGGATCCAGGACAGGAGGAAGCGCCGGATCTGGCGGGCGTCCCAGTAGGCCAGGCGGCCGTCGCGGCTCTGGTGGCGGGCGTCGATGGCAGCGGTGATCAGCAGGTCGTCGGCGGGGAGGCCGTGCCGGCCCGCCCAGGAGAGGCAGCGCCGGATCAGCACGGTCTTGGCCGCCTCGAACTCCTCGGCCTCCTCGGGCTCGAACCAGGTACGCAAAGCACGGACTCCCTGCTGTGCTGGGGGGAGGGGTGAAATGAAAGTCTGGCGTACCAGTATTCCGGTTCGTACGGCTCGATGGGCTGCTCTTCGGCTACTTCAGTGCGCCTGCGGTCAATCTGGCGACTTTCGGCGTCGGACGAACAGCCGGAGACGGCCGGGCGCCGGCACGGCGGTCACATGGAGTGCCGTCGCCGGGGGGTTCCGTCCAGGGAGACGGTCTCGCCGGTCAGCCGCGACCGCTCGGCGGCCCAGGCGATGAGGTGGCTGTGCAGGCTCTCGCCGGGCGAGGAGAGGATCGTCGAGCCGTCCCTCGTGGCGACCGCCGTGAGGAACGCCTCCACGAGCGCTTCGTCACCGCCCCCGTGGCCGCCCCTGGCCGTCGCGTCGCCCGTGGGGGACGTCTCGACGGTCTCGGTGCGGCCGGTGACGAAGTCGTGGACGGTCAGGCGGTCGCCGTCGCCGTCGATCGAGCCGCGGGTGCCGAAGATCCGCGTCTGCCGGTGGAGCGCCGGGGTGAACCCCGTCATGGTGAACGACGCCGTGCCGCCGCCCTCGAACTCCAGGTTCACGACCTGGTGATCGACCACGTCGTTGTCGCAGGCGTACACGCACCTGCCGTACGGGCCGGTCCTGAGCGCCTCCAGCAAGCCCTGCTCGGAGACGTCGTCGGTGAGGACCGACACCGGCCAGACCTCCTTGCCCGCGAGCGGGAGGTAGATGCGCTTGGCGGAGTACGGGCAGGAGGGCTCGACCGCGCAGTCGAGGCAGCGGTCGGCGGCGCCGTCCGGGCGGTTCTCGGGGCGGAAGTGCTTGAGGCCGCCGAAGGAGGAGACGCGGGTGACCTGCCTGCCGGTCAGGTGGACGAGCCAGTCGAGGTCGTGGCAGGACTTGGCGAGCAGCATGAACGTGGACTCGTCCGTCCGCCGCCAGTTGCCCCGCACGTACGAGTGCGCCTGGTGCCACCATCCCACCGGCTCCAGGTGCTGCACGCTGACGATCTCGCCGATCCGCCCGCCGTCGAGCAGCGCCTTCAGGGCCCGCGTGTACGGGGTGTAGCGCAGCACGTGGCACACCGCGAATATCGCGCCGGAGCGCTCGGCGGCCGCCACGATCTCCCGGCAGTCGTCCTCGGAGACCGCCATCGGCTTCTCCAGCAGGACGTCGTAGCCCAGCTCGGCGAAGCGCACCGCGGGCTCGACGTGGTCCCGGTCCTGGGTCGCGATGATCACCGCGTCCGCGCGGCGGGGGTGCGCGGCCAGCTCGCGCCAGTCCGCGTACTGCTCGGCGCCGGGGAACCTGCCGCGGCGGCCGTCCAGCGGGTCCGCCACCGCGACCACCCGCGCCCGGCCGCTCCCGACGGCGTGGCGGGCATAGGAGGTCCCCCGCGAACCCGCGCCGACGACGGCGAGCGTCACCATCGCATCCTCCAATTTATGTAACTAATTCACGTATGTCGGCCGATGCTAAGATCCGGGCTGGTAGTCGTCAATAGGGAAGTTATGGGAAAGGGTCTCATAAGTGACCGAGCTCCGGCCGGGTGACGCGTCCCTGCTGCGCAAGGTGAACACCCAGGTCACGCTCAGAGCACTGCGCCGCGCGGGCGTGGCCACGCTGACCCAGCTCGGCCGCGTCACCGGGCTGTCCAGGCAGACGGTGGAGGCGGTGCTGGACGAGCTGGGCGAGCGCGGCTACGTGCGGGAGGTGCCGCCCGACGAGGGCGTGATGGGGCGGCCGGCCAGGCGGTTCGGGTTCCGCGCGGACGCCGGATACGTGGTGGGCGTGGAGATCGGGGCCGAGGCGATCGTGGCCGCGCTGGCCGACCTCAACGGCGAGGTGATCGCGTGGGAGCGGGCCGAGGTCTCCGGCGGCGCCGCGGCCCACGAGCGGCTGGAGGCGGCCGAGCGTACGGCGCTGACGTGCGTGGACGGCGCCGGCGTGGCGCGCCGGCGGGTCTGGGCCGTGGCCGCGGGCACCTCCGGCATCGTGGACCGCAGCGGTCGCGTGTCCCTGTCGATCACGCTGCCCGGCTGGACGGGCGTGGACCTGGCCGGGCTGGCCGGGCGCTGGTTCGGCTGCGCCGCGCTGGCGGCCAACGACGCCAACCTCGCCGCGCTGGCCGAGCACTGGCGCGGCAGCGCGCAGCACGCCTCCGACGTCGTGTACGTCCTGATCGGCCACCGGGCGGGCGCCGGCGTCCTGATCGGCGGGCGGCTGCATCCCGGGCGCAACGGGGCCGCCGGCGAGATCGGCACGCTGCGCCAGGTCGGCTGGGAGGACGCCGCCCGCGAGCTGGTCAGGGACGCCTCGGCGGCGGAGGTGTTCGAGGCGGCGCTGGCGGGCGACCGCGACGCGCTGCGGCGGGTGGACCGCTACGCCGAGAACCTGGCCATCGGCGCCTCGGCGCTGGCCCTGGCCATCGACCCCGACCTGCTGGTGCTCGGCGGCGGCTACGCGCGGGCCGGCGACGTGCTGCTCGAACCGCTGCGGCGGCACCTGGCCGAGCTGTGCGTGAGCGCCCCGGAGGTGGTGGCCTCCACGTTCGGGGACGAGGCGGTGGCGCTCGGCGCGGTACGGCTGGCGCTCGGCCACGTCGAGCGCGAGGTGCTGGGGCTCTAGTACGCCCGGGCGGCCTCGAGGAGGACGGCGTGCACCTGCTCCTCCGGCAGGTCCATCGTCCTGACCGCGCCCCACTGCAGCGCCCCCAGCAGCGCCCAGCTCTTGAGCCTGGCCTCCGGGCCGGGGTCGTCGCCCACGAGCTTGGCGTAGATCTCGTCCCGGAACGTCCGGACCGTGTCGCGTTCCGAGCCCGGGGTCGTCGCCGCGTCGTCCGCGGCCAGGTCCTCCATGAACAGGCGGATCACCGAGCGATAGCGCACCGCGAACCCGACCAGCGCCTCCACGAACTCCCCCCGGCTCGCGTACGAGGTGTCGAGCAGCGCCAGCATGTCACCCGCCGCCGGTGACAGCAGCTCGGCCGCCAGGCGGTCCTTCGGGTGGAAGTGGTAGGCGACCGCGGTCTTGGTCAGGCCGACGGCGGCGGCGATGTCGGCCAGCGACGTCGCCGCGTAGCCACGCTCGGCGAACAGCTCCCTGGCGGCGGCCAGGATCCGGGTGCGGGTGTCGTCGGGTGTGGTCATCGTCTCATTCCCTGTGGAAGACAACCTTCCGGATATTTCCCGTTTTATCGTATGTCCTGTACGACCGTACAGGACGGTCGTCGAGCCGGGGGACTGAGCGATGACGCGGTTACTGGGACGTCTGGGTGGCTGGTGCGCGCGACACGGCTGGATCGTGCTGATCAGCTGGGTGCTCGCGGCCGCCGCGCTGATCGGCGGCAGCCTGGCCTTCCCCAGCCCGACCAGCAGCGACGCCAGCATCCCCGGCACCGACGCGCAGCGCGCCCACGACCTGATGAAGACCGGCTTCGGCTACGCCACGGGCGGAACGGTACAACTGCTCCTCTACTCCGCCGACGGCCCCCTCACCGAGGACTCCCGCAAGAAGGCCGTGGAGCAGTCCGTCGACCGGCTGCGCACGATGCCGCACGTCGAGCGGGTGGACACCCCGTACCGCGTCGGCGGCATCGCCTCCAACCTGCAGATCGGCCTCATCACCATCCGCCTGGAGGGCAACGACTCCGACAAGATCGCCGAGACCACGCAGGCCCTGTCGAAGGCCGCGGACCCGGCGCGGGCCGCCGGGCTGGAGGTCGTGCCCGCCGACAGCTCCACCCCCGCCGACAAGGAGATCAAGACGGGGCCGAGCGAGATCATCGGCGTGGCGTGCGCGCTGCTGGTGCTGGTTTTCGCGTTCGGGACGCTGGTGGCGGCGATGATCCCGATCTTCGCCGCGCTGGTCAGTGTGGCCTCGGGGCTCGGCATCATCGGGCTGCTCGGGTGGGTCGTGGACATGCCCAAGCAGGCCGGCATCATGGCCACGATGATCGGGCTCGGCGTGGGCATCGACTACGCGCTGTTCCTGCTGTCCCGCCATCGCCGGCTGCTGGCCGAGGGGGTGCCGGTCGTGGAGTCCGTCCGCCGTACCGTGGCCGGCTCGGGCGGGGCCGTCGTGTTCGCCGGCGGCACGGTGATCATCGCGTTGAGCGCCCTGATGCTGGCCGGCTTCCCCCTCCTGGCCACGCTCGGCTGGGTCACCGGCATCTCGGTCGTGGCCGCCGTGCTGACCTCGATCACGCTGGTGCCGGCCCTGCTCGGGCTGCTCGGCCACCGCGTCAACGCGCTCAAGGTGCCCTTCCTGCGCAGTGCCGGCTCGTCCGGCTCCGGCTGGGCGGGCCTGGGCTCGTGGGTGGCGCGCCGCCCGTGGCAGGTGCTGCTCGCCAGCGTCGTCGTGCTGGGCGCGCTGGCCGCCCCCGCGCTGGCGCTGAAGCTCGGGGCGCTCGACGAGGGGTACGGCACGAAGGGCTCGGAGCCGCGCCGCGCGTACGAGCTCATGGCCACCGGCTTCGGCCCCGGCTCCAACGGGCCGCTGATCGTGGTCGCCGAGCTGCCCGCCAAGGTGGAAGACGCCGCGGACCCCGTCGTCGAGGACCTGGTCCGCGAGGTGAAGGCCGTCGAGGGCGTGGCCCACGTGGCCGACCCCAAGGTCAACACCTCCGGCCGCTCGGTGCTGCTGCAGACCATCACCGAGTACGCCCCCAGCGACGACCGGGCCGCCCAGGTAGTCAGGGACGTCAGGGCCATCTCCCTGCCGGGCGTGGACGTGCACGTCGGCGGCAAGGTCGCGGCCCTGACCGATGCCGGGGACCGGATGGCCGAGCGCACCCCGCTCGTGATCGGCGTCGTGGTGCTGCTCAGCGCCCTGCTCCTGCTGCTGGCCTTCCGCGCGCCGGTCATCGCGATCAAGGCGGCGGTGATGAACCTGGTGTCGCTGGGGGCCGCGTTCGGGGCGCTGGCCATGGTGTTCTCGATCGGGCTGGGCAGCGGGCTGGTGGGCATGGACGCGCCGGCCAGCGCCTCGTACGTACAGACGATCTTCTTCTCGGTGCCGATCGAGAGTTACGTGCCGCTGATGTTGTTCGCGGTGCTGTTCGGGCTGTCCATGGACTACGAGGTGTTCCTGCTGACGGCGGTGCGGCAGTCGTACCTGCGGCACGGGCGCAACGCGCGGTCGGTGGCCGAGGGGCTCGGCTCGACCGGCCGGGTCATCACGTCGGCGGCGCTGATCATGGTGGCGGTGTTCGTGGCGTTCATCGCCTACCCGGATGCGATGGTCAAGACGTTCGGCGTGGGGCTGGCGGTGGCCATCGCGGTGGACGCCACGATCATCCGCGGGTTCCTGGTGCCGGCCACGATGGTGCTGCTGGGACGGCTCAACTGGTGGTGCCCGCGGTGGCTGGACCGGATCCTGCCGAACCTGTCGGTCGAGGGGCACGAGGAGGACGACGCGCCCGCCGTGGAGCGGCGGGAGCCGGTCAAGCTGGGGGTCTAGGGTCCGTTCCTCCAGGACCTGGGCCGGCTCCGCCGCGCCGGATGCGGCCGCGCAGCTCGGGCTCCTCCGAGAACAGGGCGTACAGATCGCGCAACGCGTCCCCGGGGCTGTCGCCTTCGACCCTCGGTTGCACGGTCAGGAGCCGGAACCCACCTGGAGATAACGCAGGACGGCCAGCACCCGGCGGTGGTCGCCGTCCGAGGGCGTCAGGCCGAGCTTGGTGAAGATCTGCGTCACGTGTTTCTCCACCGAGCCGTACGAGAGGAACAGCGCCTCGGCGATGGCGCTGTTGGAGCGGCCCTGCGCCATCATGGCCAGCACCTCCCGCTCCCTGGGCGACAGCAGGGCGAGGGCGTCGGCGCGCCCGCTGGCGCCCATGATCTGGGTGACCACCTCCGGATCGAGCACCGCCTCCCCGGCCGCGACGCGCTCCAGGGCGGTCAGGAAGTCCCTGACGTCGGCGACGCGCTCCTTCAGCAGGTAGCCGACCCCCTGCGCCCCGCCGGCGAGGAGCCGGGCGGCGTAGCGGGTCTCGATGTACTGCGAGAACACCAGCACGCCCAGGTCCGGGTGGTCGCGGCGGATCCGGATCGCGGCGCGCAGGCCCTCGTCGGTGTGGGACGGCGGCATGCGGACGTCGACCACGGCCACCTCGGGGCGGTGCTCGGCCACGGCCGCCACCAGGGCCTCGCCGTCGCCCACGGCCGCGGCCACCTCATGGCCGCGCGAGGTGAGCAGCAGGCACAGGCCGTCCCTGAGCACCACGGCGTCCTCGGCGATCACGATGCGCATGCCTGCTCCGTCCGGGAGTGCAGCGGGAGGTCGACGGTGACCACCGTAGGGCCTCCGGCGGGGCTGTGGATCACCAGTTCGCCGTCCACCACCCGTACGCGGTCGGTCAGCCCCCGCAGCCCCGACCCGGCACCCACCACCGCGCCGCCCTCGCCGTCGTCCCACACCCGCAGGCGCAGCAGCCCGTCCTCCGACCGCACCCGGACGGCGGCCCGCCGGGCGCCGCTGTGCTTGGCCACGTTGGCCAGCAGTTCGGCGGTGCAGAAGAACGCGATGGTCTCGATGGCCGGCGAGGGCCGGTCGGGCAGGTCGGCGTCGAGGTCGACGGGCAGCGGGCCGCGCGCGGCCAGCGTGGCCAGGGCGACCTCGAGGCCCTTGTCGAGGGCGGGCGGGTGGATGCCGCGGATCAGGTCGGTCAGCTCCGACAGGGTCTCCTTGGCGTTGCGGTGGGCGCTGTCGAGGAGGGTACGGGCGCGGTCGAGCCGGACGGGGTCGTCGGCCGCGTCCAGCTCCTCCCTGGCCATGCCGATGCTCATGGCCAGGGCGACCAGGCGGGCGGCCGTGCCGTCGTGCAGGTCGCGCTCGACCCGGCGGAGCACGGCGGCGGCGTCGTTCACGGCCAGCGCCCGGGTCTCCTCCAGCGCGCGGATGCGGGCCTGACCGGGAGCCGGGCCGAGCAGCGTACGCGCCAGCAGCCGTTCCGGGGCCAGCGCCACGTGCACCCCCCACGGGGCCGTGAGCAGCAGCACCGCCCCCGCCGCGCTCATCAGCAGCGCGCCGGGCCAGCCGCCGGGCGTCAGGGCCGGGATCGCCGACGTCCGCCACCACAGCGGGCAGGCGAGCAGGACCAGCCCGAACCCCCACGACCCGGCGGCCACCGCGACGGCGAGGACGGCCGCGGGCAGCCGGGCGAAGGCGTGCACGAGGGCCCGCCAGCCGGTGACGTCGCCGAGCGCCGAGCCCAGCCGGTTCACCGGCCCCCGGCCGGGCCGGAACGGCTCGGGCGCCGCCACCCGCACCCCCGCCAGCCTCCCCGCCAGCACCCGGTTGACCGCGCCGAGCCGCCGGGCGCCCAGCACGCACAGCGCCAGCACCGGCAGCCCGACGACGTAGGCCGAGGCGAGCGCGCTCAGCAGCACGACGACCAGGTGGACCAGGCCGACCGCCGCCAGCAGCGGCAGCGTCAGCGTGTAGGCGAGCTCGCGCCAGATCCGCACCGGCTTGCTCCTCTCTCCTCCCCTACAGCGTGACGATCCCGTCCCGGGTCGGCCACCCGGTGAGCCCCCGGGGGATGTCCCGAACGGATCCGGCGGGCGTCCCCGTGGCCCGCGGCCGGGCCCGCGAACGAGGCTGGGCGAGGTGACCACAAGTCGGATGGAGGAGACACATGTTCGGCAGAATCAGTGGGGCGGTGGCTGTGGCCCTGGCGATGACGCTGACGGCCCCGGCGAGTGCTGAGACGCCCCGGCTCCCGTGGCGGCCGTGCGCGGGCGCGAACGTGCCGGCCGGGATGGAGTGCGCCACGATCGAGGTGCCCGTGGACTGGGCCCGGCCCCAGGGCCCGAAGGTCCGGCTGGACCTGGCCCGCCTGCCCGCCACCGGTACCACTGGGCCCGCGCGCCGCGTCGGCAGCGTGCTCGGCGTGCCCGGCGGCCCCGGGGCCAACGGCATCGACGACCTCAAGCACGCGGCGGACGACCTCACCGACCTGCGCCGCCGCTTCGACCTGGTCGCCTACCGGCCGCGCACCACCGTCTGGCGCGAGTCCATGCCCGCCTCGTGCTCCCGCGCCCCGTTCGCGCTGTACGAGCCCCGCGACCGGAAGCAGTACGCCGCCCTGGCCGCGACCATGGCCAGAGCCTTCGCCGCGTGCCGGGCCGACGACCGAACGGGCCTGTTCGCGCACCTGGACTCCCTGTCCGTCGCCAAGGACATGGACGCCGTCCGCCGGGCGCTGGGCGAGGAGCGGCTGAGCTTCATGGCCAACTCGTACGGAGGCGTCGCCGCGGCCGCCTACATCCGGCTGTTCCCGCAGCGCATCCGGGCCATGTACGTGGACGGGGTGATCAACCAGACCGAGGGCTGGCCGGCCGTCAACCTGGTGGCGTTCCGCGGCGCGGAGGAGGCGCTGACCCGGTTCGGGCGCTGGTGCGCGGAGACGCCCGCCTGCGCGCTGCACGGGGAGGACGCCGCGGAGGTCTGGCGCGAGCTCACCCGCGCCGCCGACCGCGACCCGATCCCGGTCACGTCGGAGCAGTTCGGTGCCGGCGAGCTGACGGGCTGGCGCCTGCGCAGCTTCAGCTTCGTCCCCGATCCCGGCCCGGACGCCGCCAACTGGCTCACCCTGGCCACGTCCGTCGACCGGGCGCGGCGCGGCGACGGGTCCGGGTTCGCCGATTGGGTGCTCGGCAACGCGCACGTGTGGGCGATGCCCGGGATGCTGGCCATGACCTGCGGCGACGAGCGCGGCTACACCGGATACGGGCAGCTCAGGGAGTATCGCCGCGAGCTGCGCGAGGTCGCGCCGAGCTTCGCCGGGGCCGCGTTCGACGCGCTGGGCTGCATCGGCTGGCCGGAGGCGGTGGCCAACCCGGCCCGCCCGCTGGAGGTGCGCGGGGTGCCGCCGGTGCTGGGAGTCGGCTCCCTGGAAGGTGACTTCCCGTGGACCGAGCGTTTCACCCGGATGGTGCCGGGGTCGGTCACCGTGGGCTATGACGGGCCTGGGCACGTCATGTATCTCAGCGGCAAGAGGTGCCCGATTGCGCACGCGACCGCGTACCTGACCGAGCTGAAGCTGCCGCCGGCCGGCACCGTCTGCCCGGCCGAATGAGGCCGTGGTTCCCGGGGGCGCGCGGACCGCGCCCCCGGGCCGCGGGTCAGCTGATCTGCGTGCAGTCCACCAGCGTGACCTCCTCGGGAAGGGCGGCCGTGCCGCCGCTCACGCACTTGATCCTGAGCGGGACCGTGTGGGCCACCCCGATCGCCTCGCCGCTGAAGCGGCCGTTGGTCACGGCGCCCGGCGAGGCGTGGCAGTGGCCGAACAGCACCGACACGCCCGGGTCACCGCGGACGGTGTCGCAGGTGTAGGTCGGCACGCCGGCCGCGTGGGCGGGAGCGTTCAGGGCGCTCAGAACGAGGACGGCGGCGGTGATGAGGCGGATCATCGGCGGGCCTCCACTAGTCCCAATGCCGGGAAGTTAAGGGCTTGGGGCTGCTGTCAACCGATGTTCGGTGAGGACGTTGATGGTGGTGTTTGCGCGGTGGTTGGTGCGGTCGACT